>NZ_CP030830.1:0-300000 GCF_003597675.1 Neorhizobium sp. NCHU2750 | reverse complement strand
GGGCTGTTGCAGGCGGGCTCGATCTGGGTCAACACCTATAAGGTGACTTCGCAGATTTCGCCTTTCGGGGGCTACAAGATGTCCGGGCTTGGCCGGGAAGGCGGTATGGAAATGATTGCCGATTACATGCAGACGAAAAGTGTATGGCTCAATCTGACCGATGATGTGCCCTACAATTTTCCACTCTGAGGGGGAACGATGACAGGTCCCGTCATCTGCAATCAGGTTTCGCCTGAGCTCACCGGCCCGCTGGCAGCGCATCCGTCGAAACCGAAAGTGATCGAGTGCTTCGATACGCGTACGCCGTGGAACATTCCTGCCGAGGCGGAGATATTGGTGACCCGCTTTTTCGAGGCGTGGCCGACTGCGCCGAAAGTGGCGCCCGATCTTCCCCGGTTACGGTTCGTCCAGACATTTTCGGCCGGCGTCGAAGCCTATCCGGACTGGCTTCTTCGCGATCGTCTGGTCAGTTGCGGTCGTGGCCTGACCTCCGACCAGATCGCCGAATATGTCATGGCCGCGATCATGCGGGTGGAAAAGGATATCGAGAGTTTCCGTGTCAGCAAGGCCTCCGATTGGCGCAGCCGTCCCATGGGCCGGCTGTCCGGCCGCCGCCTTGGGCTGCTTGGATTCGGTGCGATCGGGCAGGCCATCATGCGCCGCGCGCAGGCCTTTGACATGGTCGTCAGCGCTGTACGCCGGAGCGCCTGGGCGGATACGCCCCCAGGCCTCCAGGCATGTTCGTCGGCAGAAGAACTCTTTGCCTCTTGCGATCATCTCGTGCTGGCCATGCCGGTGACGGCGCAAACGCGCGGCATGGTCAATCGCGAGCTGCTTTCCTGCGCCAAGCCGGGCCTGCATCTCATCAATATTTCCAGAGGTGCGCTCCTGGACCAGGAGGCGTTGATCGCCGCCCTCGATGCTGGCGAGATCTCCTCTGCTACGCTCGATGTCATGACGCCAGAGCCTCCTCCCGAAGGTCATCCTTTGCTTGGGCGTCCCGACGTATTCGTGACGCCGCACATATCCTATGCGGGTGGAATAAGCGAATTGGACAAGTTCTGCGCGCGCATCCTTGCCAATCTGGATGCCTATATCGAAGGACGCCCGCTCGCCGAACAGGTTGATTTCCAACGAGGGTATTGACCATGTCAGGGCGGCCGGCCTTCAGATTGCAGGCCGGCTGGCCGGAGATCAGTATCGCTCGAAGAACGATGAGCGCAGCGCGCCGGTAATGTTTGCGGCCGTGCGCATCAGCAACGGTTTCATCGTCTCGATCTTTTCCGGCGTGAAGCGAGTGGCGGGTCCCGATAAGGTCAAGGCTCCGATCATTCCCTGTTCCATAGCGAAGATCGGAACAGACATGCCGGCAATGTCCGGTCCCCGTTCGCCGATCGTCACCATCGGAAGAAGTGCAAGTTCAGTGAGTGTTGCCGGCTGCATGCCGGTGTGATCTCCATAGGTCAGGAAGACATGGCCTGCCGCCCCCTTGCCGATCGGAACGGCGTCGCCCTCGGCAATATGCTCTCTCAAGGGAGCATCCGTATCCTCCCGGAAAAGACAAACTCTGGTATCGCCTTCGCGGCGGAAAAACGAAACGCTTTCACCAGTATTTCGGACAAGTTCCTTCAGCGCCGGGCGCATGATCGCGTTGAGGTGGAAGGTGCGCTGATAGACGCTGCCGATACGAAATGCTTCGAAGCCGACGGCATATCGCCGGTCAGATGTCATCGACAGCAGGCCGGCGTTTTGGAGCGATACGAGCAGACGCAATGTCGAGCTTTTGACGAGGCCTGCCTTGATGCTGATTTCATGGAGCGAAAGGATAGGTGTTTCGACGCTGAATAACGTCAATATGCGCAATGCCTTGTCTACAGCTTCGACCCCTTTGGTCTTCAATTGAGGCGGTTGGTCGGTCAATGGGTCTCTCCCGATGCAAAAAAAATAATCTGAACTCCGGCCTGCAAAAAAATGCGCCTTCCCGCGCTCCTCTCGCTTGACCAGCCTAGGTTGCTACAGTAGCATTCCATCAGGTGGTAAGCAATTCCATTCTGCGGAATTCTAATCGACAAGCCGGCAAAGATCGGCAGAGGGAATACTAAAGATTGAAGGACTCCATTTGCCACTAGGACGCCAACCAGGGGAATTTCAATGACTGATGCCAAAAAGGCTTCTGCCACGCAGTTGACGATTACCGCCGCCCGCGCATTCAATCGTCGCAGTTTTCTGAAGACCGCTGTCGCCGTGGGAACGGTCGCAGCAACCGGGCCAGCCTTCATCCGCCGTTCGTTGGCCTCTTCCGGCGAGCTGAACATTCTCTGCTGGACGGATGAGCTGCCGGATGCGGTGATCAAGGATTTCACCGATTCAACGGGGATTAGGGTCAACAAGACGCCTTTCTCGTCCAACGAGGAGTTGGTCAACAAGCTGCAGGCGACTTTCGGTGAAGGCTATGACTTGTGCATGCCCTCGTTCAATCGTGCCCCCGAGTTCAAGTTTCTCGAAGTTCTCAAGGCCTTCGACACGAACCGCATGAAACTCGATCACTACGATCCGTCGCTGCTGAAGGCCTCGACCGACCTATGGACCTGGGATGGTCTTTACCACGTGCCGCATGTATGGGGCTCGGAAGGCATGGCTTGGCGCACGGATCGCGCCGATCTCACGTATGAGAAGATGAGCTATGGGCTCATCTGGGACCCCCAATTTGCCGCCAAGGCCCAGATTCGCCCGGTCTCCGGCTTGCTTGGGCTCGGCCTCTGGCTCGATGCTACCGGCAAGGTGCCGTCCAACCGCATGCTCGACACCTACAAGGACGAGGCAACGATGCGAAAGATCTACGATGAGATCCTGAATATGCGGTGGCGCACAAGGCGGCGCAACTGAAGCAATTCTGGGATTCGTCCGATAGCATCATGTCCGGTTTTGCGGAAAACGGATGTGCCATAGGCCAAACTTGGGACGGCCCGGTCAAGCGCATGGTCAAGGAAGGCAAACCGGTCGGCTTTATGGCGCCTCAGGAAGGTGCACTCGCCTGGATCGACGGCTTCGCCCTGTCCAAGGCCGTCGCCAATGTCGATCAGGTCTACGCCTTCTTCGATTATCTGACCAAGCCGGAAGTCGGAGGAAAGGTTGCTACGGTGTCGAGTTACAACTCGTCAATCAAGGGCGCCGACAATTTCACCACCGACGTCGACAAAAAGCTCTTCCAGTCGTCCTATCCGGGAGATGCCCTGTCCAAGCTCTGGCGCTATCCGCCGAGCCCATCGTGGTTCCTCTCCGTCCGCAATGAATATGCGGAAAAATTCAAGGTCGCCTGACCCTACTTCCCGCCAATAGCCATACCGTGCCGCCGTCCTCCTGCGGCGCGGTGTTCCTGTTGCGTCCAGCCGGGCGCCATATGATGCAGAAGGTGACTGAATGACTGCTGCAATAGAGCTTGAACGAGTCCGGATTAGCTTTGGAAACTTTACCGCCGTGCACGAGACGGACCTCGAAATCCGGTCGGGCGAGTTCTTCAGTTTCCTTGGGCCTTCCGGTTGCGGCAAGACAACCCTGCTGAGGGCGATCTCGGGTTTCGTCGAGCCGACCGCCGGTCGTATCCGCATCGGTGGAAGCGACATGAGCGGGATTGGTCCCAACAAGCGCCCTACCGCACTGATCTTCCAGAATCTTGCCCTCTTCCCAATGATGTCGGTTGCCGACAACATCGGTTACGGATTGCGCGTGCGCGGCGTGGGGCGTGGCAAGCGTGACGAGACCGTCCGTCGTCTCCTCGATCAGATCGCTCTGCCCCAGCATGCCGACAAGCGAGTCAGCGAGTTGTCAGGCGGACAGAAGCAGCGTGTGGCAATCGCCCGTGCGCTCGCCGTCGAGCCCAAGGTTCTGCTTCTCGATGAGCCGCTCTCTGCCCTGGACCTCAAGTTGCGCCAGCACATGCGTCGTGAACTGCGCGAGATCCAGCAGCGTGTCGGCATCACCTTCATCTATATCACCCACGACCAGGGCGAGGCTCTAACGATGTCGGACCGTATTGCGGTGATGAATGCCGGCAGGATTGAGCAGGTAGGCGACGGCCGCAGCATTTATGCTCGGCCTGCCACCCCGTTCGTTGCCTCCTTCGTCGGGGAAAGCAATGCGATTGCCGGAAAGGTCGTCTCGACGGATGGCCAGATGGCTCTCATCGAGACATCCCTCGGCACGCTGCAGGGGCGTAATCCAGGCAATCTTGCGAGCGGTGAAAAGGCAACGCTGTTCATTCGTCCCGAACAGTTGCGTATCGGCCCCGAAGACCATGCTATGTCTGCCGGAGTCAATGCGTGCGGCGTCAATGTCAAGCTCCACGAACTCGCATTCGAGGGCAATGTTACGCATCTTCAGCTTCGCGCGGAAAACGGTGCGTCGCTTGCCGCAACGCTCGTCACAGCAAATCCTGACGATCTGCCGCAACCCGGTGCTTTCTTCTCCGCCCTCTTCGAGGCGCAGAATGCGGTGATCCTGTCGGACAAAGGTCGCGCGGCATGAGTAATCTCGGCATTACGACACTTGCCACAGTTGCTGTGGTCTGCACTTTTCTGCTGCTGATCCGTTTCGATAGCAAGGAGCGTGGAACCCGCATCGGATTTTTCCAGCGCAACGGTCTCGCCGTCGGCTCATACCTGGTGCTCGCGGTTGGCTTCTGGACGATCTTCACCATCATCATGCCGATGATGTTCATGGTCGATCTGTCCTTCCATCAGAAGCTGCCGCCCTCGCAGGTCGGTGGTCCGAACGATCTCTACACGCTCCGCAACTATCGCTTCTTCCTGTTCGGTAGCGCAACGAGCACGGCCCAATGGAACTGGCTGCATCTTCGCAGCTTCTTCGTCACGATCGGGGCGAGCTTGGCCCTCACCGTCGTCAACTTCGCCATTTGCTATCCGATCGCTTACTATATGGCTCAGTCGGCGCCCGCCCGCAAACTGCGCCTCGTTCTTCTTTTGCTCGTGATTCCCTATTGGGTCAACGATATCCTGCGGGCCTTCGCCTTCCGTATATTGCTCGCGGATGGCGGTTTCGTGAACAAGATGCTGATGGCATCCGGGCTGACGAGCGCGCCGGTCGATTTCCTCTCGAACAACACGGCCCTCTTCCTCGCGCTCTGCTATTCGCATCTGCTCGTCATGATCTTTCCTCTCTACAACGCCATCGAGAGCCAGGATCATAACCAGATCGAGGCGGCCCGCGATCTCGGCGCGCCCTGGTGGCATATCCATCTGTTCATCGTCATGCCGCATGCCAAGCCCGGCATCGCCTCCGGCGCGACGCTCTGCTTCATGCTGACTGCCGGTGCGGTTGCGACGCCTCTCGTTCTCGGAGGTATCAACTCCCTGTGGTTCACACCGATTGTCTATGACCGGTTCTACCAGTTGTTCGATTGGCCTCAGGGGGCGGCCTATGCCCTGGTTCTGCTGCTCGCCTGCATCTTCTTTGTCCTCGGCGTCATGAAGCTCTCAGGCCTCAAGCTCGGGGAGATCGCCAAATGAAGCAGCCTCTCGTCACGCGTTTTGCGCTCGCCTTCTACATGGTGATTTTCTTCGCCTTCCTGCTTGGTCCGCTTGCCATCATGGGCATATCGGCATTCAACACGCCGAGCTATCCGCAAGTCTGGCCGATCGAAGGCATCACATTCAATTGGTTCCGGCAGCTTGCCGGTGACCGGGAGATGCTTCAGGGCTTGCAGACCAGTGTCGTCATCGGCATTTGGGTGGTGATCCTGTCGGTGCCGCTCGGGCTTGCCGGCGCTATAGTCATGACGCAGGTCTTCCGCACCGCCAAGTCTTTCTACTATTTCGTGGTCGTTGCACCGGTGCTGACGCCAGGCATCGTCATCGGTATCGCAACGGTGGTCTTCTGGCGCGATTTTTCCGGCTGGATCGGCCTGCGAAGCCTTCTTTACGGTGGCACGGTCCTGACCGTGCTGGCTCAATCCAGCTTCATTGCCTCCTATTGCATGTTGATCATCATGGCCCGGCTGCAGCGTTTCGATGCCGCGCTCGAGGAAGCGGCGCTGGATCTCGGCGCAAGCTATCCCCAGGTGTTCCGCGACGTGCTTCTGCCCTTCCTACGACCCGCATTGGCGTCTTCGGCCATGCTCGCGTTTCTCAGTTCATTCGAGAACTACAACGCCACCACGTTCGCCATTCTCTCGGACAAGACGCTGACCACTGTTCTGGCGGCACGGGTACGGCTTGGCACCTCGCCAAGCATCAGCGCTCTGGCCACGTTGATCGTCGTCGTCACCATCGTCGCGGCGATCGTGTTCGAAATCATCAAACGCCGCAACGACAGGCGGCGCGAGTATCGGCTGAAGCTGGCCTGGGAGGCCGATGCCGCCGAACTCGCCCAGCCAATGTGATCTCCAGAAAGGACATCGAATGTCACCTCGCGTTGAAGCGGTAAACTCGGATCTTGCCCTGCCGGAGGCGGTGGATGTCGTCATCGTCGGTGGTGGCATCATCGGTAGCGCGGCAGCACTCTTTCTTGCCGAGCGCGGCCTGTCGGTCGCGTTGATCGAGAAAGGCCGGATTGCCGGGGAGCAGTCCAGTCGTAACTGGGGGTGGTGCCGCGAGCAATTGCGCTCGTTGCCCGAAGTTCCTCTGGCGCTGAAAAGCATGGCGCTCTGGCGCGGCATGGATGAGCGGATCGGAGAGACCTCCGGCTTTCGCCAGACGGGCATGATGGTGGTCTCAGTCAGCGAAGAAGAGGTCGGCCACTGGAAGAAATGGATGGATGATACCGCGCATTACGGTATGCCCGGCTCCATCCTGTCTGCCGCGCAAGTGAAGGAGCGGCTGCCGCTTACCTCGGAAAAGTGGATCGCGGCCATCGAATCTCCCGTCGACGGATGGGCCGAGCCCGCGGTGGCGGCGCCGGCGATTGCCCGTGCCGCTCAGCGCAAGGGAGCCCTCATCATCCAGAACTGCGCCGTGCGCGGCTGGGAAACCAAGGCTGGCAAGGTTTCCCATGTCATCACCGAAAAGGGCTCCATTCGCACCAGCCAGATTCTGGTTGCGGGAGGAGCATGGTCGTCGATGCTGCTGCGCCACCAGGGTATCGCCATCCCGCAATCGGGTGTCTATGCGACGGCCTTCCGTACGGAGGCTTCGGCCGAAGTCCATCCCGGTGGCGTCGGCAGCCCGCTATTTTCCTATCGGCGTCGAATGGATGGCGGCTACACGATCGGCTTGCGCGGTCGCGGTCGCGTAGAATTGTCGCCGCTGGGCCTTCTTCAATGGCGGGAATTCTTTCCGCTCTTCCTCCGCCGCAAGGGGGAGGTGTCGCTATCGATCGGGCGGTCGTTCTTCGACGGGCCTTTCGCCTGGCAGCGCTGGCGCAACGACCAGCGATCCCCCTTCGAGAATGATCGCAGCCGTATCTACGATCCAGCGCCGGACGACAAGCTTGTCGATGCCGGTATGGAGGCTTTCCGCAAGGCATACCCCGTGATGGCCAATATCGGGGTTGCGGAAAAATGGGGCGGGCTGATCGATGCCACTCCGGACATGGTGCCGATCATCAGTGATGTTGCGGGACACCCCGGCATTCACATAGCGACCGGGTTCAGCGGTCATGGTTTTGCGCTCGGGCCGGGCGCCGGCTGGCTCGTCGCCAGCATGATTGCCGGCGAAACGCCCGACGTGGATGCGTCACCCTTTGCGCTTTCGCGTTTCGCCGAAGGTCGTGCTCATACCGCGCATCGATGGGTCTGACCCATTCTTTCGTCAAACCATTGTCTCGGCCAGCTTCCTCTCGCTTCACAAAAGGACATTCCATGACACTCCTGAAGACCATTCTCGAAGCGCCGGAAGATGCGCCGAAACTGGTTATCCCCGAGCCGCAGAAAGTCGTTTCCGGCAATCCGGAATTCAAAGTCTGGCGTCAGGACGACGACAGAAATGGTGCCATCCGCACCGGTATATGGGAGGCGACGCCTGGTGCCTTCACCATCGCGAAGGGGCAGAATTACGAATATTGCCACATCCTTAAGGGCATGCTGGAACTCTCCGAAGATGGAGAGAAGCCGGTTGTCTACAAGGCCGGCGATAGTTTCGTGATGAAGCCGGGTTTCTCCGGCGTCTGGAAGACGATCTTGACCGTGCGGAAGATTTTCGTCATCACAGATTGAAGCGTGTCGGCGCTAAGCGCGAGTCCTGCTCATCAGGAGCTCCCCGCTCGTCCCAATTTCGTCCGCCGTGAATAGCGGATGAAGCAAACGGCAATAGCGTTACTAAGGGCCAGGCAAGGGCCGTGGATAGACCAGTCGAAAGTCTCGTTATCCGACCTCAACAAGCCGAACGGCGAGGCGGTGATCACACCAAAGAACAGGCCGTCCTTTGTCGAGCAGCTCGCCGGTAAGAAATTCCATGGCGTCGGTCCGGCCACCGCCGAAAAGATGCATCGGCTCGACATAGAGACAGGGGCGGATCTGAAGGCGCAGTCGCTGCCATTCCTTGGTCAGCATTTTGGCAAGTCCGGGCCGTATTTCTATGGCATTGCCCGCGGGATCGACAACCGACGGGTCCAGCCAGACCACATGCGAACGCTTTGGCGCGTTGATCATGAGGCAAGCGGATTGGCTTGTAGGACCATCGTGTTCCCCAAGTAACCCGCCGCCAGCCTCGTGCCCACTTTATCCGGATCAGCCGATCTGCTGATTCGCATGATAAGGCGCTGAGGCGGGAAGCACACCATCACGTTTTCCGAAGCGCGAGGACGCTGCCTACGCCGAAGACCATCGGAGTTCGCGATCATTGAAATTGGATGATCGCGAACTCCTTTCGAACGTGACGAGGTTTGGATTTTAGGCGGCCAAGGCATTCTGCGTATATATCTCGCTCATCAACAATGATGATGCGGCATCCAAGCTGAGAGGAAATGCGCGGCGAATATTTACGCCGATCCTCATTTCCGCTTGGAACACTACACTTTTGCGAAAGCCCGCTCCGACGCCTTAGGCGATGTTCAGAAATTCTCCCAGTGCTTTTCTGCGGCGGCGACATTTCCGAAGCTCTGCGCAACACGGCTATTCAAAGCCCTTGCCGGCGACGCGACCGCGCGCACATCGCTCGTGGCGGCTGCCACGGGCCGCTTTGACGCTTTCCTGGCGCTTTCGGAAAGATGGAACTGAGACAGAAGGGCATTCAACGAGGTGGCTTCCTTCGCCAGGCTGTGGCTTGCGGCATTAGTCTCCTCGACCATGGCCGCGTTCTTTTGGGTACTCTGATCCATGGAGTTGATGGCCGTATTAATTTCGTGAATGCCAACAGACTGCTCGCGCGCCGCCTCCACGATCGCCTGCACGTTCCTGGTGATGTCGGTCACCTCGCGCTCGATCTGGCCAAGAGCCTCTCCGGTTTCTCCGACAAGCTCCACACCGGTCCGGACCTGGCTCTCAGAGGTGTTGATCAGCAGCTTAATCTCCTTGGCAGCCGTCGCGGAGCGCTGTGCGAGCTCGCGCACTTCCTGAGCAACGACGGCAAATCCCTTGCCGGCCTCGCCAGCTCGAGCGGCCTCGACGCCGGCATTCAGGGCCAGCAGGTTCGTCTGAAAGGCGATATCATCAATCACGCCGATAATGTTGCTGATCTCCCCGGACGATTTTGCGATCTCGTTCATGGCCGACACCGCATTGCGGACGATACCGCCGGATCGCTCGGCACCGGAACGGGTGCGCTCGACGAGAACACTCGCCTCTTCCGCACGCTTGGTGGAATCCTTTACCGTCGTAGTGATCTGCTCGAGTGCCGCCGCTGTTTCTTCCAGCGAAGCCGCTTGCTGTTCGGTTCGACGAGCAAGATCATCCGCCGCACTGCGGATCTCGGAGGCTCCGGAATTGATTACGCTCGCATTGCCTGCTACCGCGCTAAGCGCGTCGTTCAGCTTTTCGAGCGAGGCATTGAAACTTTCCCGCAAACCATCCAGATGCGCGACGAATGGTTCATTGATGCGATAGGAGACATCCCCGTCGGAAAGGCGCGAGAGACCATGGGCGAGAGCATGAACTGCCACCTTGGTGTCGGCGGCATCCCTGGCCTTCGCATTTTCGCGTGCCTGCGCCTCGCGCACCGACAGAGACCGGCCCTCATCGGCTTCCTTCTCAAGACGGACACGCTCAAGCGCGTTGTCCCGGAAAACCGCGACGGCGGCAGCCATCTGTCCGACCTCATCCTGGCGCAGCAGACCGGGAACCTCCCTGCCGGTATCGCCAGAGGCCAGCGTCACCATATGCTCCCTCAGCCGGTTGATCGGCCCGGTGATGCCGCGCGACGAAACGAACAGGCCGAGGACGATCGTGCCGATCAGGGCGAAGCCGAGCATCACCAGGCCGACGAGGATGGAACTGTTGGTCTTGGCCCGCAGCTCAGACGTTCCGGAATCGAGCACCGTGATCAGCTGGTCGTTGGCGCCGGCGAAGAGCGGCAGGATTGCGGTCAGCGCGTTGCCGGCGCGGAGCGCCGCCTTGGCCGCTTCATCACGCTGCCCGGCCTTGGCGAGTGCGATGACAGTCTGGCCGAGCGCATCGAAACCATCGACAGCCTTGAGCATTTCTTCGGCCGGCTTCGCGCGGGCGGCAACAAGCCGGCCCGTCGTCGCGATACGGTCCTTCATCAGGGCGAGGTTATCTTTGTAGATCTTGAGCGAGGCGGCGAAATCTGGGGATGCCGGATCCTTGATGACGATCTGGCCGAGCTGGAAACCAAGCTGCAACAAACCGCCCGTTGCCCGCGCATTCAACATGGCCGCCATGCTTTCCTGGGACAGGAAGTTCGAATAACGGGTATCCGCGCTTTTGAACTGGACACTCACGTAAGCAAGACCACCGATGGCGATCATGCCCATCAAGGCAATGACAGCAACAATCTTTGTCCTGATTTTCGAATTCTTCAGGATATTCATTCTGACCCCAGCTCTATTTAAGATTCAACCCAATAAGACACGCCTCGCAGGTGCGTGGCGGACGGGCTGCGACGGAACGGCGATGATGGAAATAAGGAGGATGGCCACATATTCGCGCGATCATTGCGCATACCTCTCCCAAGAGCAGCCAGCACGCACTCTTATATAAGAGATTTACGGAACCATTAAATTTGATGGTACTTATGCGCCAAATCCTCGAAGGTATTGGCCCCGTGACCTGAGACCCATCGTCCCTCCAGTGTTTAGGGATCAGAGCACCTCAGTATGTTCCAGCGGGAAACGCATCCGGTCGATGATCGAACCACCGTAGGAATCGGTGTGCCGGTTGGTCCCGTTGTGAAGGCAGGCATCTGCCAGACAGCCGTTCGCGGCATGCAGTTCGATCTCATCAAAACCGACCACTTTGGCGAGCATGCGCATATCGTCATCCCACCACCAAGGAACGCGGTTACGCGTCCTGACGATGCCACGCACCCAACTGTTCGTGATTGCCATATTGCCGAGATTGCAAAGCAATCTCGGTTGGCGTGGCAAACTTCGACGGGTTACAATCAACACTGCCGGATAGAAACCCAGATGGGCCGATGAAAGACCGTCAGCGGGCCCAAGCTGCAAGCCCGTAGCCTCGGCAATCAGAAGACCGAGGCCTACATCGGCATTCGTGTTCTCAACCGAATGTCCCAACTAGGCGCGTCCCCATAAAAGGGGTTCATCTTATTTACGGTATGTGATTCACTCTCCGTGAAAGGAGATTGCCATGCACCGTCACGAATTGAGCGACGAAGAATGGGACATCATCGCACCACTTCTGCCGAACAATACCCGTGGAGTTGAACGTGTCGATGACCGCCGTGTGATCAACGGCATGCTATGGCGTTTCAGGACTGGTTCGTCTTGGCGAGATCTGCCGGAGCGCGCACTCGGCAGAAAATCGTGGCTCTTCGCCGGATCAGACCGCGGTGCAGATCGCGCAGCCTTCATGGCCACGCTCATCATGACGGTAAAGCTCAACGACATCGATCCGCAGGCGTGGCTTGCCGACGTTCTTGCCCGCATCGCGGACACGCCGATTACCAAGCTGGAGCAGTTGCTTCCGTGGAATTGGATACCGCCGACCGTCAACGCTCAAGCGGCCTGATCTGCGGTCCTCACCGTAGGCTTACGTGGCTGCTGCATTTTTCACGGCTTCAAGTTTCATCGATGCCATGGCTCAGCTTCTCCCCTCGGCCAGAAGTGTCTTGGCGAGTGTGAGGCGGCACCTCCTGCCGATTGAAAGCGGGATCCCCGCGTGAATTTTGCGGTCCAGGAAGAGCGACGCCGCCACCCGCTGTTCCATGCAACGCGGCCGCATACGCCCATATGCGCCGGCCAGCTAAAGTTTGCGGCAGAATCTACAGCACGTTGGCTGCCTGAGTGAGATCAGCTGCGGACGTGGCGGTTTTTCGGGCGGACCAATCCTAGGTTTTCGCGAAGCGTCGTTGCCGTATACTCCGTCTTGTAGGAACCACGCTCCTGTAGGATCGGGATCACCTTATCGATATAGTCGTCGAGATTGCCGGGATAATAGCCGATTGGTATCATGAACCCGTCACTGCATCCCGCTTCGACCCAGTTTTCCATGAAGTCGGCGACCTGTTCGGCTGTCCCACGCATGACGCGGTTGCCACGTCGGTAGGTCGTGCCGATATCGCGTAATGTTTTGCCCGAATGGATCAGTTCCGAAATCTGGTTGAAATAGACGGTATGGTTGTTGGAAGTCTTCGGGATCCTGTCAAGCGGTACCGGCTCGTCGAGAGGAAGATCGAGAAGGTTGGTTTCCAGGTCCATGCTCAGATAGAGCACGGCCAGTTCCGGCGGCACCAGCGATTGCAGATACTGGAATTTGTCTTCCGCATCCTTTTCGGTATCGCCGATGACGGCATCAAAGCCGGACAGGATGTTGAGCTGGTTCGTATCGCGACCGAATTTCTCCATCCGTCCCTTGAGATCCCCATAGAAGGCCTTGGCCGATTCCATACTGGAACCGGTACCGAAGACTATCTCGGCCGTTTCCGCCGCCAGTTCCTTGCCGGCATCGGAGGCACCTGCCTGGATGATCACCGGGTGTCCCTGAGGGGAGCGGGCCACATTAAGGCCGCCATAGACCTTGAAGAACTTCCCCTGATGGTCGACCACATGGTATTTTTTTGGGTCGAACTGCATGGCGTTCGCCTTGTCAAAAACGAAGGCGTCGTCTTCCCAAGTGTCCCAATAGGATTTCACCAGCTCGACGCATTCCTTGGCCTTCTCATAGCGTTCGCCATGGGGTGGCAGCCTTTCCAGGCCGAAATTACGCGCCGCGTAGTCGTTTGCTGACGTGACGACATTCCAGGCTGCACGTCCCTTCGAGATGTGGTCGAGGGCCGCAAATTGCCGCGCAATGTTGAAGGGTTCGAAAAAGCTCGTTGAGACCGTCCCGCCAAGGCCGATATGCTGTGTATTCACCGCTACGGCGGTCAAAACCGTAATCGGCTCAAGCCCATTCTGATAGATCGGCGACTTCGTCCAGGTATCGAGATACTCGGTGCGGGTGGCCGGTGTGTCAGCGATGAAGAACAGGTCGAAGAGACCTTCTTCGAGGCGCTTTGCTGCGCGGATATAAACATCGATATTTGTGTCGCCATCAGGCTCTGCTTCCGGCAGGCGCCAACCTGCTCTGTGATTACCGTTAGCCTGAAAAAGGCAGCTTAGACGGATCTGCTTTTTACTCATTTTTTGCGCTCTCTCAATGCCGGACGCTATTGTTCTCCGGATGTCAAATGATGGGTGGTCGCTCGGCGAGAGCGGAGTAAGTGATGATGTTTCGGCTTATTGCCTAGTGATCGCCTAATATGAAACAGCGCTTCAACACCGGCTCAGGCTTACCAATGGGGTCTTCGGTTTACGGCATTGCCCGCCAAGCGACGATCAACCAATCGATGCTGTGGTCGCGCACCGCTTCAATCTTATCGAGATCCTTCTCCGCTACGCCTTGGCTGGAGCAATTCGATAGCCACGAACATTAGGATTGTAACTCCGAGCACCACAACGGAGGCCGCAGCAAGGGTTGGTGTGACCTGCAGGACGATGTTGTTCCACATCTGTAGCGGCAGAGTGGTCTTCAGTCCCCCACCAAGGAACATCGCCACGGTGAGCTCCTGGAAAGAGTGCAGAAAGCCCGTAATGAAGCCGACTGCCAGCCCACCCCTCATGAGTGGAAGGGTTATGCGCAGAGCGGTTTGGATTCGCGAGGCGCCAAGTGTCGACGCCACTTGATCAAGCCGCCAATCATGCGCTTTGAACGTCGCTAGCAGAAACACAAAGACGGTCGGCAATGAGATCACCGTATGGCCCACGATGATCGAAATATCCGTCGCAACCAATTGCAGCTTGGCGAACAGGTAGAACATAGCGATAGCAATGACGATAGGAGGAACGATCATTGGCATCACGAATAGAAGAAATGTAATCCCCACCAGTTTGTTTGCAGATCGGGCGATTGCGAAGGCGGCGAAGGCTCCGATGACTAGCGTCAGTGACGCAGACGCGACACCTATCCCCACCGATCGTATCGTGGCTGACACCCAAAGTGTCGAATTGCCGTATTCGTTGAACCATTTGAAGCCATAGCCGGGAGGCGGAAAGCTCATGAAGTCGCTGGTCGTGAAGGCCATTGGTATGAACGCGACTATAGGGAAGAGAAGCAGACAAATGATCAACCAGCAATAAACCGACAGGAGCCTGTGTCCCCGAAGTCCTTTGAACGTTCTTTCATAAACACTCCCTATCGCCGCGAAGAAGCTTCCCAAACAGCGCGTTGATAGAACCGCGATCAGTCGCTTGCAGCTGTCAGCCTTGTTGTGTGCCTCTCCCCCGGAGATCGCCGAAAGTCCGAACAGGCGATCATAAATGAAGATGGCAATGAGCGAACCGAGCACAAGGACGACGGCAAGTGCGCTGCCCATCTGCCAATTCTGGAGCTGGTTGATCTGCTGGATGATGATCTGCGTTATCATCGTGTCCTGACGGCCTCCGACGATAGCGGGAGTTATGAAGAAGCCGAGGGACGAGATGAAAGTTAGCAGGCAGGCCGTTGCAACGCCTCGCATGGAGAGTGGAAGATAAATCTGCCAGAACGCCTGCGGTCCGCTGGCCCCAAGGGTTCTCGCGGCCATTGCCAGTCGCGGATCAATCTTGTTCATGATCGGCAGTAGAGTGACGATCGTAAGCGGCGTCATGGTATGGACCATCGCAAAGATCACCATACCGCGATTAAAAAGCAGATCGACTCCATCATTGTAGCCAAAGACATAGGCAACCTTCGACACTAGTCCAGAGCGACCGAGAAGCACCAACCAGGAGAAGTTCAGAACGATAGGGCTCGTCCAAAATGGGATGAGGATAAAGGTGAGCGATATGCGCTGTGTTCGAGGTTTGCGGCTGGAGAGCCAATATGCCAGCGGATAGCCAAGCAGCAGGCATAGGATTGTGACTTCGATCGCGACCAGGAAAGTTGTCGCCATGACCCTCAAATAAACGGTGGAGACGAACAGGCGCCCAAATGCCGAAAGGTCAAAGTTACCCGTCTTCGCATAGAAGCTGACCGAAAGCATCTGCAGCGTAGGGATCAGGAACAGACCGACGAGAAAGACGATGCCTGGTCCCGCAAACCAGAACACGTCCAACGACCGCCGCTTTCGAAGTGCTATTTCACCCGGCCCGGTTGTCGCAACATCCGCCATATTTTTTAACTTTCTCGTCTGCGATTGAATTTGCTTGCTGCCACAGACCTGCTCTCGATTTTCGTCGTAAATCAATTTCGTGACCCAACCGGCCATAGAGAACAGACCGCATTTTGTCTCTTCGGGCAGAAGTCGTGATGCTTGATGCATTCCAAATCGGGCCTTTGCATTGGGCAAACGCCGCGATCGTGCCACGTCTGCCAAAAGCGAAACCGTCTCTGAACGACTACTGGAGTAGAAATTCTTCCATGCGTTCGGCCATAGCGTCGTAATTCTTGCCCCACCATTCGCTGTTCAACGCGAACAGATTGCCGAAGTTTTCAGGTGCAGTCGGCAGGAGCGCTGCACGCTCTTTGGGAATGAAATCGAACGCTTTGGTGTTCGAGGGGCCATTGGTCGTGATTTTAGCGTAATTTGCTTGGTTTTCCGGCTGAAGGCAGAATTTGATGAACTTTTGCGCGAGAGCAAGACGCGGTGTACCGACAGGTATGGACCAGCCATCGACGCTATATGAGCCTTGAAACACCAGCTTAAGCGGCGCGCCGCCGGCGATCGCCGCATTCGCACGCGCAGACCAGGTGTCCGACAGGTCAACCTCGCCGCTCTGCAGCATCTGTGTATTCTGCGCGCCGCTCGACCACCATACAGCGATTTCGGGCCGGATTCTTTCGAGTGAGGCAAAGGCACGTTCTACGTCGATTGGATAAATGTCGGCCGGCTTCATGCCATCTGCCAGCAATGCGATTTCCAAGAGGCCCCAGGCCTGCTTGTAGAGACCACGTCGGCCCGGGAATTTCTTGACGTCCCAGAAATCGGCCCAGCTCGTCAGTTCCTTTCCACCGAACTTGTCGCCGCGATAGGCCATTACTATAGCGAAGACCGAAAAGCCAAGCCAATTTTCGGTCAGCATACCGGGAAGGATATTGGTACTTTCTTCCTTGGTGATCCCAAGAGGTGCGAGATAGTTCTTGTCGCTTGTAAGGCGCGCAGTAGCGGCCGGCGTCACCATTGAGACATCCCAGATATAAGATTGCGTATCGACCAACAGCTTGAATTGTGAAACTGGGTCGGTATTTTGCGCCACGCCGACCACCTTAATACCGGTTTCATTTTCAAATGGCTCGTAAAAGGCGGACTTGATCGCTGCGCCTGGCGATCCGCCGACATCAGCAACCGTTATCTGATCCGCCGCAAAGGCGCCCTTGGTGTAAATAGCAGGTTCCGCCAGTGCGACGGCGGTTCCACCCGCGGCTTTCAGAACAGAGCGGCGTGTAAGTCGAGTTTTCATGATCGGCATGCAAGTTCCCCTTTTTGCTTAAGCCTCGGGTTGGATGATCGGGGCGACGGTCTCACCAGGACTACCATCAGTTCGTCAAATAGCGTGCGTCGTCGGCGCTCCATGACAGGTCGATACGGCTGCCGATGCGGATGGGCGTCAATCCAGCTGGGCGGCGGATCGTTACTGGCGTACCGTCGCCGAGTGCCACGAGAACGCGCGTTTCCGAACCGGCATAGATGGTCTCGGTGACTACGCCAGAGATGAACCCCGCGCCTGCTTCCGCAAGCGTCATCTTCTCCGGCCTGATCGCCAACGCACCCCGGTCGCCAGACTTCGCGGCGACATCACAGGGTAGCGGAACGGTGGCGCCCTTAATCTCGAAGCCGCCTGAACCGAGCTTGCCGCGCAACAGGTTGGTGATGCCGATAAACTCGGCGACGAAAGCGGTCCGCGGACGCTCGTAAATGTCTTCCGGTGAACCGAGTTGCTCGATCCTCCCGCCGTTCATCAGGCAGATGCGGTTCGACAGCGCCAGCGCCTCTTCCTGGTCATGTGTGACAAACACGATCGTCGCTCCGGTTTCGCGATGGATGCGCTTGATCTCGATCTGCATGCTTTCTCTGAGCTTGCGGTCAAGCGCCGACAGGGATTCATCCATCAGGATGATTGAGGGGCTGTAAACGAGGCATCGAGCCAGCGCCACGCGCTGCTGCTGGCCGCCGGAAAGTTCGGACGGGAAGCGCTTGCCGTATTGGGCGAGCCCCACCATGTCGAGGGCCGCCTCAGCCTTCTTCTTCGCCTCTGGCACGCCTACTCTGCGCATTTCCAGCGGGAATAGCACGTTTTCCATCACCGTCAGATGTGGAAATAGCGCGTAGTTCTGGAACACGACGCCGATGTCGCGCTGGTTGGCGGAGGAATTGGTGAAATCCTTGCCATCAATCACCAGCCGGCCACCGGTCGGCTCCACCAGGCCGCAGATCATCTGCAGCAGCGTCGTCTTGCCAGAGCCGGAAGGCCCCAGCAGCGTCAGCAATTCACCTGTCTGGATCTTCAGCTCTATCGGATGCAGCGCCACGCTATCGCCGTAGGATTTGCTCAGCCCCTGCGCATGGAGCTTCGGCTTTTGCATTGCGCTGGACGTACCGCCGGACGGGACGAGGTTTTCCGGCATGTCTGTCATCTTGTCTTTCTCCGATAAAACTTGCGTTTCCCGCCTTTCGATCAGTAAGCCTCCCGGCTGTCCACGGGTAAATTACGGATTTCGAGGCTTATGATTAGACGCTACCTAAGCAGAAGGTGGCGACCAGAAATTGAGCGGATTGCCCATTTATCAAGATTCCAAAACAGGCCAGTCACAGGGGACTCCTGCAGCAAAGCTCATTCTTTAGGCAAATACCAATCACTCCCGGCGGAGAAGTTAATTTGGCTTTTATCAAGCCGACCCCGACGCGCTGTTCAAAAATCCTGGTCGGCCGACGGCTCCTGTCGGCAGAAGCGATGGACGGCCTCCAGCAGCATCCGATCGCAAGCGATCAGCTGGCTCCGTTCGATGAACTCATCCGGCCGATGGCCCTGCTCCATGCTTCCCGGACCACAAATGACGACCGGCACATCGAGCGACTGCGCAAAAAGTCCGCCTTCCGTTCCGAAGCTGACGCGACAATCCGCCGTTCCCTCGGGCAGGCATCCCCTGAACGCTTCGACCGCCGGATCATCTACTTCCGTGGCAAGGCCGGGATAACTGCCGGTATCCTCCACCGTGATGTCGGCCTCGCCAAATCGCGCTTGGTAGGGCCTCGCGGCAGCGGATGCGATCTTGCGAATTCGTTCAACGAGGGCGAGAGGGTCGTCTGCCGCCATGATGCGGCACTCCATCAGCAGTTCGGCCCGATCGGGAACAAGATTGACCGCCGTTCCGCCGGCGAGTTTTCCGACATGCACCGTTGCATAAGGCACCGAATAGCCCTCCTCACGGGGACCTTTCGCCTCGATCTCATCCTGCAGCCCGCGCAGGCCCACGACGAAATCCGTTGCCAGATGCAAGGCATTTACGACGAGAGGCGCCTCGGATGAATGTCGCGGCGTGCCGGTAGCAGCAACACTGAAAGCCATCTTCCCCTTGTGGCCGAGGCCAAGCTGCATCGAGGTCGGCTCGCCGACCACGATGAGATCAGGGCGAATGCCTCGATCGGCGATTTCCTCGAGCATCGGGCGCACACCAACACAGCCGATCTCCTCATCGTAGGAGATCGCCAGCCAGAGCGGCGCCGTCAGGGTCTCTGGCTCCAGCCTTTCCACAAGCGCCATGACGGATGCAACGAAGCCCTTCATGTCGGTCGAGCCGCGGCCATAGATGCGCCCTTCGAGCCATGTTGCCTCGAAGGGCGGCACCGTCCAGGCCTGCCCCATTGCGGGCACAACATCGACATGGCCGGACAGCATCAGGCCGCCGGCCGCATCCGGCCCGAACCGAGCCAGGAGTGCCGCCTTGGTTCCCGTTGCGTCGGGGAAGCGCTCGCAGATCGCGCCGGCCGCCACGAGATGCGTCTCTATTTCATCAATCAGGGGCAGATTGGTGTCGGCGCTCACGGCGGGATGCGCAATCAATCGACCGAGCCAGTTTTCAGTCTCAGTCATGATCTGTCATCTCCGGGAACAGTTATCATTTCCATGGGATCAGCGGTCATCAGAGGCACAATCCGCGGCCCCGCAAGGGCCATGCGGGAATATTCGCATCGGGCCGTGAGATATCAAAGTAGGATATTCGGAACTGGTGCTTAGCAAAAAACGAGCCCGCTGCCCGGTCAGGTCCGACGCAGATTGAGGACCGGTGCGTCCATGCCCGGAACATAATTGTCCGAGATCAGCTGGCGGCAATGATCTTCGAAACTGCGCACAAGCCGGGTCGTCACCTGCTGGCCGACCCGGATGAGCCCGATGCGCATCGGTCTGTGCTCGCCTGCGAGCCGCAGCGAAACGAGGCGCCGCCCGTCCAGTGCCGCCTTGTTCTTGGGCCGGACATTGGCAAGCGTATAGCCATAGCGATTGCCGACCATCGTGCGGATGACTTCCTGATGCTGGATCTGCGCGACGATATTCGGCGTCACTCCAGCAGCGACAAACAGGGCAAGGAAATAGTCGCGTGACAGCGGCAGATCGAGAAGAATGAATTCCCGCTCCGCCAGTTCGGCGAGCGTCACAGCCGAACGGGCAGCCAGCGGGTCCGTTTCAGCCACCTGGACATAGGGCGGCAGCTCCGCAAGCGGCGTGAACTCGAAGTCCTCCGGAACCGACAAATCGTAGGAAAGAGCAATATCCAACTCGGCCCGCTCGAGCTTCGAAAGAAGCGTGCTGTGATCGGCGACCGTCGGCCGGACATGGGCCGCCTGGTATGCGGCGTGAAAGCTCTGGCTGACTTCAGGCAGCAGCATGGGGGCAAATGTCAAAAGGCAACCGAGGGACAAGGTTCCCCGAACCTGCTCTGTGGCCTCCGATGCTGTCGTATACAGATTTTGCACCTGTTCCATCACGGTCTTTGCCTGTAGCAGCAGCTTCTGGCCGGCTGGCGTCAGGGAAAGACCTTGCGCATGGCGGCGTAGGAAGAGCTGCGTGTTCAGCTCGATTTCCAGCTGCGATATAGCGGTGGAGATCGATGGCTGGGAGACATGAATCCGCTCGGATGCAAGTGTGATCGAGCCAGCTTCCGCGGTCGCGATGAAATATTCGAGCTGGCGAAGTGTGAAGCGCATCTGGGGTGCCATGGGCAGTTTCTAGGATGTTCTTGCCGGACTTGTCACCTGTCAATTTGAGCCGGCTGTTTCCACTCGTGGGAACGAAGCTACTTTCGGCGATCCTAATCAGTGCTGCAGGAAATCATAATTTTCCGACATCAGGCGCTTCGCTAAATCGGAGGCAAGCATTCGACGATGTTTTCGGGCTCTGTCGAAACAGGAAGGACCAATGGATGTCAGTCGAAAAGATCCACACGCTCGTGGTTGGAGCCGGTCAGGCCGGGGTCGCGATGAGCGAGCATCTCAGCAAGAATGGCGTTAAGCATCTCGTTCTTGAACGTGGTCGCATCGCTGAGCGGTGGCGCTCGATGCGGTGGGACTCATTGGTTGCCAATGGGCCTGCCTGGCACGACCGGTTTCCCGGCATGGACTTTCCCGGAAATCCGGATGCCTTTGTTGGCAAGGACGGGGTTGCCGACTATTTCGCCGACTATGCAGAGAAGCATGGAGCGCCGATCCGCTGTGGCGTCGACGTGACCAGCGTCGAACGGCTGGAAGGACGCCCCGGCTTTCGGGTTGAGACCTCTGAGGGCACGTTCGAAGCGCAGAACGTGGTTTCTGCGACCGGCCCCTTCCAGAAGCCGAATATTCCGCCGATCGTCGCCGCAGATTCCGGCATCCGCCAGATGCATTCCAGCGAATATCGCAATCCGGCGCAGCTCGCCGAGGGCGCCGTACTCGTGGTTGGCGCCGGCTCCTCGGGCGTTCAGATTGCCGAGGAGATTATGCGTTCCGGACGACAGGTCTATCTCTCGGTCGGCCCCCACGACCGCCCGCCACGCTCCTATCGCGGCCGTGACTTCGTCTGGTGGCTGGGCGTTCTCGGCAAGTGGGATGCCCAACCGCAAGCGCCCGGGACGGAACATGTGACGATTGCTGTCAGCGGCGCAAACGGCGGCAAGACCATCGATTTCCGCCGTCTGGCTGCGGAGGGCATGATTCTGGTCGGCATGACGGGCGGCTATGCCGACGGTAAGATTTCCTTCGCTGGCGATCTCGGCCGCAATCTCAACCGGGGTGACGATAATTACCTGTCGCTCCTCGACGAAGCCGATGCATTTATCGAGCGAAATGCACTGGACCTGCCCGAAGAGCCGGCAGCGCGCGTTCTGGGCCCTGAGGTCGACTGCGTCACTAATCCGCTTGGCGAACTTGATCTCGCCCAAGCCGGGGTCACGACCATCATCTGGGCAACGGGCTTCGTCTCCGACTATCGCTGGCTGAAGGTCGATGCTTTCGACGAGGCCGGCCGGCCGAAGCACCAGCGCGGGGTTTCTCCCGAAAAAGGCATATATTTCTTAGGCCTGCCCTGGCTTTCCGGCCGCGGTTCGAGCTTTATCTGGGGCGTGTGGCATGACGCAAAGCATATCGCCGATCATATCCTTATCCAGGAAAACTATCTGAACTACTCACCACATGGCTGATTATCCCGACCGATGGCCAGCCTGATGGCGAGCCCGGTCCCACTGCCTGCCTGATCCGACGGAGACTACAATGGCGCATACCCGCATCCGCAAATTCAACACCAAGGAAACCTATCCCGAGCAGAAGCTCGATAACGACCTTTGCCAGGCCGTCGTCGCACGCGGCACCGTCATCTTCCTGCGCGGTCAGTGCCCTCAGGACCTCGACACGGCGAAGAACATCGACAGCCACGATCCGGTCGATCAGACCCATAAGGTCATGCAGAATATCCGCCAGCTGGTCGAGGAGGCCGGAGGCAGGATGGAACACGTGACCAAGCTTGTCGTCTATCTCACCGATGTGCGCCACCGCGAGGCGGTCTATCGGACGATGGGCGAATATATCAAAGGCGTGTTTCCGGTCTGCACCGGCCTCGTCGTCGTAGCCCTTGCCCGTCCCGAGTGGCTGGTCGAGATCGATGCAACGGCCGTGATCCCGGACTGAACGGGGCCGATCTTCTATCACGCCCAGGCTCCGGCACAGCATGTTCTGGCCGGCGCCGGAGGCTTGTTTGCCTCTTAGGTTTGAAAACCGCCAACCGCCTGCCACAGGAGATTTCCGCATGACATTTTCCATCGTCGCCCGCTGCGCAAAGACTGGCCAGTTCGGCGTTGCGATTTCGTCATCGTCACCTGCTGTGGCCGCGCGTTGTGCATGGGCGAAGGCTGGCGTCGGCGCTGTCTCCACCCAGAACGTCACCAATCCTGCGCTCGGCGCCTTCGTGCTGGAAAAGCTGCAAAGTGGTGCCACCGCGGCGGAAGCCGTCGATGCCGCCCGCCGGCATGATGCCTATCCCGACTATCGGCAGGTTCTCGCCGTCGATGCGAAGGGCGAAACGTCGATCCATTCAGGCACACGGGCGCTCGGCATCTGGACATCGGCGACCGGCAAAGATTGTGTTGCCGGAGGCAACCTGCTTGCGAACGATGGCATCCCCTCCGCCATGATTGCCGCCTTCGAGTCATCAGACGGCAGCCTGGGCGACAGGCTGATCGTGGCACTCAAGGCGGCCGTGGAGGCAGGCGGCGAAGCGGGTCCCGTCCATTCGGCAGGCCTGCTGATCGTCGATCGGCAAAGCTGGCCCTATGCAGAGCTGCGTATCGACTGGGTCGACGACACCTGCCCCGTGGCGGCAGTGAGCCGGGCCTGGGAAATCTACCAGCCCGAGGCTGACGACTACATAACGCGTGCGCTCGATCCCCAATCCGCACCATCTTATGGTGTCCCTGGAGATGCCTAAGGTGTTTGGTCCCAACATGTCATGGGTTGGTACTCGAATGAAGATCTCAGGCTTTGTCTCGCTGAGTTGCCTAATTGCTTCGAACGGTGCTTTAGATCGTAGGGCTTCAAGGGTCTGTCCGCACTGATGGCTGCAGGCAGCGATCGTACTGTGTGGGGTTTCACAAGGTCGAACGTTGCATTGACTTGAAGCGGGCTCTCTGGCCCATCCGGTAACCTTCGCAGATCATTCGTCCCTGCGTTCCCTCTCGGGACACCGCCTCGGATCAGCTATCTGGCTTCACCACTGGCAAACAGATTATACCTCATCCTATGCTTGGAACAAAATGCCATTGCGCAGCATGGCATGTATGATGACGGCAAGACGACGCGCGAGCGCCACCCGTGCCTTCCGCAGTCCACGCCGCTTGGCGATCTTCATCGTCCAACCCTTGAGCGCATAGCTCCCGCGACTGCGCGTGAGGATCGAGTTGGCCGCTTCGTAGAGGAGTTTCCGGATCGTGCTGTCACCTTGTTCGGTGATCCTCCCCGTCCAATCAATTTCTCCAGATTGATGACGTTTGGCGACGAGGCCAAAGTAGGCACCGGCAGTGCGCGATTGTCGGAAGCGGCCGACTTCATAAACGGCAGCGACAAAAGCAGCAGACGTTTGCACACCGACACCGGGGATGCTCATGAGTTGCCGGCAGGATTGGGATCGATGGGCGAGCTCACGTAAAACACGATCTATCTCCTTTTACTGCGCAGTCAGGCCTGTTCTCACTGCGAGTAGTGCGGTGATGCTCTGCTCCAAACCGGGGATTTTGGCAGCCTCCATCACCCGATCGAAAATGCCTTACCTTGGCTAGGCCCGGGCTTGAAGCCGAAGATCGCGCACAGGCCGCGGATCATGTCGCCGAGGCGAACTCGAGATTCGACCAGATGGTTGCGTGTCGTAATGATGCTTCGCACGCCGTGTGCCGCCGGAGATTTGACGTGCACCTCATAGAAATCGGTTCTGGCCAGTTGTGCCAGGGCGGCTGCGTCATGCGGGTCAGTTTTGTTGGCCTTCAACGCCTATAGGCTTTGGTGTGCCTGCCGGGCATCGATGCAGACAATGGGAATATCCACAGTACGCAAGCCATGGCGTCGCCGGCGACATACGTCCGGTTTCTATGGCAGCTCGTCCGACGCCGCCTACTTCGCGTAATGCATATGCGATCATATCAGGACTGCTCAGGACCTTCATCGAGGCGACCTTCTTACCAGCTTCGTCCACAAGCCGACCTGCGTGGAGTCCATCGACAGGTCTAGTCCGGCATAGTACGTTATGGCTGCGTCCTTCCTTTAGCTTTGGATAGCCAGAAGTGTGACCCATCTTTCGGGTCCGAGGGAGGCAGCCACAAATTACCCGATGATTGATTAGCTGAGGCGATCCATTGCCAAGTTGTTTGCGGCTGGTCGCGCGCGATGATGGCTCGGGTATTTTAGACGATCATTTCAGCGGTGTAGTCGACCCTTGATCTACTCCCGTTTTCGGGTGAGACGGTGCGAGTTTTCAATTCTATTGTTCAGGCCCTTGTGCGCCGGATGATCGGCATCTGGCGCCAGGGTGTCTGTATTGGCTTGACTTAGCTGCCAAGCTAATCGGTCACGACGACACTCGGTTTGCCAATTGCCTGACCGGAAAAGAAGCGTTTGCTGCCTTAGTGTTGCGGCGAGGCTGAACCAAAATGTCGAAAACATCACCGTCAGCATCGATTGCCCGCCAGAGCCAGAATTTCTGGCCGCCAATGGTGATGACGGCCTCATCGATGTGCCACTTGTCATTCGGCTTTGGTCGGTCCCTGCGAATGCAAGTGGCAATATGCTGACCAAAACGATTAATCCATAGTCCAGCAGTTTCCCCGCTAACAATCACCCGCGCCCCGCGAGCGGGTCTTCCACATCTGCCTACCCAGGGCAAACCGGGTGATAAGCCCAAACCGCATGAGCCACGATCTCACGTGGGAGACGGAAACCCTTCAGCCAGGGAAATGCGCTTGGTAATCTCATTGCTCCTCGATACCAGAGACGCCAACATCAAACAACTTGGCAATACCTCACAGCCATGGGGGAGCAGTTTCTCTTGTAAGACTTCTGATCCGCTTATCGACCTCTGGCACCGGATTTCAATATCTCTCTGAGAACTTGTCCCATGGAGACCTGATCGACGAAGCCATACTGCATGCTCGTCAAGGTCGCTGCCTGGACGGCTTCGGGCAGCGCTGCCCCTCTTTCTTCGAAGAGGCCGGCGAGATATGGCATGCTGAATTCGGGATGCGGCTGGAGCGTCAAGATCGGACCCGTATAACGAAGGCCAGCAATCGGACATTCTGCGCCGCTTGCAAAAACCTCAGCTCCAGGGGGCGCTTCCACGACCTGATCGCGATGCCATGCATTGACGTGAAACTCGCGACCGGTTGTATCGGTATATGTCTGCGGTCCTGCAATCCAGCCGGAGGCTGCCCGCTCGACGCGGCCGCCGAGCGCCTGAGCGACGATCTGGTGGCCGAAGCAGATCCCAACCAGCGGCCGACCGGCCGCCTGGATGTCGCGAATAAGCCTTTCCAACGGCGCAATCCAGGCATGGTCCTCGTAGACGCCGTGGCGCGACCCCGTGATAATCCATCCATCCGTCACCATTGCATTTGGCGGGAAAATCCCCTTCTCGACGTCATAGGCGACATAGTCAAAGTCGTCTTCACCCAGCAATTGCCGAAAAAGAAAGTCGTAGTCGCCTTGGACGGCGGCAAGATTTTCCGGCGCCGCGCCCGGCTTCAGAATGCCAATTCTCGTCTTCATCATCACATTTCCCGATCGCCGTGCATCCGAGCGGATGCGCGAACGACATTCTATGTCCTCGGATATACGGAATCGGCCGCCATTCGTCGCGATCTCCGCCGTCGCACGGATAATCGCCGACGAGTGAGGGCGGCCGATTATGCTTCAAAGATCCGCCGTTCCGCCAGGGTAAGGCGTTCCGAGCCGGTCTCGGTGACAAGCATCGTCTCGCTGAAGGCTACTCCCTCTGCCGAGACATACATGTGAAATACCATGCCCGGCTCGAGTGTCCATTCGGCATTGGGAAGGAAGACTCGGCTGAAATCGCTGGTGCGGGGCGTGTGAAGCGGGAAGGCGCCTATCGTATATCCGGTAATGTTGAGATAGTCGGGGCGAAGACCGGCAGCGAGTACGCCATCGCGGGCAATCGCGTCGATATCCCTCGCGACAGCACCCGGCTTCATCGCAGCAAATTGCCTATCCTGGATCGCGAGCAGCCGCTCGGCGATCGCCTTGCGTTCATCCGCTGGCCCTATGACGACGGGGCGCATGATGCGCGAACTGTAGCCATCCTTGAAGGGCAGCAGTTCGAGATGCAGGATGTCGCCACGTTTCAGCGGCGTGCCCGTCATGTACCCATGAAGGAAGTTGTTACCGATGCCGGCCGTGATGATGCCTGCGCGAGCGGTATCGGCTCCCTCCTCCATGAAGACACGGTGGACTTCGGCGGCAGCGTCACGAGCAGAACGCCCTTCCCCGGCACTAGCAACGGCGGCTGCTATAGCGAGATCGCCGATCCGCGAAGCCTCTCGGAGCAGCGCGATTTCAGCCGGTGACTTGCACATCCGCAGCACTTCCAGAACGCCCGAGAAATCGCGGAACTCTGCGGCCGGGAGCTTCGCCTTCAGCTGCCTGAAACGCCGGATAGGCATGCAGTACGATTCTTCGTCGACACCGATGCTCCTATCGCCGAATCCGAGCCTGGTGATCGTTGATGCCACGGCTTCGATCGGATCTTCCCAATCTGCGAAAGCAACGGACTGCGTGATCCACGAACTGTCGAGAAACGGTCCGAGATCGACGGCGCGCAGCACCATGACCGGCTCTCCCGCCAGTGGCACGAGGCAAGCCCTGTACATGTTTTCCGAAATCGAAAAACCCGTCAGATGAATGAGGAATTCGCTCTGGTCAACGATCAGCAGGTCGATGTTGCGGGCAGCCATGTCGGCTCGAACGCGCTCCAGGCGCGTCTTGTATTCTTCCAACGTAAAAATCATGATTTCAACCGGATGCTGTTAAGAGCGGCCCTTGCTGCGGGCGGCGAGGAAATTTGCGAGTAGAAGGCAGATGATCGACACGATGATCAGCATGACGCTGACGGCCGCGATCGACGGGTCGAGCTGGAAGAGGACCGAATTCCAGATCCGCACTGGCAGCGTCTGGCTCGACGTGCCAGCCATGAACATCGCGATCAGCAATTCATCGAATGACGACAGGAACGCGAAGATGAAGGCCGAGGCGATGCCCGGCGCGATGAGCGGGAGTGTCACCCGCCGGAATGCTGTGATCCTGTCGGCGCCAAGGCTGAGGGCCGCATTCTCGAGTCTGCCGTCGACACCCTGAAGGGTCGCCGAGAGAATGATCGTCGCAATCGGAATAGCCAGGACGGTATGGCCGATGACGATCGCAAGCGATGGCGGGACCTGCGGCATGTTGGCAAAGAAGAAGAACATCGCGATAGCCGATATGATGTTCGGCACAATCATCGGCAGCAGGATCAAGGCGTAGACGGCCTGTTTCATGGCAAAGCGGCCACGGACCAGGGCGATTGCGGAAAGAAGACTGAGAACGATCGAAAAGACCGTGGCGCCGAGCGCGATCTTGAGGCTCGTCCAGGCGGAATCGAGCCAATCGGCACTTCCGAGGATCACATTGAACCAACGTAATGATATGCCCTGCGGCGGGAAGCGCAGATAGTTGCCACTGTTGAGCGCGAGCGGCACGATGATCAGAATGGGAATAGCGAGAAACAGGAGCACGAAGAACGAGATGATACTCGTGCTGAGGCCGATGGTGCGTCCGTTCATAGCTTGGCCTCGAATAGCCGATTGAGCCCGACAAAACGTTCATAGATGATGAACAGCACGAGGGTGCAGATCAGAAGCAGGGTGGCAAGCGCGGATGCGAAACCCCAGTCGAAATAGGTTTCCACCTGGCTTTCCACAAGCATAGAAATCATGCTGTCCTGCTGGCTGCCCATCAGGGCCGGCGTGATGAAGAAACCCAGCGCGAGGATGAAGACCAGAAGGCATCCGGCGGCGACACCGGGAAGCGACAGCGGCGCGAATATGCGCCAGAAGGCTCGCGCCCTGCCTGCACCAAGGCTTTCGGCCGCCAGCAGCAGGCCGGTGTCGATACCGCGCATGACACTGTAGAGTGCCAGGATCATATAGGGCAGCATGATGTAGGTCATACCGATCGTCACCGCCGTGCGCGTATACATGATTGACAGCGGGGTGGTGATGATCCCGGCCCAGAGGAGGAACTGGTTGACGATGCCCTGCGAGCCGAGAATGACCATCCACGCATAGGTACGCACCAGAACGCTTGTGAAATATGGCACGATGACGATGATCATCAAGAGCCCCGAGAGGCGCGGCTTGACCTGCGAAAGGAGGTAGGCGAGCGGGTAGCCGAGGGCAAGCGATGCCACGGTGACTAGGCCGGCAATTTCGAATGTCGCCAGGAGCACCTGGAGATATGCCGGTTCTGCCAGCAGCCGCTGGTAGTGATGCAGGGTGAAGCCGGGATCGTAGATGCTGCGCGACAGCATCGCGCCGAGCGGGTAAAGGAAGAACACACACAGCACTGCGAGCGCCGGCAACAGCAGGAGCCAGATCCTCGATCTATCGGATGTGTTTACGCTGCTCATGCAGCCGCTCCCGCTGCGACGCACCAGAGCGGTTCAGAACCCCAGCCGATGGTCACGTCGCTGCCTGTCTCCGGAGCCGCGCCGCCGAAGGTCCCGGCACTCGATTGCGTCATGATCTCGGTACCGTCGGACAACGTGACGGAAATCTTGATCGTATGGCCAAGATAGAGGACGTCGCTGACACGCCCCTTGAGGCCGGCGCCCGGCACGCCGGATTCCCGCCCGCCAGACCCCTGGCCGCCGAAAACTATCCGCTCCGGCCGCAGAACCGCAAGTACCGCCTCGCCGGCCTTGAGGTCCGGCCGGCCGTTACAGGGAATAGCGCTGCCATCAGCAAGGCGCAATGCTGCACCATTGCCGCTGGTTTCTATGATACCCTTGAGGAAGTTGGATTGGCCGATGAAGCTCGCAACGAAACGGCTATCGGGCCGCTCGTAGATCGTCTTGGGATCGGCTATTTGGGCAATCCTTCCATCCTGCATGACGGCAATCTTGTCCGACATGGTCAGCGCTTCTTCCTGATCGTGGGTGACTAAGACGATCGTCGCACCAAGAGAGGCGTGAAGGCGCTTGATCTCGATCTGCATGTGCTCGCGCAGGTTCTTGTCGAGTGCGCCGAGCGGCTCGTCCATCAACAGCGCCTGCGGTTCAAAGATGATGGCCCGGGCCAGTGCGACGCGTTGCTGCTGGCCGCCCGACAGTTGACGCGGATAGCGGTCGGCCATCTTGCCGAGATGGACCATGTCGAGCGTCCCGCCTACGAGACGCGCAATATCGGCCTTGGATCTCCCCCGCATTTCCAGCGGAAATGCGAGGTTCTGGGCCACTGTCATATGAGGAAAAAGCGAGTAGTTCTGGAAAACGACCCCGAGATTCCGCTTACCCGGCGGCAGGCCGGTAACGTCCTTGCGGCCGATACGGATCTGTCCGGAATTCGGGAACGTGAACCCCGCCAGCATCATCAACGTCGTCGTCTTGCCCGAACCGCTTGCTCCCAGAAGGGTGACGAAACGGCCGGGCTGGACGTGCAAATCAAGATCCTTCACTGCGGCAGACTGGCCGTAAAGCTTGGTCACGCCGGAGAGTTGGAGTTCTGAGCCTGTTTCCATTACCAGTTCACTCATGATCGCTCGATTACTTGCTCAGTATCCACGACTGCCAGCGGGAGCCGACGGTCGTCAAATTGTCGGTCCACCATTCGGGGCTCTGCTCGAAGGTGTTGGCAAAGAACTCGGGATTGCTCGGAAGCTTGGCCAGATCCTCTTTGCGCACATGGGCGAATGCCTTGGTATTGGTCGGACCATAGGCGATGAACTGCGTCAGCTTGCCTTGCACCTCAGGCTGGAGAGCGAAATCGATGAAAAGCTGGGCATTTTCGGAATTGGCCGCGCCCTTGACAACGCCCCAATACTGAACCTGCTGCTTGGCTTCCGTCCAGTCAATGGCGATGGGGGCGCCGCCGTCGATCAGCGCCTGGGCGCGGCCGTTCCAGATGCCACCGAGGACGGCTTCCTTGAGTTCAAGCATCTGCGCGGACACAGCACCGGTATCCCACCACTTGACGATGCTGGGCTTGATCTTGTCGAGCGAGGCGAAGGCACGGTCAATGTCGAGCGGATAGAGAGCATCCTTGGCGACGCCCTCGGCAAGCAGCGCGAATTCCAGTTCTGCAGCACCCGACTTCTGGTCTGCTAGCGTGCGCGCGCCCGGAAACTTCTGCACGTCCCAGAATTCCTTCCAGCCGCGCGGATGGGTTCCCGTCGCGAACGCTTCAGTATTATAGGCAAGCACCGTCGCGAAGAAGAGGTTGCCGACCATGTTGGGGCGACGAACCGTCGATTGGATGTCGTCCGGCTTGGTGAATTTCATCTTGTCATAGGCAATCGGCTGAAGCGCGCCGATGCGGTCAAGCGACATCAGGGCGACATCGACGAGGTCAACGACATCGATGCGCACCTGGCGAGCCTCAACCATAGCGCGAACCTGCGCGGCAGTCGCCGGAAGGACGGCAACCTTGATGCCCGTCTCCGCGGTGAAGGGCTCGTACACCGCCTTGGTCATCGCGTCCTGATAGGCGCCGCCCAGGCCACGCACCACGACCTGTCCGGCTTCTGCGCGCACGTAGGGTGCATAGAGCCCCGCGGCGCCGGTGCCGAGCACGGCGGCAGACTTCAGAAAGCTGCGCCGGCTTGATGCCATGCTGAATAGTTCATCGGATTTCTTGTTCATTCTTGTTCCCCTTGTCGGATCGGTGAAAATTGCCTGGGTATCAGCCCGACACGTCTGCGTCGGTGTCGCCGGCAGAGACGTTGAGCGATCGGTTCGACGGCAGACCCCGGTTCCACAGGCCGAGCTTTGCCAGCATCTCGTCGGCCTGCCGCAGTCGCTCCGTGCTCTGCGAATCCTTGGCCATGCACATGGCGGTCAGGGCGTCCGCGATTGCGAAGGTTCCGGCCTGGCTCCACCAGATCGCCGACGTACTGCGGGCGGCGAACAACGAATGGTCCGCGACATGCGCGAGAGGCGAGGTCAGCTTGTCTGTAATGGCGACGACGGTTGCTCCCAATTGCTTAGCGACCGTGAGAATATCGACTGTAAACGGCAGATAGCGGACGTAACCGATGCCGATGACGACATCACCCGGGCCGATAGAACGAAAGCGCTCGGCGAGATCTCCCTGGTCGACATTGAGGATTTCCACCTTGTCCAGGCATTGGTTGAGGTGCATCGAGACATAGGCTGCCAATGGATAAGACGTGCCATGGCCGCTGACCAGAATTCTGCGGGCATCAACAAGGGCATCAACAACCTTTTCGAAGGCCTCGCCCGAATTCATCTCTCCGGTGCGCTCGACGAGCTCTGTGGAGATGGCTTGCACTTCCTCACGCACGCTGATGGTTGTCGAACCGCCAGCCTTCTGGGCCATCCCGCTCGACCCTTCGACGTCCAGCATCTCCCCTCGCAACGCCTCGCGCATCTCAAGAAAGCCCGCGAAGCCAACAGCCTTGGAGAAGCGGACTACGGCTGCATCGCTCTGCGCAACGGCAACGGCAAGCTGCTTGGCAGTCATGAATGCGACAGCATCCGACCGCTCCACAATGTATTGAGCGATGTTCTGCTGAGCTTTCGTAAGGCCCCCGAAATGAGACTTAATCCGATCTGCGGTCCGCAATGTTGCATCCATTACATTTTATAAATCATATGTAGCATACGCGACATTCACACAAAAGCAAGCGCCGTGCCATCGGCGGATTTAACGCTATTGCCGGGCGCTGGTACATCGATTGATGAAAGGTCGAACTTCCATCTTTGATGCCAGGAATATACGGTGACGGTCTTGGAGCGGACGGACTTCCGGCGTGCGTAGGCCAGCATGCGATTGAGGACAACGCAGCCGAGGGCGGCTTCCGTCCGCTGTGCCGCGAATGAGCTCGCCCACGGCTGCCGCCCGATGATCGATTTGTAACGTCCGATCGCGGTCTCGACCAGTAAGCGTTTGCCGTAGCCGGTGGCGACTTGCCACGTCATCCGGCCACCGGCATTGATCGCCGCAATATAATGGTCTCGCTGATGTGAGGGATAGCTGTCTGGCCGTCCCTCCACATTGGCGCGGGGCGGGATAACTACCGAAGCGTCGACGCTGTGCCTGGTGACGGCATCATAGGTCGGGTTGCCGTCATAGGCGTCGTCGGGGGTGAACTGCCGACGGTCTATCGATCGATGTTTAATCCCAAGCATTTGATTGGGAATCGAACCGGCGACCCGCGATAGACGTGATGGCAATGGTCGGCTCAAGAAGCGTAGATTATCGCACCAATTGGTGCTATGAGCTTTTCAACATCTGGAGCTACCTATGCGATCTACTATCAGTCTCGACGACAACCTCATGGAACGGGCCAAGTCCCTTACAGGCACAAAGGAAACGGCGGCTCTTGTGCGTCAAGCACTCGAGACTTTGGTACGAGTCGAATCCGGTAAACGGTTGATCGCCCTTGGCGGGACGATGCCCGAGGCCGAGGTAGCACCTCGCCGCCGGAGCGAAGTGAGCAAGTGATCCTTGTCGATAGCTCGATCTGGATTGATCATTTTCGACACGGCGACTCGGAGCTGACCAAAATCATCGGAGATGATCGGTTGCTTTGCCACCCTTTCGTTGTCGGCGAACTGGCCCTAGGCAGTCTGCGAGATCGGGATGCGGTATTAGCGTTTCTTGCAGCTCAGCGTGAGACAGTGGTCGCGACCCATGCAGAGGTAATGACCGTCATTGATCGTTATTCGATCTTTAGCATGGGGATCGGCTATACTGACGCACATCTGTTAACGTCAACCCTCCTCGATCGACGATCAAGCTTGTGGACGAGGGATAAACGCCTGGCGGCTGCGGCTCAGAAGGTTGGCGCGGCGCTTTATCCGTCCGCGAATATTCCTCACTAGATATTGAGCGTGGAGCTTTCGAGCGCTGATAGCTTGAGCTCTTGAAGGGATGTGAACCGAAGACACCCTTTCCAGGAAGATTTCTAGATCTGCAATCAGCTAGAGACCACACGAAGACCTTATCAATGCCAGCCAGGTGTGTGAGCACTCCCAAGCATTTCATCGTACACGTCGCGACGGCGATCTCTCAGAACCTGATTGAAATCGTTCCAGTTGCGTTTCCGCCGAGCATCCGCGAGGTTAATCTCGGCAATCAGGATTTCTTCCTTGTCGGCACTGGCCGGGCCGGCAACCGGCCAACCGGTCTGCGCCACGATCAAGCTTTGGCCGATAAATGGCTGTCCACGCTCGGTGCCTACACGATCTGCCGCGACGACAAAAAGGGAATTGCTGTGCGCAGCTCCCATGACGATGATGTTCGCCATGGCTTCGCGGTTCGGATCTTGTCCCGGAATCGGCACCCAATTGGTCGGGACGCACATGATCTCGGCACCTTGAAGAACTGCGAGCCGGAAGCTTTCCGGGAACCAGCAATCATAGCATATATGGCAGCCGATCCGGCCGAGGTGCGTATCAAAGACCGGGAAGCCGAGATCTCCGGGAGTGAAGTAAAGCGCCTCGTCACCCCACAAATGGACCTTGCGGTAGCGCCCGATCAATCCGTCCGGGCCGATGACGACGGCTGAGTTATAGAGCTTCACACCATCCTTCTCGGTAATCCCGGCGACGACATGAAGGTTCAGTCTCTTGGCCGCCTCTATCCAGGCGCGTGTCGTTGGGCCAGCGGGGATCTCTTCGGCGAGAGCCCTTGCTTCCTTGCGGCTCTGGAAGACGTATCCGGTGTTGCAGAGCTCGGGCAGGACAACGAGCTCCGCTCCCTTGGAGGCCGCCTCCTCCATCAAAGCGATGGTGCGGGCGACGTTCTTTTCTGTTTCACCGAAAACCGGCTCCATCTGGATACTGGCGACAGTTACGGCTGCTTCCTTAATACGCTTCGGCATGACGAACTCCGTTTTGCTCAGTCCCGGGCTGTCGCCCAATCGAGCATTTGTTCAAACAAGGGTTTGTAGCCTTCCCAGGAAATGAACTGGGACGGCAACCAATGTGGCCCGACATCTGACGTCCAGACGACCGAGCGCCCTTTTCCGAATTTTCCAGTCACGAGAAGCGGCAGGTCACGATATTCGTCGCCGACCGTAGCAAGGACTTCAGCTCCTGGCTTAAGCTCTACCTCGTTGAAGCCAAGCAGAACCGGCCAATCGGAACCAAGTCCTGCGAGTATGGGGTGTGTCTCATCAGCCGTCAGTGCCGGCGTGAAACCTTCGGGGACCTCGACCCGATCGTCGAATGCCAAACAGGAAACCGGAAGAACCTCTTCGACGGCCGTGTTGCGATATCGCGCACCACCATTGATGCCCTGAAAGCTGTAGTAGCCGCCGAACATCAGAAGCGCGCCGCCTTCGAGCACGTACTGCTTGAGGAGCTTGAGCCGGTTCGGCGTCGTCTTGGAATGTATCCAGGTATCCGGGTGAAGTAGGAGCGTATTAGCACCAATATCCGACAGGATGATCGCTTCGTAGTCGCGAAGCGCTTCAATCGACTGCGGAAAGTCCCTCTGGGCTTCGTGTGCAGGCATAAACTTAACGTCGTAGGGACCGCCCTTGAGTGCCGAAAGGAGCTCGTCGGCACCCGTGTGATAGGTCACGGTCGGAAACTGGTCGAAGCCTTTAATATGCGTTGCGGTCGAAACCCAGGACTCTCCAGCGAGGAGGATTTTTTTTCCGGTCATGTACATTTCCTGATCGATGATTGGCATTGCGGGCAAAATTCAATGCAAATTCATCATTGTCAAGTTACTTGAATAAAATTCACTCAGAACGTCGGAGGTGTGTTCACCCAAAATATACTGGCACGCTCTTCGCCGATATTGCGGTAGTGATGCGGCAGGTTTGAATCGAAGACGAATGTGTCGCCGACCGTAAGATTGAAGCTTTGCTCCCCAACGCTCAACTCCACCTGTCCGGCAAGAACATATCCCACCTCTTCACCATCGTGGCGAATGGCACCCGCACTCTCGCCCCCTTTCTCGATGTGATGGATATTGCATTGAAGCAGATGGCCCGGCGAGTAGGGGATAATGCGTTCAAGCGTTATCCCGTCGCCGCGCCGTAAAGGATCAAGAGCGATGAGAGGCCTCGTGCCCGCCCTGAAGATTATTCCCTCTTCTCCATGCGTTTCCTCGAACATCCAGCCGATATTCGTATCAAGAACCTCAACTAGACGATGGAGCATTGGCAGTGATGGAGAGGCTTTGCCATTTTCAATTTTGGAGAGGAGGCTCTCCGAGCAATGCGCAGCGTCGGCAAGAGCTTTCAGCGTTAACCCTCGCATCTGGCGCGCAAGCTTGAGGCGCGTACCGAGCTTACCGCTGGCGGCTTGGCCGCTTTCAGCGTCGGCTTCTATTTTGTTCGGTTTCATATCGTCCTCATGAGGGGCGCGCGCCCCGTCGGCAATTTACATGATGCCTACAATAAATCCTCCAAATCGTATTTCAATAGGATTGACATAAATTCAAGTCTCTTGAATTATAGTACATAAGACCTGAACGCGCGGGTGAAAACATCACCGCACGAGATACAAGAACGGAAACTCGATGACGAAAAGGCTCCGCATTGACGGCGAAAGGCTTGTGCGCCGTATCGCTGAGTTTGCGACGATCGGCGGCACTGCGGCCGGTGGCGTCAATCGTCAGGCCTTTTCGATGGAGGATCGCGAAGCTCGTGGCAAACTTGCCGATCTTGCACTCTCCAGAGGGCTGAAAGTCACACAAGATCAGGCGGCCAATTTGTTCATCGCCTTTCCTGGACGCGAGCATGAGAAACCGGTCTTGATTGGTAGTCACCTCGATAGCCAGCCGAGCGGTGGCCGTTTTGACGGTGCGCTCGGCTCACTTGCCGCTTTCGAGGTTATCGAAACGATCGCCGATGCCGGCCTTGACTATTCGCTGCCGATTGAACTTGTCATCTGGTCGAATGAAGAGGGAAGCCGCTACGCCCCCGGCACAATGGGGTCACGGGCTTTTGCAGACGGTAGCCTTCCGAAAGATATCGAGACACTCAAGGACGGCGAAGGCAAGCCACTGTCATCCGAGATAGCTGCGACGCTCGCCGCACTTCCGGAGGTTTCAGTGGTCGGGCTTGGCAAACCAATAGCAGCTTATCTTGAACTGCATATCGAGCAGGGCCCCATCCTGGAGGCGGAAAATGTAGAGATAGGCGCGGTGTCCAGCATACAGGGCACGCGCTGGTTCGATGTTCGCATTCAAGGAGAAACCGGGCACGCGGGGACGACGCCGCTCACTTCGCGGCGTGATGCTCTAGCGACGCTGATCCAGTCGTTGGCCGAGTTGCAGGCCACCATCATGCCCCGCGATGCCGATGCCCGATTCACTGTCGGGCGCATTGCGGTCGAGCCTGCATCCATCAACGCTATTCCCGCAGTAGCAACGGCGAATATCGATATTCGCCATCCATCGACAGAATACCTCGACACTATCGAGGAGTTGCTACAGTCCACATTGAACAAATATGCGCGGTCAAACGGTTGTACGGCTCATCTGGACCGGATTTTCGACATGCCGCCGGCGGAGTTCGATCCGGAGATTGTTTCCTGCATCGAGGAGGCGGCCATCGAACTCGGGTTCTCGGTGAAGCGAATGGTTTCCGGAGCGTTCCATGATGCTCTGTCGGTGCAACCTCTGGCCCCCTCGGCAATGATCTTTGTGCCATGCCGCAATGGCATCAGCCACAATGAGAAGGAATTCGTCGAGCCTGTGAACTGCGTGGCTGGAGCCGCCACGTTGCTTCAGTCGACACTGAATGCGATCACAAAGATCGCGCGCCTGCATGAAACCGAAGTGCAAACCGGCAACCAAAAAAAGATGGGAACAGCATTATGAATCTGACACGTCGCATGCTTCTCGCAGCCGCAGCTGCTATTTCATTCTCGATCAGCGCACCGCTTGGCGCTTCTGCACAGGAGCTCACCAAGCTCACGTTCGTGCAGGAATGGCCGACGCCGGATGGCTTCTGGATTCCGTGGATCATCGGCTCGAAGAAGGGATTCTACAAGGAAGAAGGCCTTGAGCTCGACATCGTCGTACCGCCAACTGTGGCCGATACGATGAAGTTTCTCGGGACCGGTCGCGCGCAGGTCGCCTTCACGACCGTCATGGACGTCATCTTCGCGCGTTCAGAAGAAGCACCAGTCACGGCCATCGGCCGGTATGGCACCGGCAACAACTGGGGCATCCTCAGCGCCGAAGGTAAGCCGCTGACGGTTGCCGAACTAAAAGGCAAACGGATTGGCATCTACAATGACGCCTGGACCAAGGCCCAGCTGAGCATGATGCTGGCCGATGCTAACCTCACGCTAAACGACATCGAAACTGTTGCTGCGACGGACGACACTGTCCCGCTTCTTCTTCAGAACCGGGTCGACGCGATCACCGGCATCACAAATGCCGAAGGCACAGCGATGAAGACATCAGGCAACCAGACGGCGTCCTTCCTGCCGGCAACCGCACACGGCGTACCGAATACCCCAATCTTCATGCTGGCAGGCAATGACACCTGGCTGAAGGAACACCCGGATCAGGCCAAGGCATTCCTGCGCGCGACAGCAAAGAGCATCGCCTATGCTGCGGAGCATCCGCAGGAATCAGTCGATGCGTTCAAGGAAAAATATGGCAAGGCCTATGACGAGGCCTTCATCACGCAGCAATGGACAGACACCGTTCCGCAATTCGGCAAGATCGGTGATGATCTCCTCGTCAACCAGGAGGCTGACTGGACCAAACTGCTCGAGGCCTTGAAGAAATTCGACGTCGTAAAGGCCCCGCAGGCGCCATCGACTTATTTCAGCAACGCCTATCTCGGGAAATGATCCGATGGCTGGGAATTCGCTTGAACGACGAGTGATGCCCGCCTGGCCATATCGGCCAGGTGCGGACGTATCGGAAGCTCCGCCGCCCGGACTCATCCATGCACAGGCGCTGGCGAAGGGTGCAATCGAAGCCGGCTTTGCAAAGATTGGTCCAGGTGTAACCGAGGAGGCCGTTGATCTTGCCGTCAGCGATTTTCTGCGGGCAAACGATGTCGAACATGTCTGGACGATCACCAATGTCGGCTTGGGAGAAAACACAAAAATCTGCTTTCCGACCAAACATCCCTCAAATCTGAAAGCCGCGGACCGGGATGTACTGATGCTTGATGTGCATCCCATCACGGCCGTTGGTTTCTGGGGCGACTGTACGCGCTGTAAGATCATTGGCGACTATCCCCAGGCGGACAAGGCTCTGGCAGATCTGGAGCGCATCCATCGTGAGACGCTTGCGTTCTGCCGTCCCGGCATGACGGCAAGTGAGCTTTTCGCGATCAGCCATGAGAAACTCGTTTCGGAAGGTTTCGTATTGCTCGATCAACTTGGCAATATCGGCCATTCATTGGCACCGGGTGCCGCTTATCTCCATCACTTCATTGATGCAGGCAATGACAGCCCGATGTGGGGTGCGTGGGCGATTGAACCTTTCGCCGCTCGCGACGACATCGCCGTCAAGGTTGAAGACCTTGTCTGGTTCGGCCGTCATGTCTGTACTGTCCTTTGACACGATGCCAAGGGTAACGTTTCCATGACTGAGGCTACCTCTAACAAGCTCGACCTGTTGGGCATATCGCAGCGTTTCGGTGACACGCTCGCGCTGGCTCCGACTGACCTTTCCATCAAAGAAGGCGAGTTTGTTTCCATCGTCGGCCCGTCCGGCTGCGGCAAGAGCACGATGTTCAACATCATCGCAGGCGTTCTCAGGCCAACCGCCGGAAAGGTTTCCATCGACGGACGAGACGTCACCGCGCGTGCAGGCGAAGTCGGTTACATGTTGCAGAAGGACTTGCTGCTTCCTTGGCGCACTGTGCTCGAAAACATCGTCCTCGGTGATCTGTTGAAAGGCAAGGCCGGTCAGGCTCAAAGGGAAGCAGGCGTTGCACTCGCAAAGCGTTATGGCCTCGGCGATTTCATAAATCATTTTCCGTCAGCTCTATCCGGCGGCATGAGACAGCGAGTGGCGCTGATGAGAACACTCGCCATGCATCGCGATGTTCTATTGCTAGATGAACCCTTCGGCGCGTTGGACTCCCAAACGCGCTTTTCGATGCAGCAATGGCTGCTTAGCGTTTGGGAACAGGAGAAGCGGACCATCGTGTTCGTTACACACGATATCGACGAGGCAATCTTCCTTGCCGATCGCGTGATCGTCATGTCACCGCGCCCCGGCCGCATCCGCGAAATAATCGACGTGCCGATCGATCGACCTCGACCGGTGGCCTGTTTGACCACCCCGTTATTCAGCCAGATCAAGGAACGCGTCATGCATCTCATTTATGACAAGGATGGCGAGGCACCGTGCATCCAGGCAACGGAGGCCTGACATGCCGAATTCCTCTCCCTTGCTGCGTGTTCTGTATCCAGTCCTCGCCCTTGCCTTGGTCGTGGCATTCTGGGCTTTCGCTGTCGATTTCTATGCAATCCCTCGTTACGTCATGCCGTCACCGCAAGCGGTTGCCATGCATATAGTTGAAGACTGGCAAACGCTCGTCGCCGGTTTCGCCATGACATTCATGGAGTTTCTGCTCGGCTTTATCATTGGTGCCGGCGCAGGCTTCATCTTTGCAATATTGATGGATTCATCGGGTCCGGTGCGTGGCATCCTCTATCCGGTTCTAATCGCAAGCCAGGCTGTCCCGATCATAGCTATTTCTGCCGCACTGACGATATGGCTCGGTTTCGGACTGGCACCAAAGCTTGTCATTGTAGCGCTGGTTGTCTTTTTTCCCGTTGTCGTGAACGTGCTCGACGGCCTGTCCTCGGTTGACAAGGACATCCTCAATCTCGTCAGATCCATGGGTGCCTCACGCCTTTCGATTTTCAGGCACGTGAAACTTCCGGCAACCTATACACCGCTGTTCTCCGCACTTAAGCTATCCGCAACGTTCTCGGTAACTGGCGCGGTTATCGCCGAGTGGACTGCATCCACAAGCGGGGGGATCGGCGCCTATCTGCTGCAGGCCAATTCCCGCCTCAATACCGCCGGTACGTTCTCCGCGATCGTCTTCCTCGCCGCGCTCGGGGTCGTCGCCTTCTTGCTTGTCGTATTCACGGAATGGCTGCTGACCCCATGGAAATCATCGTCTAAGGCAAGGCCCTGGTCGCGAGCTTATTGGAAGGGTTAGAGCATAGCCCGCGTTAAGCTCTTGATGTAACCAGAACTCTCGCACCACAATTTCTGAAGCTTTCCGAACTGCGACGGTCATTACCCTCCAACAGGTGTTCCACACCTGTCCTCGCTAAGGGGTGGGATCCAGCTCGCTAAGGCACTACAATGCGAGGTCAGCGATTACGCGCAATCGCACGCGCAAGGGATTGCCGGGTATGTAGGACATCGGGATGTCTTCGATATCGAGTAGTTCCAAACTAGATATATCCGCGCCCGCATCGATCGCACGCCGCTCGGCGATTTTCCGCGCCCTTTCAAGCGCCTCCTCGCGCCCAATGTCGTAGAAAACCTGGTCGCATTCGCCGCTGACCTGTGCCATCGCCGCGCCGACAGCATTGGCCACTCCGGCATGTTCAACCTTGATGACACGCGAGACGCCCGGCAATTCGTCGGGGACCAGCGAGGCTCCTCCGCCGACGACGATGACCGGCGCATCGGCAGCACTGGTCTTCATCCGATCGACGAGATCTGCAAGCCTCTGCCGGCTCCAAGCATCGACGTGATCAGCCAGTGTATTGGGCAGATCAGCGACAAGAGCGGCGTCGCCGAATTCCATCCGCCCTGCGCGAACTGCAAAATCGGTCAGGGTCAGCGTGTCGCCATTCTTGACCCTTGCCTTTTCCGAGATCAGGTATCCAACACTCTTCGGGCCGACGAGACCATTTTCCGCATCGACGATCGTGCCGCCGCCAAGCGCGATGGCGATGACATCAGGCATGCGGAAGAAAGTCGATACGCCGCCGATGTCGACCTTGGAATTCGCCTCACGCGGAAAGCCGGAGACGAGCATGCCTGCATCGGTGGTGGTTCCACCGACATCGAGAACGATGGCTTCATCGAGGCCCGAAAGCATCCGCGCGCCGCGCATGCTGTTGGTGGGACCGGAGGCAAAGCAGAGAACCGGGAAACGAGCAGCATGCGACGCCTGCATCACCGTACCGTCATTCTGGGTGAGATAGAGAGGGGCCGCGATGCCGCTCTTGCTGATTGCCGCCTCAAACGCCGAGACCGTCTCGCGCGCAAGCCCATGCAGCGCACTGTTGATGATCGTCGCGTTTTCCCGCTCGATCAGGCCGATACGTCCGAGCTGGCTGGAGAGGGTGATGCTGATATGCGGCACCATCTGCGTCAGGATAGCCGCAGCCTCTTCCTCGCAGGCGGAGGTCAGGGGCGAAAAGACCGCCGTGATCGCCGCCGCCTTGACGCCGCTGTCGCGTATCTCCGAGGCAATCGCCTGCATGTGTTCGCGATCGAAGGGCACGATCTCGCGTCCGTCGAATTCGTGGCCGCCACGCACGAGGAAGACAGGGCCCTCCACCTCGCGCCGAAGATCGTCCGGCCAGGCCTGCATCGGCAGGATGCTGTGGGCGGCCGGCAGGCCGATACGGATCACGGCCACCTTCGACAGGCCGCGGCGCTCGATCACCGCATTGGTGAAATGGGTCGTGCCGATCATGATCGCGCGGACACCGCCGGCCTCGAATGCCTGGTCGTCGCCGAGAATATGGGCCATCGCCGTGCTGATGCCGCTCATCACGTCGGATGTGGTCGCTGTCTTGATCGACCGCAGTATCCTGTCGCCATCAAGGAGCACCGCGTCCGTGTTGGTTCCGCCAACGTCTATGCCGATGCGCTTCATGCGGGCTGCTCCGTAAAGGGCGTGTAATCGAAATCGAAGCCGAAGGCGCGCGGGCCGACGACCGTAAGCCCCTCAGCGCTCGTCATGATCGGGTCGGCCGGCAAGGCGACGACGACGACGCGCTGCCCGTAACGCAGCACTTCCGTTCCGATCGCCTCGGCGCTCTCTTCGTCCAGCACGGTGATGAGGTCGGGTACGCAGGCCAGTAGCCGACCATCGAGCCGCGCGACCGAAAATTCGTTCTGGAAGTCGATCTCCAGCATCTGCCCCTCGAAACCGCCGCGGCCCGCGAGCACCGCCTTGCCACGCACGAAGCCATCGGTCGTGCGGCGGCTTACATCCTGAACCTTGCCGGTGAAGAGAAGCGCGCCCTCTTCCGCATCAAGAACCGCATCTACCGGGTCATGTCCCGAGTGTCGGGCTGCAAGAACCGCATTGCCGATTTTCAGCGCACGCCCGACCGAATTCAGGATTGCATGATCCTTAACCTCACGACCGGACCGCGGGGCAGCACAGGTGCCGGCAATCGAGCCGAGTTCGACCACGGCCTTTCTGCCGATTCGTTCGATGCGGGTGGCGTTTTCCGCCTCGGGTATCAGCACGGAATTGTTGCGGATATCGGCGATCGCAAAGGGTGCGACAGACAGGCCGCGGATTGCGAAACTCGCCATCTGCGCCTCCGGGAACGCTCGGCCCATCGTGTCGGCATCGACAACCGGCAGACCGAGTTCCATGCCGGCAAGCATGGCGAAGAACGCATTTTCGCCACCGATCTCGATCGACATGATCGCATCGAAGGGCTTGCCACAATGGGCTTCCATCAACCGCACGGCCTTGCATATGGCGACCGGTTCCGGCAGACGCTCCTTGGTGACGAGAGGCGCCCCCATGATGCAGACAACGGCAACGCGGGCGTCATCGGCAAGCTCCTGCGGATCGATCAGAGTTACCCGACGGCCGCGACGATATTCGGCCTGGGCGCACATGAGTTCCAGATCGGGGTGATTGCCGCCCCCGGTGCCAAGAACGCCGGCGCCAATAGCCAGCGCCTCCAATTCATCGAATTCGAATTCACGCATTCTTCTATCCGTTCGAAAAGCTCTGGATCAGCGAGAGACCAGCCAGGACAGCGAGCCGTCCCAGTGGAAGCTTACCCGTGACCCACGTTCTGGTGGTGGCTTGAGAGCCGGCTCATGGGCGGTGAAACTGGAGCCATCCGGAAGCTGGCCGACGATCTGCTGGACCGCGCCGGAGAACAGCACTTCCGAGACGACTGCCTCGACGGAGGCCGAACCGCTCTCTCCATCGGTGGTCGTTGCCGACGCTGCAACGGAGACCATTTCGGGACGGACCACGATCGAGACCTTATCCCTTGCCCTATAGTCTCCGATGACGGCCGGCCCTATGCCCGCAAAACGCTGCCCGTTGACCAGCAGGGCGCCGCCTTCGGTGACTTCGGCGTCCAGAAGGTTGGCACCGCCGACGAAATCCGCCACGAAACGCGTGGCCGGCCGGCGGTAGAGCGCTTCGGGAGCATCGAACTGTTCGATACGGCCGGCATTCATCACCGCGATCCGGTCGGAGAGTGTCAACGCCTCTTCCTGGTCATGGGTCACGGCAACGAAGGTCAGGCCCAGTTCGCGGTGGATCTTCTTCAGTTCGGTCTGCATCTGCTTGCGCAGCTTCAGGTCAAGTGCACCCAGCGGTTCGTCGAGCAGCAGTACCGAGGGGCGAACGACCAGCGCACGCCCTAGCGCCACACGCTGCGCCTGGCCGCCGGATATCTCGCTGACGCGCCGGTTACCGAAGCCCGACAGGTTGATGAGTTCCAGCATTTCGCCGACACGCCGTTCGATCTCGCGCTTGTCGACCTTGCGCATGCGAAGGCCGAAACCGATGTTTTCGGCGACCGTGCGGTGCGGAAAGAGCGCGTAGTCCTGAAAGACCATGGCCGTATCGCGCTTGTAGGGTGCAAGGCCCACCACCGACTTGCCGGCAATCCTCACGTCGCCGGTCGTCGGATCGGCAAAGCCGCTGATCATCCGCAAAAGCGTGGACTTGCCGCAGCCACTTGGGCCGAGAATGGTGACGAACTCGCCATCGCGAACGGTCATCGACACGCCGCGAATGGCGACCGCGTCTCCGTAGGTCTTGGTGATGTCGTCGATTTCGACGGCGTGGATCGGGCGGTCTGTCATGCGGATCGAACTTTACTGGTTAGGCGCGCCTGGCGAATGACCCATAGCTGCGACACGAGGCTGAGCGCCAATGTCACGATGATGATCAGCGACGAGAGCGCGTAGACCTTGGGAGAGATCACCTGGCGCAGCGAGGTCCAGATGCTGATCGGCAGTGTTTCGGTAAAGCCGGCGACGAACCAGGCCACGACGAATTCGCCGAAGGCATCGGTAAAGGCGAGCAGGAAGACCGAGATCAGTGCCGGGCGCATCAGCGGCAGGACGACCTCACGGAAGACAGTCAGCTCGTTGGCGCCGAGGTTCATGGCCGCCTCGATATAGCTGCGCCGAAAGCCGAGGAAACGCGAGTAGAGGATGAGCGTCGCATAGCTCGAGGTGATCGTAGTGTGGGCGAGGATGATCGCCGGTTCGCCGACCGTGGCGGGCGCCGCACGCATCAGGATCACGAGGCCGAGACCAAGCACGAGCTGCGGCAGAACGACAGGCCCGAGCACCATGCTCATGACCAGCGACTTGAAGCGGATCGGCAGCCAGGCGAGCACCATCGCCGCCGGCATGGCGAGCAGGGTGGACAGAATGGCCGAGATGATCGCCAGGCGCAGGCTGGTGATGAGCGAGCCAACGAGCTTCTGGTCCTTCAGCATCTCGCCGAACCAGCTCGTGGTCAGTTCGGTCAGAGGCATTCCCGGGATCGGCTTCGCATCGAAAGCGAAAAGCACGATGACGGCGATCGGCAGATAGAGGAAAAGATAGATCAGCGTGGAATAGAGACAGAGCAGCGTTTTCCTGCCCGTTTCACCGGCGCTGGCGAGATGCACGCTCATAGCTTTTCTCCACTCGCCTTGCGGAACCATTTCATTGAAAGGGCAAGGAGCACGAAGACGATCAGCAGCAGCACAATCGCAATCGCGGCACCGGCAGGCCAGTCAAGACGGCGCTGGAACTGATCCTGGATGATCTGCGACACCATAAGCTGCTTGCCGCCGCCAAGCAGTGCCGGCGTGACGAATTCGCCAAGCCCGAAGATGAAGCAGAAGACGGCACCGACGATCAGGCCAGGCAGCGACAGCGGAAGGGTCACTTCCCAGAAGGCGCGAAACGGACCGGCATTGAGATCCTTGGCCGCAGCGATCCAGTTGTCTTCGATCGCATCGATCGAGGCATAGAGCGGCAGGACGTAAAGCGGCAGATAGGCATAGATCAGCCCGATCGAGGTGGCGACCGGCGAATAGAGCAGGAAGCTCACCGGCGCGTCGACCAGCCCGATGGAAACCAGCGCCTTGTTGATGACGCCGTTCTCGCCAAGCAGCAGGCGCCAGGCCGCCACGCGCATGACGATGCTGATCCAGAAGGGCGCAATGACGGCGACGAGCAGCAGGCCCTTCAGCCGCCCGGCCTTCTTGGCGATGAAATAGGCGATAGGAAAGGCGAGCAGCGCGCAGGCGACGGTGACGAAGGCGGCCGTCTGGACCGAAAGGGCCAAGGCCCGCCACATCGCGCCATTGGTGAAGACTGCAATGTAATTGTCGAAGGTGAAGTCGGGCACCATGCGATAACTCTTGGTGCGCCAGAAGCTGATCACGAGAAGCAGCAGAACCGGAACGACAAAGAAGATGAATTGCCACAGGATCAGCGGCGCCAGGCCGGCTGCGGCGAACAACCTTCTCTTGCGCTCGCTACGCCCGACCTGGAGCGAAACGGGGCTCTTATCCGTGACCGACGCCGCAGACATCACGCGAACCTGTATTCGCTGCGGCTCGAGGCCGGCTTGGGATAGGCAAGCTTGGAATGGCTGAGGCCGGTCGCCACCATCGCTCTGGCGAAATGCAGAGCAACCTTGCCGGGATCGATGACCGGAACATAGATGCCGAACCGCTTCTTCAGCGCTTCCTCGATCGAGAGCGCCATGTCGAACCCCGTGCCAGTGCAACCCATGACGAAGCATTCGGCCCCGTCACGCTCGACGCTGTCGATACATTCGGCGATGATGTGATCGAGATGGCTCTCGTTGAGATCCATCACGCTCGCCTCGGCCGAACGCACGGAGGCAAGGCTGGAAGACAGACCGTAATGGCCGACGGTGCGGCGGATCAGGGAAAAGAAGGGTTTTTCGGTAATCACGACGGTGAAGCGCGTCGAGAGCATCGCCGCCATATGCAAGGCCGCCTCGCCCTCACCGACGATCGGAATGGAGACCAGTTCGCGTGCGCCGACGAGCCCCGGATCGGTGAAACATGCGATCGTGCAGGCATCGACGCCATCGGCTTCCGCCTCCAGCGCCAGTTTCATGACCTCGGGCGCCGCCAGCGTCGAATCGAAACCGCATTCGATCGAGGCAGTGCCACGCCGAAGCGGCACGGCCGAGATCGTCACGCCATCACCGGCGAAGGACCGGTATTCCTTCTCGGCCTTGCCAACGAGTTCGTCGCTGTCGAGCACCGGTACGATGACGCGAATATGCATTGTTTCGGTCCCTTTTGGCGTCTGCGCCGGATCAGCTGGTCTTGAAGGTCTGCCAGGCGTCGGCCCAGGCCATGTCATCCACCGGTGCCAGGCTCATCTTGCACTGGGAAACCCACTCTTCCATCATGTCGAGGCCGAGCGCCTTCACCTGTTCGGCGGTAAGGAGATCCTTCACCTTGGCATTGGTGACCGCGAACTTGTCGGCACCCCAGGCCATCTGCTTCATCGCCTTGGCGCTAGTCATGTAGTTCACATAGGCCAGAGCTGACGCAAGATTTTCCGTACCGCGGACGATCTGCAGCGTTTCCATCCACATGGCACCGCCCTGCTTGGGAATGGTCAGGTCGACATTGGCGCCGGCAAGGCGGGCGGTGGTGCGGACGTTGTCACTCGAAGAACCCCAGACCATCCAGGCCTCGCGGTTGGCAAGGTCGGCCTTGACCGTGCCCATGTCCGCCTGAAGCGCACGCATGTTGGGACGGAAGCCGATCATCTTGTCGAGGATCTTCTTGAGGTCGTCGCCGGTTGCTGTTTCCGGCGTCTTCATGCCGAGCCACTGGCCGGTCATCCAGAGATAGAGTTCAGGCCAGTCGATGATCTCGACACGGTTCTTCAGCGAAGCATCCCAGGCAAGCTCGGCATCGCTTGCGGCCGCGGCCGAAATCTTGTCCGGCCAGTAGACGAAGCCGTTCACGCCGAAGCGGGTCGGGATCGCATGGACTTTGCCGTCGAACATCGTTTCCGGCCGGTTGCGGAACATCGGAATGGTTTCCTCGAGCGAGGAAAGCTGCGCCGTATCAATCGGGAGGGTCAGCCCGGCCTCTGCGAATTTCGATGTCCAGACGGCATCGGGATTGATCACGTCGAATTTCACGGTGCCGGCCTGAACCAGGCTCAGCTGGGCGCCGTTGCTTTCGGCTTCCTTGACGTTCAGCTCGACGCCGGTCAGTTCGGTGAAGCCCTTCATCAGCTCCGGGTCGTCGTAGCCGGCCCAGGCCAGAACATTGAGCGGACCGGTCAGCTTCTGCTCATTGGCAAAGGCAGGCTTGGCGAAATCCACCTGCGAGGCGACGGCCGCGAACATGGCGGCATTGGCACCGTGTCGCAAAAGGTCCCGGCGCGACAGATTGAAAGGCTTTGCGGTCTTACTGGCATCATTCGACATTACGCGGTCCCCTGAGCTGACTGCCTTTTTTGAAGGCCTCTTTTTGATTAGAAAACTCGCAGGAACAATAGGGGATCGCGGCTTATCCGCGCTATAGTGACTGCAGTCATGGGCATTTTCACCTACCGCAATCGACGGCATGAAATTTGCATCCCTGAAGGCGAACGACAAAACTTGAGTATGGTGTGATGAGTGACGGTCTTCCCCTGGCGCAAGCGCCGAGTTTCCCGATCGGGATGGGAGGATTGCTCGCGCAGGCGCTGAGAAGCATGGGCACGTCGAGCTTCTATGAGAGCATCGTCGAAGTGGTCCGTCAGGTCATCCCCTGCGATTTCTGGATCATTGCCCGCTACGATGCGCGCAGCAAGCCGCTGATCCTCTCCGAAACCGGCATGAACGGCCATGCCAAGACCATCTATTCCGACCGGCTTTGGCGGCGCGACCCCCTGCCCGGTCACGCGACCGCAAGCCCAGCACGCGTCGTCAGCCTGCAGGAGCTTCGCAGCAACGGCGCGCTGGACACGGTCTACTCGCATTACCTGAAAAGCGCGCTTGGCATCGAGGATGAGCTGGCACTGCTTTTCCCGATCAGCGACGGCAGTTTCCTCGCGCTCTGCCTCGACAGGCAGGAACAGGTCTTTTCCGAAGCGGAACTGGCCTTCGCACGCGAGCTGCAGGCCGTGCTGGTGGAAATGCACCATCAGCATGTGCTGCGGGCGATCGACAGGCAGGTCTCGCTGTTTCTCTACAATAACGGCCTTGGCAAGCCGGAAATCCTGATCGTAGGCTCTGATCACACCGTGCTCTACAAGTCGGACACCTGGTCGAATGCAGCCCTGGAAGCTTTCGAGCGGGAACTGCGGCCCGAAGAACTGTCTTGCGGCCGCGTGGCCGAGACAAGCGGACGCAACGGCTGGTCGCTGGTGAGGCTACAGGAACAATCGAGTGATGCGATCCTCGCCGGCGCAGATGTCTATCTGTTGCGCAGGAACACGACTGCTCTCGGCGATCGTGTTTCCGAATTTTCGCGCCTGCACCAACTGACGGAACGTCAGCAACAGATCCTCGTCCTGTCTCTGCAGGGCCATCCGAACGCCTCGATCGCCGAAAGGCTGGGCATCTCGGTGGGCGGCGTGAAGAACCACAAGCTCCGGCTCTACGAGAAACTGGACATAACCAGCGAACGCGAACTGATGTCCGCCGTGTTTTCTCATTTCTGAAAAAGGAAGTCGGCCCCAGGAGCCCTTCCGTTGCATTGGTGACCGCGGCCATCATTGCAACGGAAGGCGCAACGTGTTCGCTTGGCCGCAGCCAACCGGAGATGCCCTGCCCCATGCCGATCGAGACATCCTTCCTTTCCGTCACCGAGCTTGCGGCAGGATATCGCTCCGGCGCCTTTTCGCCCGCTGATGTCTGTCGGCAGGCGCAGGAGAGACTTGCTCGCCTCGAACCCGAGCTGAACGCTTTCATCACACCGATGACTCAGGATGTCGTGGAACAGGCAGAGCGGGCCACAGAAGCTCTCAAGAAAGGCGAGGACCGCGGGCCGCTCCATGGCATTCCTGTGGCCATCAAGGACATTATCGATGTCGCCGGCATCGAGACGAGCTATGCGACCAAGGCGGTTCGGCCGAAAATGGCCCAAAACGATGCCGAATGCGTCCGCCGCCTTCGAGCGGCCGGGGCGATCATCTTCGGCAAGACCAACCTGCTCGAATTTGCAGCCGGCTTCGAGCATCGCGATTTCGGCCAGACGAACAATCCGTTTGACCCGGCACTCACTGCCGGGGGATCGAGCGGCGGGTCGGCGGCAGCCGTGGCCGCAGGCATTGTGCCGCTTGCAATCGGCACCGATACGGGCGGATCGGTCAGGGCGCCCGCCGCCTATTGCGGGATTGTCGGCTTCAAGCCCTCCTTCGACACTCTCCCGTTGAGTGGCGTGTTTCCGCTCTCGCGGTCTCTCGACCATCTCGGCGTTCTGGCACGCAGCGTCGATGACGCGGCACTGCTTTTCCATGCCTTGGCGGGATCGGCCCCTGAGGCATCAAACATCACCGGCCGCCTGCGGCTCGGGATAGTATCGAACCAATGGAACCATTCCGCGGTTCGCCCAGGCGTTAGCCATGTCATAGAGACCGCTCGGGCCAAGCTTTTGCAAGCCGGCGTGGAATTCGTCATGCTCGACCTTCCCGCGCCGGAAGAGATGGCACGGCATCTCCTGAATATCCTGATGCCGGAGGCAGCAATCATCCACAAAGGGACGATGTCCGAAAATCCGACTGGTTACGCGCCCGGCACCCGCGACCTGCTCTCTGCGGGAATGCAGATCCCGGCAATCACCTATATCCAGGCGACCCGCTACCAGGCCGCTTCGAAGATGCAATTGGCCGGGCATATGGCTGAGGTGGATGCACTCATCGCCCCCACCATTCCATTCGTAGCCCCTGCCAGCGACCCCGCGCTTTCCGCGGATGGCGACGACGAGATCATCGCGCTCTCGCACGCCAATCTGACCGGCGCACCGAGCATATCCATCGCTTGCGGCCAGTATGGCGGCCTGCCCGTTGGATTGCAACTCACCGGCTTGGTTGGATCCGACGAGAGACTCCTATTTGCCGCTGCGCTTGTTGAGCAAATTCTCCAATAGCGGACTGATCTTTGGTCGACTTAGAAATGAGAGTTCCACGTAAATGCTCTTGAGCGGATGTGAACCTACAACCTTGAATAGCCCCTAGATTTGTAGACGCCTTCTTTCCTAATTTTGAGGCAGGAAGAGCATCATGAGCAAATCGAATTTCAGCGAAGATTTTAAGCGCGACGCCGTGCGTCAGATCACGGAGCGAGGCTATCCGGTTGCGGAGGTTTCTCAGCGCCTCGGCGTCAGCCAGCATTCGCTCTACGAATGGAAGAAGAAGTTTGCCGCGTCGAACGCCAAGGGCAACGACGAGGCCGAGGAGATCAGGCGGCTGAAGAAGGAATTGGCTCGCGTCACCGAGGAGCGAGACATCCTGAAAAAAGCGGCCGCGTATTTCGCCAGGGATGCAAAGTGAAGTACGCGTTCATTGCTCTGCATCGCTTGCAGTTTTCGGTGCGGACGATGTGCCGTCTCCTGCGGGTTCACCCGAGTGGATTTTACACCTGGCTGAAGAACCCGCTGAGCAGGCGAGCCAACGAGGACAAGCGACAGACCGATCTACTCCTGAAGGCATGGGAAGAGAGCGGCAAGGTCTACGGTTATCGCAAGCTGCACGACGACCTTCTCGATCAGGGAGAGATGTGCTGCCCGAACCGGGTCGCGCGTCTGACGCGTCTCGCCGGGATCAAGGCGCAGATCGGCTACAAACGCCGCCCCGGCATCTATGGCGGCAGGCCTGCCGTCGCTATCGAGAACACGCTCGACCGGCAATTTGACGTAGCGGCTCCGGACAAGGCCTGGGTGACGGATATCACCTACATCCGAACCTGCGAGGGCTTCGCTTACCTTGCGGTTGTCATCGACCTCTATTCCCGCCGGGTCATCGGTTGGGCGATGCAGAGCCGACAGACCACGGACGTCGTATTACAGGCTCTGCTCATGGCGGTGTGGAGGCGAAAGCCGAAGGACAAGGTGCTGGTTCATTCGGATCAGGGTTCGCAGTTCACCAGCATGGACTGGGCATCGTTCCTCAAGCACCACAATCTGGTTCACTCGATGAGCCGACGTGGCAACTGCCATGACAATGCGGTGGCAGAGAGCTTCTTCAATCTTCTGAAGCGAGAGCGGATACGTCGCAGGGTCTACCGTTCACGCGATGAAGCTCGCCAGGATGTGTTCGACTACATCGAGATGTTCTACAACCCGAAACGCAAGCACGTCAGAAACGGAATGCTGTCGCCCGTCGAGTTTGAGAAGCAGCAGAAAATCTAACCCGAGGGTGTCTACGAAACTCGGGGCTATTCACTTATCGGCTTCTTTCTCGACGTACGCCTGGGTTCAGGCTCCTTCACCGCTGGCTTCGTTGGCACATCCAGGACTGCCGGCGCAAACATCGGAACGCTATCGAGATCGGGCACCGTTTCTGGTGGCTTGCGGGCGAGACGACGCCAGGTGAACAATTGCTGTGGGGTCAGTCCATGACGCCGCGCGACCGTGCATACCGTCACGCCTGGCACGTAACTTTCGGCAACGATCTGGGCCTTGCGCTCGTCGCTCCACTCGCGGCGTCGACCACTACCAGTGAAAACCTCGAACCGGCGCACCGGCTCTTCATCGCTGGATGTAAGCGTAAGCTGTGAAATCGACATATGTCCAAGCCCTCGTTTGGGCCTCAACATCGTCAATCACACACTGATCCGGAAGGTGCGGTCAAAACACCGCTTACCGTTCATGCCACGATCGAATTAGTTTACCGATCTCCGATGCATCATGGCAATCCACATACGCGACGACACGTCTGGCCGCATCAAGAACCAACTTCAGGAGAAATACGGCGATGTCGTTACTGCGTTAGTCGCTCACTGCAGACTTGCTCGACAAGCTGCTGCAGGATTTTGACACGTTCCATCAACCACTGGAGCTCTTCGACCGCGATTTCGAATTTCGGTGAATAGCGCGCCTCAACATAGGCGCGGGACAGGAGCTCGAAACGACGGCGGGCGATACGATTGTCGCGCGGCCAGGCAGCGATCAACCGGGCGTCGATGTCTTCCGCCTTCGACCGCAGTGTTTTGATTCTGTGCAGTTTCGGGCTGTAAAGCGTCATTGTGAGAAGGAGGCAATGATATAACTGCTCAGTAACTTGATGCAGCGTAAAAGCCGCATCATTCGTCCAACTGCTGTCGCGTTCGACCTTGCCGATTTGATCCTCGGCCGTCTCCAGGCTCCGCTGCGCTTTACCTACCCATTGAAGGAAATACCGGTGCGCCTCTACACCGACCTCGTCCGGAGTCAACGGCCTCGGTTCCACGAGCGGATGCCCGTCCGCTTCATACAGCACCTTGCCATCCCGTAAAATGTCGATGAAGAAGGGTCTGCCTCGAGCAAGGTGATCGTTGACGTCATGCAGGCTGTGGACGATTGCGTTGGTTGGCGTTTTGATATGGCCGGCGATTTGCAACTGGATAAGGCGATCGTCGAGGTCGAGCCAGAGATCTTCGCTTTCCGCAAAATTATGATCGTTGACGACGATCAGCAGATCGTAATCGGACCGGTAGCCGCTCAGCCGATCTTCCACCCAATCACCTCGGGCATAGCTGCCGAATAGGATGACCTTGAGGATTTTTCCGCGCTTTTTGTAGTCGGAGGTTTTGGTGGCTTGATAACGTTCCACCTCCTCGAAAATGACCTCTACGACGCGTGCGAGTTCGCGCCTTTTCGCGGCCGGGAGATGATCGAGATTTTCTGTCAAAGTCAAAGCAGCATCAAAGCCTTCGGCGCCAATCGCATCCATCCTAGCGGCTCGCTGTTAAGAAGGTCCTGCGAAATTTTATGAGTCTGTGTCGTTTTTCGCAACATGCGATTTCGACGTTCCCTTGAAAGAATTTCTCAACTTTTAGTAAAGCGCTCTAAGGTCACGCCTGCCGTCTACCAGTCGGACAATCTCTACGCGATCGACTGGACCCGTATCGGTGTCCGGAATGGTCTCATAAAGAATGATATATGGTGGTTCGACGATCATCCTAACTCCTTGCCGTATATCGGGACGACGAACACCTACACGAGGTTGATCAGTTATAAGCGTCGCCTTCCGCTCGAAATTATCGAAGAAACGCTCAGCTGCCCTTGGATTCTCGAGGCCAATCTGCACGTAGATTTCGCGCACATCCACAAGCGCCTGTGGCGACCAAACGAGATCAACGGCCATTGGTCTTGGCGGCGTTCAACTGGAGTCGTGCCTCCTGACGCATGGTGTCGAAATCGACAGCGACTGGAGTGCCGCTTGCCTTACCTTCATCCCAAAGCTGGCGCAAACGCTCAATATCATCCTTGCGAACTTCCCACTTGGCGGTCCAATCGCGCATCGCTTCGCGAATGACTTCGCTCCCGCTGGCGTAGGCGCCACTTTCGACGGCGGCTCGAACCAAGTTTGCCTGTTGCGGAGTCATCGACACGCTTATCTTTTCGACATTGGACATCGGAATCTCCAAAATTGCTGGTGGTATAGATTACCACTGCAGCAGAGCTCTGCCAAGCTTTGTGCGTTCGCTTGCGATCGGCTGAAACCTCCAGCCAGATCGCGGCACGCCCGATAGCCTCTTTTGCCTTGAGCAAAGCATCAGAGGTGGACCAAGAGGAAAGTTCCCTCGCCCGTTTTCTGCCAACACTCGCGGATAGGCTGAATGGGTTGCATATCAGGCTTTGATAGGGACTCGAACCGCAGACCTCGTTAATGCAGCCTTCGCTCATCGAGAACGAGTGCTCTTGAAAACAGATACTTACTGAGGATTGTCATGATTCTCGGCCGGCCGAGGGCGTGCTAGGCGGCTTCTCGCTTGACAACAGTTCAATCGAACAATTAGCAGCCACCTGAAGCTGTAGTTAGCCAAACCCTGAGGATACGCTCGATTTTGGTCAGTTCGCCGCTTGCAAGAAATCTTGATTCAGCATCAACGGCTTGGCCTGCAACACACATAGATGGGTACATTTTTTTACCGTTCCATTGTTGCTTTCTTAACAGGATTGCTCCATATCGTTGCTCAACAATACCCGCCACGCCTCGGACGGAACCTCGGTTCCGAAACTGCGCACCCCGGCGGGTTTTTTTTGTTTTCTAGCTATTCGGATCCGCCTATGAAATGGCATGAAGTTCGAAAAGCCTTCCGTCTCCATCCCCGACCAAATCGCCTTGCTGGAAGCAAGGGGAATGGCTGTGCCAGATTATGCCCACGCTGCCCATTGCCTCCAGCATATAAGCTATTATCGGCTAAGGGCCTACTGGTTGCCATTGGAGGACGCGCCACAGGCTAGTGGTGCGCATGGGTTTCAAGCTGGAACCTCCTTCGACCAAGTCTTGGAGCTCTACATTTTTGATCGGCGGCTGCGCCTCCTCGTGATGGATGCGATCGAAAGGATTGAAGTATCCTTGCGAGGTAGCTGGGCACATCACCTTGCCATGAAATACGGGCCACACGGCTATCTCGATCCTGGTCTCTATCACCGGCCCGATCGATATGCCCAAGCCTTCGCCAAATTGATCGAGGATCTGAAAAGGTCGAAAGATACCTTCATACTTCATTACAGGAGCAGATACGACGATCCAGAGCACCCACCGATCTGGATGACAGCCGAAGTGATATCGTTGGGGCAACTCTCGATGTGGTATAATAATCTCAAGAACCGGCCGGATCGACAGGCGATCGCCAAGGTTTACGGGTTGGATGAAACGGTTTTGGTATCGCTCGCCCATCACCTGACATACATCCGCAATATTTGTGCCCATCACGGCCGACTTTGGAACAAGCAGGTGACGGTAAAGATGATTGTGCCGACGTCTCCTGCGAGCTTAAAGCTGGCTATGAATGGAAATGCACAAGGGCGAGTCTACAATACCATTGCAGTTCTCGGCTATCTCATGGATATCGTTGCACCGAACAACCAATGGCGCGAGCAGATTGCAGGACTGATGGATTCATGCCCTCTGGCAGACAAGGCCGCGATGGGCTTCCCGTCCAATTGGAAGAATCTGCCTGCTTGGAATTGACTGGCCAGGAGTGTCGGATAGCCTTCCACCATAGGTCCGATTTTCGAGCGTGCGCTTGAGAGAAATCGAACTGCCGTTCACCTAAATAATGACGTTAATGAAATTCATTGCTTTGGCAGGAGATTTATTTCTGCAACGACAGCGAGTAACGGGTGTGCCGACGTTCACCCGTACGCATGAGGACACCAATCTCCACGAGTTGCTGAAGGTCGCGTGTCGCTGTCGCGCGGGATGTGTTTGTGATCGAGATGTAGTTTTCTGCACTTAGGCCGCCCTTGAAGCCCGCTGTGCCTTCCTTGAAGATGCGCGCGACCACCTTTTCTTGCCGCTCGTTCAGTTTGGCTCGAAACCGGTCGTAGAATTTTGCTTTCTGAATGAAGAAATCTATGCGCTCAAGCGTTGCCCGTTGAGCATCCAAGATCGTCTCTGAAAAGAAAATGATCCAGTCGGTGATATCAAGCGTGCGCTGGTGGCGCTCAAGCTCGGAATAGTAGGACTTACGGTTCTTTTCGATTGTGAAGGCGAGTGAAATGAGGCTTGGTTGCCCAATGTTTTGGGCCAAGGATTTCTCGGCGAGCGCGCGCCCAATTCGACCATTACCATCCTCAAATGGATGAATGCTTTCAAAATAGAGATGGCCTACTGCCGCGCGCGTTAGAGCTTGAAGGGACGTTTGGCCATCTGGACCGGATTGATTGAACCATGCGATGAAGGTGTCCATTTCAGCTTTAATCTGGCGAGATGGTGGAGCCTCAAAATGGATTGTGGGCTTATCTAATCGACCTGACACGATCTGCATGGCGTCTTCATGCTTGCGGTAATCACCAATCGTCTCAATGTATCGATTTCCGGCCATCAGCATCGAATGCCAATGGAACAATTCTTCACGATCCAACGGCTTATGCCAGTTTCGATAGACATCTGCCATCATCTCCGCGATCCCACGTTCTTGGGGGCGGATCTGCCTATCGTCAGTGTTGAGGCCGAACTGCCGGCGGAGCGAGGATTGAACACTTGCGCGATCCAGATACTCCCCCTCGATCTCTGAGGTCTTGATCGCTTCGTCGCTCAGCAGTTCAATACGAAGTTGGTTGCTGTCGTCCTCATTGAAATGCCGGACGGCACCAATGACCTCGCCGGCGGACTGCAGGAATTTCTGCTCCAACGGTATCACGCGTGCTGCGTCATACCTGAAATTTGGCCATTCGGCATTCTGCCAGTTCCATTTCATGAGCTATAGCCAGCCTTTCTATAGCTCATGATTACCGCCATAAATGAGTTATTGCAAGCCCGTCTATCGCTCAACACAGCATCTGTAGCTCTCGATCCAAGCAGCAGCGATCGAAAGGTTATCGACCTAGCCTGAACATATTTTCTTAAAGCTCGCCTCATATTCCCGCTCGCCCTCGGCATTGGCGCCGAGAGAAACGGAATGAGCATGACCAAAAACGAACTTGGATCACGTCATTTTCAGAGAAAGATATCCGAATTCTGCGAGCTGCGTATCGCGCCAATCGCATCCTGGCGGGTGTTGGAGAATATCCGGCCCTACCTGGCCAGTTTGATTATCTACCGAAAATCACCACCGCTCTTGAATGGCCATATCGATTGGATGACGATTGGTCAGGCCTGCGGGATTGAAACCGAGTTGACGGCAGAACTGAAAAAGCAGCTCCAGCCAGGCTTGAATGCAATCATCCGATGGCTCGGCGCACCACCGGCAGCCGAAGAGCGACGGCCACCGAAACGGGCCGTTCGCCCGAAAAAGACCGAAACAAAAACAGCCGATAAAGCAGCTGCGGCGTCCAAAACCAGAAAGCGGCAACTCAAAGCGGCCGACGGTTCCTTTGTCCGGTCTAAGTCGACACGGCCTGGACCTGCACCGAAGCCGATCAGCCCTTACCCCGAGCCGCTTTTCGAAGCGACAGAAGATCCAGCGAGCTTTCAGGACGCGTTGACCTATCACATGCGGCGGTTCGGCGACACATATTGGCAGCTCTATCGCGCCGTTGTTCATCTCAACGAGACCTTCGACAACAAGACGCTGCTTTCCTGGGTCCAGGGCGAGCGTATGCCACGATCTATCGCCAGTTTCGATATCCTTCGCAGGATCGAGCGGCGCTATCGACTTTCGGAGGGATATTTCAAAGATAAACTGCCGCATCAGGCACGTTCGCTTCACGGTCACGATCTCGGTGATGTTAGCCCCGCTGAGCGGCGCAGGATCTCATTACACCTTCCGGATGACTTCACCAAGCGCGAAGAGATCCTCGATTGGGTGCGCCGGGTGATCATTTCCGGATCGACAGAGTATCGTCGCTATCAGGCGGCGGCCAGCAAGCAACGTTATGCGATCCGCTTTCCCGGCGTCACTTATGGCGGAAGAGCTTTGTCGGCCAGATCCTTGGCATCCGTGGCCGGCGCCAATCAGAATCAAGCGGCCGAGTTCGATGATCCTGATCTGCTCTCCGGCGTCGTCGACGCGCCGCCGCGGCTTGCCATGGAAATGGCAGATCTTATCCGCTTCAAAACCTCGACGTTAACGGCAATTGGATTTCAGCGGAATGGCGTTTGGGGAGAGGAAACGGCTTCTCAGAAGATCGGGCACCTTGGCCTGATGTTCGGCGCTTTGGCCGCGTCACCGAATAGTGCAGTAAAGGGCTACGGCGTTCCACTCAGCCAACTGAGCTTTGGCCTTCTGATCTTTCCCGGTGTTTGGGACTGGTACCTGCAGTGGCGGGAACAGCGGCGTGGCTTCTATACCAAATGGGAAGAAGACATGCTGATGGTTGCCCAAGCCCTTTCCCGCGCGGATGTAGGCTGGATACGGCAGCACCCGGAGCTGCTTCAGAATGTCCGACCCATCGCAGGCTTGATTGAACAGGAAGAAATCGAATTCGCAGCCCGCGATTGGCATGGCGCCTGTGATGCGTTTCATCGACATGCCGCTAACAGATCCAAAGAAATCCAACGCGTCATGCGTGTTCATCGCGACCCGTTCGAGCCGATCATGTGTGTCCTCGAAGCCGAGAGCCCGTTGGCGGAATATCGCAAAATCACCGACGAGATCCTTGCACGCATGCCGGATGAAAGAAGATATCCACGGCCGGCGGCTGAGGCCGTCAGATCATTCATGCTGCTTCGGCTTGGCCTGCACTTCGGGCTGCGGCAAAAAAACCCTCGTCAACTGCGTGTTTGCCCGCGTGGACATTATCCAACGTCGGAACGCCGGCTTGCAAATATGAAATGCAGCGAGTTGCGCTGGAGCGATCGTGACAATGGATGGGAGGTCCTTATCCCGTCGGTCGCATTCAAGAACTCCGGCTCATCCTTTTTCGGTCAAAAGCCGTTCCGGCTGATCCTGCCAGACCTGCTAGATCTCTACAAATACCTCGACGCTTACATCGACCGCCATCGCGGCGTTCTGCTTAGCGGTGCCAGAGACCCTGGAACATTCTTCGTCAAGACGGTGAAGACAACCAGCATCGATGCTGCCTACAACTCGACTACGTTCTACGAGGCTTGGCGGACTGTCATCCAACGTTACGGCATCTACAATCCCTACACCGGACGCGGTGCGATCAGGGGCTTGCTACCGCACGGACCCCATAACCTGCGAGACATTCTTGCGACGCATATTTTGAAGCAGACCGGATCATACGAGCAGGCGAGCTACGCCATTCAGGACACGCCTGATGTCGTTCAACAACACTATGGTCGCTTCTTGCCACAGGACAAGGCAGCTCTGGCTGCAAAAATCCTCAACCAGGTTTGGGAGGCTGCGTAGGCTCGAATGAGGTGCCGGCTCGGGCGCGCAAACCATGTTGCGACTGAGCCGTGCGTCCTCGTTTCGGTCTTGAAGGGAACCGAGCTGTCGACACGGCGAAGGCCTAATCAATAAGGTGATTTATAGATGACTGACCGATTAAGCCTTCGTTCCGGCACCGCGCATATCGTCGGTCACCCACAACAACGATGCGGGGTTGCGGATGTCAATTCGCAAAGGCTCAAGGCAGGTTCTCCCGTAGTACGATACCGATCGGCGCTGCCTCCACGCCAACCGTTGGTTCGCGGCCGTCGCGCAGATTGTTGAAGATTCGTATGGCATTTCGCATCAGTGTCAGCGGCGTCACGTTGATCACGGCATCCAGCGTTCCCTGTACCAACAACGCACGGGTCTCTGCTGTCAGACCATGGCCGATGAAGACAACATCTTGCTGGCGGTTCGCCTCCACCAGCGCCTTCGCAATACCCTCCGAGGCGCCCCCGACATTGTAGATACCGATAATTTCCGGGTGCTGCTCGAGCAGAGCCGATGCGATCTTGTAATTACTGTTGGCATCGTCATGCCCCTCGCGCAACCCAATGATCTCAAGTCTCGGATAGGCCTCTGTCAGGATATGCCGGAAACCCATCTCGCGTTCCTCATGGCCGCGATAGCTGAGCGAGCCTGCAAACATTACTACTTTGTTTCCAGCCTGCGTGGAAGTTCCCACGAAACGGCCGAGAAGCAGGCCCGCGGTGCGGCCGGCGGAACGATTGTCCATACCCACAAAGGCTGCCCGTGGCGCATTGGAGAGGTCGGATATGAGGGTCAGCAGACGAATGCCGCGGCCCGAGAGAGTTTTCACCGCCTCGCGTACAAGCGGATGCTCCAGCGCCATGAAGGCGATGCCATCCTCCGTCGCTGCGAGTTGCATCAGATGCTCGGCCAGCACGGCAGGATTGAAGCTTTCGATCGGGATAACCTGACAGCGAACATTATACTGCTCCAGCTCCTCGACCGATTGCCGGATCGTGTCAGCAAGGAGCCGGAGATACTTGTTGTTGGCGACAGGCAGCACGAAGGACAGACGCATTGCCGGTGCCTGCCTGCGCATTGTTGCCGGCAGCGCAAAGCCAAGCTGGTCGGCCGCCAGAACGACGCGGTCGATCGTCGGCTGGCGTACGCCGCCGCGCTGATTGAGGATGCGATCGACCGTGGCGGTGGAAACGCCCGCAGCCGCCGCAAGCTCGGCGATATTCACCTTGCGTCCCAATATCTCGGCGCCAGCGGGTTCAGTCGTCATCTCTCACCTCTAATTCAATCAAATTACATCAAATAATTTGATTGCTTCTGCATTTCAAGCCTGTTATTTCAATCAACAAGATATCTATGTTTCACCAAATAGGCGAGGAGGCTTGCGGTGGAAAATGCGCTTGCGGGGCGGCTGCGCGGCAAAACTGCCGTAGTGTTCGGTGCCGGCTCGATTGGAGAGGGATGGGGCAATGGCAAGGCGGTTGCCGTTGCATTTGCGAGGGCGGGCGCCAAAGTCGCCGTGATCGACGTGAATGGCGATGCGGCCGCCGTCACCGAGAAGATTATCCGGGAAGAAGGCGGCACCGCTCAGGCCATGGCCGCCGATGCGACTTCGTTTTCGGACATCAAGTCATGCATCGACAAGACGCTCGATGCGTTTGGGCGGATTGATATCCTGCACAACAATGTCGGCATCACGTCGCAAGGCGGCCCGGTCGAGACCGAAGAGGCCACCTGGGACAAGGTCATGGCGGTCAATGTCAAGAGCATGTTCCTGACTTGCAAGGCAGTTTTGCCTGTGATGGAAGCTCAGGCAAGCGGCGCGATCGTCAATATCGGTGCTCTCGGCGGGGTTCGCTGGACCGGTTATGCCTATTGCGCCTATGCCGCCAGCAAGGGCGCCGTGAACAGCTTTACCCAGAGCGTTGCCCTGCAATATGCAGCAAAGGGCATTCGCGCCAACTGCATTCTACCGGGCGTGATGGATACCCCGCATATATATAGTCAGATCTCGGGTTTTTATGCTGACCGCGACGAGATGGTCGCCGCCCGTAACCGGCTTTCGCCAACCGGCAGCATGGGGGATGGCTGGGATGTTGCCCATGCCGCGGTCTTCCTCGCGAGCGACGAGGCGAAATATATCAATGGCGTTGAATTGCTGGTCGATGGCGGCATGCATGCAAGGTGCGGCTGATCATTGATGGTTTTTGATTTAGATTGATGGTTTCCGTTGGAATGTGGGTAGGAGATTTCCATTCCGGCGGATCATCCGAATTGAAAATGTGATCTTTGGAGGAGGATTAAGATGACCACGTTTACCCGTCGCACGGTTTTGAAGCAGATGGCAGCCCTGCCGGTTGCCGGAATGGTGCTCGGCGCACCACATCTGGCCCTTGCAGCGACACCTGAATTCTCGTTGAAATACGCCAACAACCTGCCGCTCAGCCACCCCTTGAACATTCGTGCCGCCGAGGCTGCACAGCGTGTCGCCAAGGAAAGCAATGGCCGGGTGGAAATCGCGATATTCCCGAACAACCAGCTCGGCGGCGACACCGATATGCTCGGCCAGGTTCGCAGCGGAGGCGTCGACATGTTCACGCCCGGCACGATGGTGATCGCCACCATTGCGCCGATCAGCGCCATCACGGCGGTCGGTTTCGCCTTCAGCGACTACAGCCAGATCTGGGGTGCGGTGGACGGCAAGCTTGGGGATCATATCCGCGACGCCTTCACCAAGATCGGCCTGCATACATTCTCGAAAATGTGGGACAACGGCTTCCGTCAGATCACCACGAGCAGCAAGCCGATCACCAATGCCACCGATCTTTCCGGTCTGACGATCCGCGTTCCGGTCAGCGCCATGGGCGTTTCGCTGTTCAAGTCGCTCGGCGCCTCACCGACCAGCTTGCAATTCAGCGAGGTTTATTCGGCGCTGCAGACGAGGATCGTCGAGGCACAGGAAAATCCGCTGGCCATCATGCAGACGGCCAAACTCTATGAAGTGCAGAAATACTGCTCAAAGACCAATCACAGCTGGGACGGTTATCATTTCACCTTCAACGGCGACACCTGGAGCTCGCTGCCGGACGATCTGCAGACGATCATCGAACGCGCCTTCAACGAGGCAGGCATCCAGCAGCGCGCCGATCTCGAGAAGATCAACAAGGGCATCGAAGGCGATCTTTCCGCCAAGGGCGTGGTCTTCAACGCACCGTCCGCCGACAGTTTTCAGGAAAAGCTCCAGAAGGCCAAGTTCTACGACGAATGGAAGGGCAAGTTCGGTGACGAAGCCTGGGCACTGCTGGAAGCCAGCGTAGGCAAGAAGCTCTGATGAGCGGCGGGATCTTGCTTGAAGCCGGCAGTCGGCCCGCCTCGGGATGGCGGGCTGTCATCGGCCAGGTGGAACGGGGCGTCGGCGGCTGCGTGGAGATCGCAGCCGCGGCGCTTGCCTTCGGCGATATCGCGATTCTCCTGAGCGGCGTGGTTGCGCGATGCATCTTTCGCGCACCCATAGTCTGGTCGGACGAGCTGGCGGGGATCTTCTTCCTGTGGCTGTCCATGCTGGGGGCCGCCGTCGCCTTGCGGCGCGGCGAACATATGCGCATGACGGCCTTCGTCTCCTATGCAAAACCTCAGACGCGCGTGTTTCTGGAAATAGTGGCGCAGGGTGCTGCACTCGCCTTTCTCCTGCTGATCGCCTATCCGGCCTATAAATATGCCGGCCGCGAGGCGATCGTTTCCACGCCGGCACTCGAGATCAGCAATGCCTGGCGTGCAGCCGCCCTGCCCGTCGGTGTCGGCCTGATGATTGTTCTTGCCGTTCTGCGGCTTGTCACGCGCGCCGATCTTACCACCGTCGCCAAGGCGGTGAGCCTGGTCGCAGTGCTGTGCGCCGCCATGTGGCTCGCCAGCCCCATTCTGGTCCCGCTCGGCAAGCTCAATCTCATCGTTTTCTTCGTGGTTATCGTCGGCGCAGGCGTGTTTGCCGGCGTGCCCATCGCCTTCACCTTTGCGCTGTCGACCTTCGGCTTCTTGGCTCTGACCACCCGCACCCCCATGGTCGTGCTGGTCGGGCGTATGGACGAAGGCATGTCGCACATGATCCTTCTTGCCGTGCCACTATTCGTTTTTCTCGGTCTGCTGATCGAAATGACCGGCATGGCGCGCGCCATGATACGCTTTCTGGCCAATCTTCTCGGCCATGTGCGTGGCGGCCTCTCCTATGTGCTGATCGGCGCTATCTATCTGGTCTCCGGCATTTCAGGCTCAAAGGCCGCCGACATGGCGGCCATTGCGCCGGTCCTGTTTCCGGAAATGAAGGCACGCGGCGCTAACCAGGGCGATCTCGTTGCACTTCTCGCAACAACCGGGGCGCAGACCGAAACAGTGCCTCCATCGATTGTTCTGATTACCATCGGTTCGGTCACCGGCGTATCGATCGCGGCACTTTTCACCGGCGGCATGCTTCCGGGTCTGCTGCTGGGACTGGCCCTTTGCCTCGTCGTCTGGTGGCGGTGCCGCAAGGAAGATCTCTCCGGCATCGTCCGCGCAAGCCGCAAGGAAATCTGGTGGAGCTTCCTCTATTCGCTTCCGGCTTTGGCACTTCCGATCATCGTGCGCACGGCGGTGGTCGAGGGTGTCGCGACCGCGACCGAAGTTTCGACCATCGGCATCGCCTATGCCACGATCGTCGGGATTTTCGTCTATCGCTGCTTCGACGCAAAACGGCTCATCCCGATGCTGATCGAGACCGCTGCTCTTTCCGGAGCAATCGTCTTCATCATCGGCGCGGCGACAGGCATGGCCTGGGCTCTGACCCAATCCGGCTTTGCTTCGAACCTGGCGACCTTCATCGCCAGCCTGCCCGGCGGACAGGTCACCTTCATGGCGGTGTCGATCCTCGTTTTCGTCATTCTCGGCAGCCTTCTGGAAGGCATTCCGGCGATCGTGCTGTTCGGCCCGCTGATGTTCCCGATTGCCCATCAAGTGGGGGTGCACGAGGTGCATTATGCAATCGTCGTTGTGCTTTCGATGGGTCTGGGGCTTTTCGCGCCGCCATTCGGTGTCGGTTATTACACCGCCTGCGCCATCGGCAAGGTCGATCCGAGCCTCGGGATGCGGCCCATCTGGGGCTACATGACAGCACTTGCGATCGGCATCGTCGTGATCGCCGCCTGGCCCTGGCTTTCCATCGGATTTCTCTGACATTTTACAGAACTGGATTTACGCATGAGCAGGTTTTTTGGTGAAATTCGGCAGGTAGCCTATCTCGTCCCGGATATCGAGGAAGCGATGCGCTATTGGACGGAAGTGCTCGGCGTCGGGCCTTTCTATTACAATCCCAAGGTTCCGATCGTAAACTACACCTATCGTGGCGAGCCCCATGAGCCGCACAATTCCGTCGCACTTGCCAATGCCGGCGGGTTGCAGATCGAGCTGCTCCAGACCCGCAACGACGTGCCCTCCATGTATCGCGATTTTCAACGTGCCGGGTTTACCGGCGTGCAGCATTTCGCCTACTGGACCGAGGATTTCGATGCCGATCTGGCCCACGCGGCAGAGGAAGGTTTCGAAGTCTGCATGAGCGGCGAGGTCGGAAGCAACGGTCGCTTTGTCTATTTCGAGAAGAAGACGCCTGGCGACAATAACGTCTATCCCGGCACGGTGATCGAACTCTCTGAAGTTGCAGGTCCGAAGGGGCGCCTTTTCAACCTGATCCGCGAAGCCTCCATCGGATGGGATGGTTCCGACCCGGTGCGGGCATTCCCGGATCTGGGAACGCTCTGATGCAAAGGATCAGGGCGCGTTATCTCATCGAGACGCCCGATGAGCCGATGCATGTTGCCGAGGTTCTGGCCGGCGAGCAGAGCAGCGGAACCTTCGTGAGGGTTGCCAACGAGAGCGAGGATCTCAAGGCCCTGACCCGTGCCACGGTCGAGGCGATCGAGGAACTGCAACCCTTGTCCGAGCAGAGCTTGCCGAATGCTCTTCTTTCCCGGCAGGGGCGTGGCGGACCCTGGCGGCGGGCGCGCGTAACCGTATCCTTCCCGCCCGCCAATATCGGCCGCAACCTGCCGACGCTCGCGGCGACACTTGCTGGCAACCTTTATGATCTCGGTGAGACGACGGGCTTGCGCCTCGAGCATATCGATCTGCCGTCGGAGTTCCGCAACCGCTTCGAACGTCCCCGCCACGGCGTGCGCGGGACGCGCATGCTGACGCAGGTCGAGGGACGGCCGCTGATTGGAACGATCATCAAGCCGAATGTCGGACTGTCTGCGGAGGAGACGGGTACGCTCGTTGGTGAACTCTGTGAAGCGGGTGTGGACTTCATCAAGGACGACGAGTGCAACGCCGATTCCGAGCATGCCCCGATCGCTCAGCGCATCCCGGCCGTGATGAATCACGTCCGGCGCTGGCAGGACAAGACAGGCAAGGCGGTCATGGTCGCCTTCAACATCAGCGATGAGCACGAGGCGATGCTGAGGCATGCGGATCTCGTCGCCCGCGAAGGCGGCACCTGTGTGATGGTAAGCCTGAACTGGGCCGGGTTTTCGTCCGTGCAGGCGCTGCGGCGGCACACCGACCTCGTTATCCACGGGCACCGCAATGGTTTCGGCATGATGTCCCGCCACCCAGCGCTCGGCATGGATTTCCAGCCCTATCAGACGCTGTGGAGGCTGACCGGCACCGATCACATGCATGTCCACGGTCTGGACGGCAAATTCTCGCAGCCGAATTCGGAAGTGATCGAGGGCGCGCATAACAGTCTGGCGCCCCTGGCGGATCCAGCCGACAGCGACGACATCGTCATGCCCGCCTTTTCCTCGGGCCAGTGGGCAGGCACCCTGCCCCAGACGGCGAAAGCCGTGCCGAGCGGCGACTTTCTTTTCATGTGCGGCGGCGGCATCCTCGCCCATCCCCACGGCCCGACGGCAGGCGTCAGGAGCCTGCACGAGGCCTGGGCAGCGCTCGCGGCAGGTCGGACGCTGGCCGAGGCGGCGGCAGTTGACGCGCCCAGCCTTGCTGCGGCGCTATCGTTCTTCGGGAGGTCGAAGTGACTGGCGGCGGGCAAGCCATCAAATACCTCTGGTATGGCGATGACTTTACCGGTGCGTCCGACACGCTGGCGACATTCGCCATTGCCGGCCTGAAGGCTCTGCTCTGCCTCGGCGTGCCGGATGCCACGCACCTGGCTGCCGTCGGACCGCTTGACGCGCTGGGTATTGCCGGCGCCGCCCGATCTATGTCGCCAGAGGCGCTCCGCCGGGAAGTCGATCCGGTCGGCCGGTTTGCGCAAGTCCTACGGGTTCCGCTCTTGCATTACAAATGCTGTTCGACCTTCGACAGTTCTCCAACAGTTGGCAGTCTTGGCGAGGCTATTCGGACCCTTGAGCACTACATGCCGAATCCGCTCCGCGCCATCGTCGGCGGACAGCCGAGCCTTGGGCGGTATTGTGCCTTCGGCAACCTGTTTGCCGGCGCCGGCACGGATGGCGAGGTTTTTCGCATCGACCGCCATCCGACCATGGCCCATCATCCCGTCACGCCGATGTCGGAAGCCGATCTGCGGCTGCATCTGTCAAAGCAGGGCGTGCCGAATATCGATCTGGTGGACTGGCGCCAACTCGATGGCAAGTCAGACGAAGCGCTCGATGCGAGGATTACCGTAAGAGAGGGCCGCGCCACCCTGTTCGATGTGCTCCAGACTGGGCATCTCCAGCGCATTGGCAGGCAACTTTGGCAGTCGGCACATCTGGCCCCGTTGCTTGTGGTCGGCGCGAGCAGCGTTGCGGAAGCCGTGATTGCGCACTGGCGCGAGATCGGGCTCTGCAACGCAGACGTGCCTGCGCTGGAAATCGCTCCGGCGCGCGATCCGGTCTTCGTGCTCGCAGGCAGCCAATCCGCTTTGACCGCAGTCCAGGTGGAGGCCGCACTCGCCGGTGGATCAAATGCACGCTACCGATCGGTGGCGCTCGATATCCCGTCGATCGTATCAGATGGCGGCGCTGTAGCCACCACCGCCGAACAGTGTGCGAGCCTGTTGCGGCAGGGCCACTCGGTCATTGCCCATACGGGCAGGATGATGGACGGCGGCCCGTCGCAGCTTTCGGTCGCGCAAGCCGGGGGCCGGCTGCTCGCCGACGTGCTAAAGCGTGCGCCTTTCGTTCGCAGGGCAGGTGTAGCAGGCGGCGATACGTCGAGCCTTGCAGTCGAGGCCCTTGACATCTGGGCGCTCGGGTTTGCCGGAACACTGTCGAAAGGCGTCACCCTGACTAGGGCCAACTCCGAAGACATACGCATCGACGGCCTCGAACTGATGCTGAAAGGTGGCCAGATGGGCGGCCCGGATCTATTTGAAAAGTTACTGGGCGGTGTGCGGTAAATAGCGCATTGCTAAGGTGGCAGGATCACGACTGAAGGCGTTGGCGCGAACAACGCGTCAAAGTGTGTAAAGAACGATGAGCAAGCACCCCTTTGTTCCGGCGATCGAGGTCGTTGTCGGAGAACGCTACTGCCTGACGAAGCCACGCCTAACGGAGCGGTTCCGAAAAGGTTTCGGGTCGGGAGAGGGAGAGGCCGCCATGATCGTCCTTCCCGGTACCCTAGTTCCGCCCTTTACGTTCTTGATAGGATCTCAACGGCCGACCTCCACATTGCGAAGAACTCAAATAGGTTCTTGCTGAATTGGCAGAAACAATGTCGAGGCGCCCCGCATGCCGTTTCTCAGGCACGCCACGGGTCTACGAGAACAACGCCTGTACCTTGGAAATCTTGAATGTTGCGTGTGACAACCACGAGCCCATGCACGATCGCTGTCGCAGCGATGAGTGCATCTGCTTCATTGCGGCGATCCGGAATATGCAAGTGGGCACATCGCGTGGCAATTGCTTCATCGATAGAGATGATACGCTCAGCGAACTCCGGACGAACGCGGCTATCCATCCAGGCTCGTAAGCGAGAGCCCTGCTCAATGTCACGCCGCTGGATGCTGAGTATCCTACGCTCAAGCTCCAAAATTGTTATCGCAGACACATACAGATCACGAGCATCCTGCGCGCTTAACCAAGCCGTCACGTTCGGATCAGCCTTACCGTCACCCACTTTACGGAGCTCGGAGACAACGTTTGTGTCGAGCAAATATTTCAAGAGAGATCAACTTCGCGAGTTGCAATGACAGACCGAGGCGGATCGAAATCGATGTTCGACAATCCCGGCATTGAAAGCGCATCGACAAGATTGTGACGCTTACCTGTCAGACGCTCAAACTCGCCATACGTCATCAACACGTGCGAAGGCCTGCCTCGATCTGTAATGACGACAGGTCCGGCCTCAGCAGCTTTTTTCGCTCTGCCAACATCATGGTTCAGTTCACGGCTGGTCAAGCTAGTAGTAGCCATTGGCGCCTCCATGTAGGAACATACCTACATATAGTGCCTACGTTCTTATCGCGCAATCCCTTTCTGGCACCGCGGCTGCCCAGCCTTTCAAGCTCTTGATGAAGATCGAACCTTTGGCCCCCTTATTCGTCATGAACTGAGCGGTAGTGGATCAGTGCCTTCGCTCAGGATTGCAAGATATCGTCGATAACTGAACACACGGCCACGCTTGCGGCCAGTGACCTCATCGATGATGCCCAGTCGCTCCAGATCTGCGAGTGCGGCGTTGACCGTTGGTGCGGACAGACCTGTTATCTGAACAATCTGGTTCGCCGTGTGAAAGGGGTTTTTCTGGAATAGCTCGTGAATGCGAAGGGCCGACCCTGCTCTTTCACTTTCCATCGTGATCTTCTCCCGATCTTCCTTGAAAAGATCGACGATCTGAGTGGCAGCCTCAAATGCCTGATTGGCAGTGTCGGCGACGCCGGAGAGGAAAAAGTCCAACCAGGCTTCCCAGTTTCCGTTTTCGCGAACCTCCTGCAGCAACCGATAATATTCTCTCCGATGGGACTTCAGATAGAGGCTGAGGTAGAGTAGCGGCTTTTGCAGCACGCCGTTCATACAAAGATACAGGGTTACAAGCAGGCGGCCGATACGACCGTTACCATCGAGAAACGGATGGATTGTTTCGAACTGCACATGCAGCAGGCCAGCCTTTATGAGTGCCGGCAACCGCGATTGATCATCATGCATGAAGCGCTCGAACGCATCCAGACAACCTGCCATTTCAGTGACGGGTGGTGGCACGAAAAGTGCGTTACCGGGCCGCGTGCCACCAATCCAATTTTGCGAGCGGCGGAACTCTCCGGGATCCTTGGTGCCTCCTCGCCCACTGTGCAGGAGTCTTGCATGCATCTCGCGGATCAGACGCAACGACATGGGCAGCGTTTCCAGCCGCTCCAAACCATACATCATGGCGTCGACATAGTTGGAGACTTCACGAATATCATCAACCGGCTGCCCAGCCTGAGCTTCAGTTTCGGACCGCAAAAGATCGGAGAGCGTCGACTGCGTACCTTCAATCTGCGAGGAAAGAACAGCTTCCTTTCTCACATACATATAGAGAAACAGCTCCTGTCGCGGCAGTAGCATTGTGATACCATCCAGGCGTCCTAGCGCTCGCTCTGCTAGGCTGAGGCGCTCAAGCAAAGAAAGCACATCAATCGCTGGCTCGGGTGGCAATGGTGGAGGCACGAACGCCCGCACTGTTTCATTGGCAGCAACCGTTTCGACGAAGCGACTCAGGCGGTTTTTAGGTTGGGAATCAGACATAACCCAATATCAGGCGCGCGCCTTATTTAAACAAGGGGCACTTCATTTAATTAAGCGGCAGACTTAGATAAGCGCGCTTAATTAACGCGCTGACACTGAATTCCTGAGATTTGATCCAGGCTGTTGATTGCCACTGAGAACTGACCCGGCGTTGGAGTGAACCCCTCGGGCTGGACCACGGGACACGGAAAAACTGATACACTCTGCGGGCCTCAATCGGAGAAGGCTCATGAAGTCCCGAGGTCCATATCGACGGCATTCGACGCCGTTCAAATTGCAGCTTTGCGAGGATATCCGAAACGGTGTCATCGGACGGCGCGACGCGCAGCGCACCTACGGTGTTTCGGCCAACCTCATCCAGCTATGGCTCACGCAGTTCGATCGTGGGGAGCTGAATGATGAGGAGGCCGAGGCCAGCGTCATTGCTGAGTATGAGGCCCACATTGCGGCGCTGGAACGCAAAGTCGGACAGCTCACGATGGAGCTGGACCTGGTTAAAAAAACACCGCGCCAGCAGATCGCCGGCGACAGCGGGAGCTCCTCCATCATAACCGGTCCTCGACCTGCTCTGTCAGACGGGGGTGCAAAATGATCGATCTGCCGAGAAGCACTTACTATTACCGATCAACTGCGAGAGCGTTGAACCTTGGGGATGCGGAACTAGTTGCAATCATCGAGGACATTCAGGACGAGCTGCCCTGCTACGGTTACCGACGCGTAACGCACGAGCTCCAGAGGCGAGGGCACGTCGTCAACCATAAGCGGGTAGCCCGCGTCATGCGGGCCAATGGCCTTGGGATCAAGCCTCGCAAGAGGTATGTTCGCACGACGGATAGCAACCACGATTCACCGATCTACCCAAACCTTTATCGTAATGTGATCCCGTCGCGGCCTGACATGGTCTGGGTGGCTGACTTCACATACATCCGCATAGCCGTCGGCTTTTGCTATCTCGCCGTCATTCTCGACGCTTGCAGCCGGAAAGTCGTCGGCTATGGCCTGTCAAAACGCCTGGATACGCCGCTGGCATTGGCAGCGTTGCGTTCGGCGCTTGAGAACAGAAAACCTCCACCCGGCTGCATCCACCACACGGACCGCGGATGCCAATACGCGAGTGAAACCTATCGACGAGCTCTCGATGCCGCCGGTCTGCAGGGTTCCATGAGCGCCGTCGGCAACCCCTATCACAATGCTCAAGCAGAGAGCTTCATGAAGACCCTGAAAGTCGAGGATATCTACCCCGCAGGCTACGAAACGTTCGCTGAGGTTGCCGAACACTTGCCTAGATTCATCGAGCAGATTTACAATGCCAAGCGGCTGCATTCAGCCCTTGGCTACTTGTCGCCAGCAGAATTCGAAACTCAACTCGCCCAGCAGGCGGCTTAGTTTGAGACGCCTCGCTGGTCCAGCCCGAGGGGTTCACTCCAACGCCGGGTCAGTTCTCAGTGGCAATCAACAGCACGTCACAGCGATCTTCGAGATCTACGGGCAAAACGTTATGAAAACGGCTCAGCGTTTGAACATGCACCGACGGACACTGCAGCGATTGCTCGCGAGGGGTAAGCCGCGGACAAGCATTGCGCTTGCGCCAGAACAATAAGGCTTGAACCATATAGAGCCCTCGACCCGCTATCCGGCTTAGGTTTCACTGAAAATTCCGAGCCTTCACCTTCAGCGTCTCAATTCTCCTGTCAGGTTCATACATCTCCTTCGCCCGCGGAATTGGACGCGGCGTATCACGCGGATCCGGCCCACCACCATGGGCGAACTCGTCGCCCCTGCCCGCCGGCAGTTTGAACTCGGCATCCCGGTCCGCGAGGCCCGATAGATCAGCCGTCAAGTCGAACAGCTGCTGCGCCACCAGATGCACCACCTCGCCTTCCCGCTGTATTCGGCCATTGATCGCCAGCATGGACGATCCCAGCACAATCCGCCGGCGCTTCTCAAACAAGGACGGCCAGACGACGAGGTTGGCCGGCCCGGTCTCATCCTCAATGGTGATGAACATGACGCCCTTGGCAGAGCCCGGCTTTTGCCTGACCAGGACGAGGCCGGCCGTATAAACCCAGCGCCCGTCCCACGCGCCCATCGCCTCGGCGCAGGTGATGATGTTGCGAGTGGCAAGATCCTTGCGCAGGAAGGACACTGGATGCTGCCGCAGGGTCAGTCCGATATGGCTATAGTCCTCGATGACGTTGTGCCCGTCGGTCATCTGGCGAAGGGCGACACCGGGCTCATTCTGCTCGGCGATCGCTGTTGCTTCACGTTCGGCAGCCGCAGCAAATAGCGGCAAGGGTTCATCACGCAAAGCCTTGATTGCCCAGAGCGCGTCGCGTCGTTCGAGCTTGAGGGCCGGCAGATAGGCATCAGCTTTGGCAAGCTGCACCAAGGCTTCCGATGGCACGCCCGATCGGCGCCATATGTCATCGACGGAGGCAAACGATCCAGTCCCACGGGCAGCGACGATCCGCGCCGCATCGGCGACAGCCAGGCCGGCGACCCTTCGAAACCCGAGCCGAACCGCGTGGCGGCCGGTATGCCCAACCTTCTCCAATGTGCAGTCCCACCGGGACCGGTTGATGCAGACCGGTCGGACCTCGACGCCGTGGGCACGGGCGTCGCCGACGATCTGGGCCGGTGCATAAAAACCCATCGGCTGGGAATTAATCAGGGCCGCACAGAAGGCCTCCGGATAGTGCCGCTTGATATAGTTCGACGCATAGGCGATCAGCGCGAACGAGGCCGCATGGCTTTCCGGAAAACCGTAGGACCCGAAGCCTTCCAGCTGCGAGAAGGTCTTTTCCGCAAATTCCGGCGTATAGCCGTTCTTGACCATCCCGCAGACCAGTTTGCCCTTGAACTTGCTGACGCCACCGGTGAACTTGAAGGTGGCCATCGACTTGCGCAGTTGGTCGGCTTCGCCGCCGGTAAAGCCGGCACAGACCATCGCCACCCGCATCGCGCTTTCCTGGAAAAGCGGGACCCCGAGCGTCTTGCCGAGTACCGCCTCCAGCTCCGGCGTTGGATAGTCCACCGGTTCCTTTCCCTCGCGCCGGCGAAGGTAGGGATGGACCATGTCACCCTGGATCGGGCCGGGCCTGACGATCGCAACTTGGACCACCAGATCGTAAAATGTTCGGGGCTTGAGACGCGGCAGCATGGCCATCTGTGCCCGGCTCTCGATCTGGAAAGTCCCGAGCGTGTCTGCTTTGCGGATCATCGCGTAGGTCGCCGGATCCTCCTGCGGGATTGATGCCAGATCGATCGGCTCGCCCTTGTGGTCGCGGATCAGGTCAAAAGCCTTGGCCATGCAGGTGAGCATGCCGAGCGCTAGGACATCGACTTTCATAAACTTCAGGGCTTCGACATCATCCTTGTCCCATTCGATGATCTGCCGGTCCTTCATGGTAGCCGGTTCGATCGGCACGAGATCGTCGAGCCGGTCATGGGTGAGAACAAAGCCACCTGGATGCTGACCGAGATGGCGTGGCGCGCCCATCAGCTGCTGCGCGAGCTTCAGTGTCAGGACAAGGCGCCGATCTTCTGGATTGAGGTTGAGCTCGCGGACATTGCGGTCGCAGATCTCTTCCGACCAGGACCACATGCCAGACGACAGTGCCTTGATGACGTCTTCCGGCAGGCCGAGCGCCTTGCCGACATCGCGGATGGCACCGCGGGCGCGGTAGCGGGTGACGGTGGCGCAGAGCGCTGCCTTCTCCCGCCCATAGGTTTTATAGATCCACTGGATCACCTCCTCGCGCCGCTCATGTTCGAAGTCGACATCGATATCGGGCGGTTCATCGCGCTCCTGGCTGACGAAACGCTCAAAGAGGAGGTTACCACCGATCGGATCGATCGAGGTAATGCCGAGGATATAGCAGACGGCGCTGTTGGCCGCCGAGCCGCGGCCCTGGCACAAGATCCCCTGGCTTCGGGCAAACCGGACGATCGAAAAGACGGTGAGGAAATACGGCGCATATTTCATGGTGCGGATAAGATCGAGCTCGTGGCGCACGGTTTTCAGCACGTCCGGTGGCAGACCCTCCGGATAGCGATCGGGGATACATTGCCGGACGTAGTGCTCGAGCGAGGCCTGGGCATCCTTGCCCGGCACGATCGCCTCTTCGGGATACTGGTAGGTCAGCTCTTCGAGCGAAAACGTGCAACGGCGGACGATCCCCATTGTCCGGGCCAATGCCTCCGGATAGCGCGAAAACAGCCGCTCCATCTCCTCAGGCGGCTTCAGGTAGCGGTCGGCATGCCGCTCGCGATCAAAACCGACGGTGTCGATAGTCGTGTTTTTGCGAATGCAGGTGACGATGTCCTGCAGCTGCCGCCGGCCGGGCTCATGGAACAGGACGTCATTGGTGACGACGGTCTTTACCCTGAAGCGGGCAGCAAGACCGTCGATCTCATGGAGCCGCATCTGGTCATTCGGCCGCCGGCGCAGGCAGAGCGAAACATAGGCGCGGTCGCCAAACACTTGCGCCATTTTCCGAAGTTGGATGGCGCAGGTCTCGTCGGCAAGATCGGGCACGAGGATTCCAATCATGCCGGCCGAATAGGCGATGACGTCGTCCCAGTGGAGGATGCAGTTGTTCTTGCCGCCGCGGCTCTTGCCGAGCGTGATCAGCCGCGTCAGCCGGGAATAGGCGGTGCGATCCATTGGATAGACGAGGAGAGACATGCCGTCGGCCAGATCGAGCCGACAGCCGACAACGAGCCGCAGGCCGGTGGCGCGCGACGCTTCCAGCGCCCGGACGATCCCGGCCAGAGAATTGCGGTCGACGACGCCGATTGCCTCGATGCCCAATGCCACCGCCGTCTCGAACAGCTCCTGCGCCGACGATGCACCACGCAGGAACGAGAAATGCGTTGTGACCTGGAGCTCGGCATAGGTCATGCGAAGATACCGTGGCAGAACCAGCGTCGATCACCGGTCTCGGGGTCGACACCATCGCCAGCCCGGTAAACCCAGAGGCGCTCGCCTGCCTCGTCCTCGATGACAAAATAATCCCGCACGGCCTCCATCTCGGCGTCGCGCTGCCACCACTCGCCAAAAATCCGCTCCGGCCCGTCGGCGCGCACCACTTTGCGGCGCTTGCCGCGCCAGACGATCGATGCCGGCGGCCGATCGGGGAGAAGCGCGATCGCGGTAATCAGCTCCGGTCTGGCCAGAAGCCGGACCGGCCGGCGCCAATGGCCCACCCAGACGGCAGCGATCGGGTCCGCCGCAGCGGCAATGCGCTGGACGGACCGCTCGGGGATGTCGGAGGCAACCGGTCCCCATCGATAGACCCGCTGACCGCGATTGCCGTAAATGTCGATCAACGGCGTGACGTCGGTGACCTCGTCCTCGACCAGCGACGAAACTTTCTGGGTCTCCTCCAGTGGTTCGGCCATGACAGCGACCAATGTCAGCTTCTCGATGCCGAAGCCCGGCTCGATCTTTTCCGTCCGATCGCGAAACAGTTTTGTCAGCCAGGCAACATCGCGCGCCGGCCTGGCCGTACCGGCCCGGATCGCCTGCCTCGTGCCATCGACCTTTTCGACGATCAGATCGGCGCGGCGCACGCCGAGCCCGCGCTTCTGCAACTCATCGATCAGCTGGACGATCAGCCGGCCGACATATTTGTTGATGGTCTCTGCCGCCCCGATCGGTTCGGAGAAGGCGCGGCTGACCTCGATGAGATCCGGCGTGCGGATCGGGTCGATCGGCTCGGCCGCGCGGCCGAACATCTGGTCGAGCCGACGGCCGATCTCTGGCCCGAAACGCAGGGTCAGCGGCGCACGCGGCGTATTGGCCAATTCGCCGATTGTCTGGAAGCCGAGGGTTCGCAGATCACCAATGATCTTGGGCGGAAGGCGCAGTAAGGAGATTGGCAGCTTTTCGACGGCCTTCACGGTCTGGCCGATCGGCACGATCACCGTCTCGCGGCTAATGGCGCGGGCACAGGCATGGGCCGCGCCCCACGTATCGGCGACGGCAACCCGTGCCGTCAGCGTTCTGGACAGGAAGCGATTCGCGATCATCGTCACCATCGGCAACTCGCCACCCTGAAGATGATCGGCGCCCTCCGTATCCATGACGATCCCGTCGGTCCCATCGACGGCAACGATCGGGGAATAGATGGTCAAAGCCCAGAGGGTGATGCGCTCCAGCGCTGCGGCATCCGCAATCGGATCGGCATCGACCAGCATCAGGCCTCGGAACAGCGCCTGCGCTTTCGCCGCCGGCATGCCAACATGGACGCCGGCCTTGCGTGCGGCGGTATCTGCGGCCGAAACCCAGCGCTTCGATCCGCTTTTGGCGATCACGGCGATCGCCTGTTCAGGCGGAATGGACGGATCGGCGCGACGAATGCGATCCGTCGGCAGATCCGGAAGATAGATCGAGACGACCCTGGTCATCACATGCCCTCACGAGAAACTCAGCACACTCGCCCGCACGCGACCGCATCAACTCCAGAAACCATCGGGCCCGCCCCACGCCCGGTACCGGTAATTCTTCCGACGGCATGACGCTGACACGCCAGCGCGTGGTCGAAGCCGTCGGCTGGCCAAAATCATTGGCCTCCGTCTGTCGGCGCCAGCGCCGGACGGCCAGTGCCATTGTCCCTGTCTTTTCGGCCGCCAACTGCAGCCGGCGCGAGCCGACCATCGGCAGGCGGACCAGCTCGCCGACAACAGCGCCGAGGCCGCCGAAGGAGAGCCCCTCCTCCATATTGGCCAGAACATCCTCATCCCGATCGGATTCAACGAAGATGACCCGATCCGGATGTAGCCCGACCTGTGCCAGCGCCGGGCAGAACAGATCCGGGCGCGTCAGGCACCAAACGATCGGGCCTTTGGTGCGCGCGGCGATGCCGGCGGCGCAAAGTGCTGCCGCAGCACCATCGACCGTCCCGGCACCACCCCCGGCAAATTCATGCAGGGCGCCATAGGCAAGGCCGCCGCCGGGGAGTTTCTCGTCGATCTCCGGCACGCCGAAGGCCAGACAGCCGGCTTTCCGCGCGCTCGATCCTTCCAAGGCTGAAATCCGCTCGCGCAGATCGGCAATCACATCGGAGACACCGACGGCCCCCCTTGGGGCGCGGGCAGCAGTCATCTTTCACGGCTCCCTGCAAGGTCGTGTTGCACCTCGACGTCATGTCGCAAAAGGCTTATATGTTCACTATCTGTTCCGTTGACGGCAGAGAGTCAAGCGGGGCAGGCCCTGGGAATATCTTCCTCGACTTGACCATTTAGAAGAATCCATTGGGAATCAGGGACGTACAAGAGGCAGAAATATTTTTGGCATTTCTCCGCCAAAGCACCACGTTTGGTGGATAACGGGGACAAATGCGGCTCCGTCACAGTGTTCATACGTTTTGTTGTTGAGTTGGCACCATGACGAAAGTTTTGCGATCGCAGCCCCTCACATCCAGGACCGATGCGCCTAGTCGCCCGCGGCCGCGCAAGGCGCTTCAGATCGAAGCGCCCCAGATCTTCCACGATCTCGGACCCGATGACGATGATCGAGCGAACGCGCCGGCACCACCGGCGCAGTCTCTCCGCGGCGCCTTCTTCATCGCCGGATACGAGCGGGCACCCGATGCGCCATCTGAAATCGGAACGCTGCTGCTGGCCGCCTGCCAAGGGCACGACTTCATTCATGTCGGGAGCGTCCGACCCGTACTGAACGACGCCGAGGCACGCAAGCTCAGAAAGATGCTGGACACGCTGCGCTGGAAGCAGAAGAAGCCGCCGGTGATCTGCGAGATCGCAAAACTCGGTGGCGCCGACATCTTCTGGGCCTATCCGACGCTGATTGCCGAGATCGCGTTTCGGGGTTTCTCCGACGGAGGGATGGTCGAACAGGCGACCTATCAAGGATTGGCATCGCGGCAGGACAATGCCGACGTCTTCCGGCTGGAAAGTCTCGTCCAGGCTGGCCAAACCAATAGCCGGCGTTAGATTATCATGTACAATCTCGTCGGAGTAGATAGCCCGCGATGTGTAACCTTTTTCGGATGGAAGACAAGGATCATGTTGCGGCTTGGGCCAAGGATGTCGAGAGCCTGATCAACCTCATGCCCGCCTATCAGATGAACCCGGATCAGTCCGGGCCGATCATCCGCAATACGGCCGACGGCCGCCGGCAACTCACCAATGCACGCTGGGGCCTGCCCTCCCCGATCTTCGTCCAGAAGAAGGCGGCAGAGGCACGCGCCGACAAGATGAGGGCAAAGGGCCAGGCTGTCGATATGGACGCGCTGATCCGCATGGAGCCGGATCGCGGCGTCACCAATGTCCGGAAGCTGACCCTTCCCCATTGGAAGCGCTGGTTGGGCGTCGAGCATCGCTGCATCGTGCCGGTCACCAGCTTTGCCGAACCTGATCCTGGAGCCCAGGAGCCCGGCGGCAAAGTGCCGAACGCCTGGTTTGCGCGCGACGAGCAAAAGTCCCTGATGTTCTTTGCCGGCATCCATGTGCTCGGCTGGCAAAGTGTCCGCAAGGTGAAAGACGGCCTGACCACCGACGACCTCTATGGTTTTCTGACGACGGACCCGAATGGGCTTGTGAAGCCGATCCATGAGAAGGCCATGCCGGTCCTGCTGCTAACCAAAGAGGCAACCGCGACCTGGCTGCGGGCGCCATGGGACGAAGCAAAGGATCTCGCCCGGCCCCTGCCCGACGATGCGCTGATCATTTCGTCGCGCGAGCCCTATGGCTCCTCAATCGTCTCGAAATCGGGCGAGCCGGTCACGCAGGGTAGCCTCCTTTAAATCGGCATGGTCGGCGGGCGGTTCGAGGCCTAATCCAGCGGTTTGCGATTGTCGGAAACGGTGATATGTTCACTTTCCGTTCCGATTAATCAAGCCTCACACCGGACCTTCCGGCAGCACCATGACAGACACGATCCAGGCAGTAGAGACCACTCGCAAAATCGTCCATATCGATATGGACGCCTTCTACGCCTCGGTCGAGCAGCGGGACAATCCGGAGCTGCGCGGCAAACCGCTGGCCGTCGGTGGTGCCGCCGCCCGCGGTGTGGTGGCTGCCGCCAGCTACGAGGCTCGCAAGTTCGGGGTCCATTCCGCCATGCCGTCGGTCACGGCGGCCCGCAAGTGCCCGGATTTGATTTTTGTGAAGCCGAGATTCGAGGTCTATCGGGCTGTGTCGCAGCAGATCCGCGAGATCTTTGCCGAATATACCCCGCTGATCGAACCCCTATCGCTGGATGAGGCCTATCTCGACGTGACGGAAAACCTCAAGGACATGCCGATCGCCACGGAGATCGCGCTGGAAATTCGGGCTAGGATCAAGGCCGTGACCGGCCTGAACGCATCCGCCGGAATTTCCTATAACAAGTTCCTCGCCAAGATGGCGTCGGATCTTAACAAGCCGAACGGCCAAGCCGTGATCACGCCAAAGATCGGCCCGGTCTTTGTCGAACAGCTCGCCGTCAAGAAATTCCATGGCGTTGGGCCGGCGACCGCCGAGAAGATGCACCGGCTCGGGATCGAGACTGGGGCGGACCTGAAGGCTCAGTCGCTGGCGTTTCTGACGCAGCATTTTGGCAAATCCGGGCCCTATTTTTATGGCATCGCCCGCGGCATCGACAATCGCCAGGTCCGGCCGGACCGAGTGCGAAAATCCATCGGCGCCGAGGATACGTTCATGCAGGACATCGATGACCTTGATCTCGCGGCGGCCGAACTGAGACCACTGACCGAGAAGGTATGGGGTTACTGCGAGGGAAAGGGATTTAGCGGCAAGACCGTTACCGTGAAAATCAAATATTCCGATTTCACCCAGGCGACGCGCAGCAGGACCACCGCCCTGCCGTTCGCCAATGGCAATGAGATCCTTGAGGCGGCAACCGGGCTGCTTGCGACCGCCTATCCGTTCAAGCGGGCCGTGCGTCTGCTCGGCGTCACGCTATCGTCGCTCACCAATGATCAGGGCGAAGAGGGCCCTGAGGGTCAGTCGCAACTGGATTTCGGGATGTAGCCAAAAACGAAAAAGCCTGCGCGGGAGGAGCGCAGGCTTTTCGAAATGATTGGACATCGGCTGGGAGGAGGAGTGCCGCTGTCCATTCAGGCTACCCTTGGGAGGAGGAGTGGGCCGCCTGAGGAACGAAGCTTTGCGGGAGGAGGTGCATCGCTTCGTTGGGATGATCTATACAAACATCCTCTCAGGTGAGTTAGCGGCATCACCGCAGTTCAGCCATGCGCTGGATGCAAGCCGAGCATCAAGGCCGCCTAATTTGACGCCATTAAGCGAAAAAACGGTCGAAGGCGGTTAAATGCTTGGTGGGCGGATCCGCTTCCGGATAGCGATAGATTTCTGTGCGTAGGTAGGAAAGTTTCACCAAGCACACGCCGAAGCAGGAGCATCGATTGAAGACAGGCCATCCGCTCATTCTTACAGCCCGGATCGCGGAAGAAGACCTCGAGCCATTCGACCGGCTGCGACAGGCGCATTTCCCCTCGGATCGAAACTTCCTGCGCGCCCATCTGACGATGTTTCATCGGTTGCCCGGTGAATATGAAGCGCGGATTGTCAACGCACTCAACCTTGCGGCAGAAAGGATGCCTGCCTCGACAGCCGAGGTCAGCGGCGTCAGGCATCTCGGCGCAGGTGTCGCCTACATGATTGCTTGCCCGGCCCTTGAGGCAATCCGTGGAGCGTTGAAGAGCGCGTTTGTATCCTGGCTCGGCTCACAGGACATGCAGACATGGCGGCCACATATTACGATCCAGAACAAGGTGCCGCGAGCTAAGGCAGATGAACTTCACCGTGACCTGTGCGCGCGCTTCCAACCTTGGTCCATTTTAATTGCCGGGCTTGATCTCTGGGCCTATCTCGGCGGCCCGTGGCAGCATCTGGCTTTTGCGCCTTTCGGCTCCAGGCCTCAAGCGTGATCAGAAACCCTGATCTCAGCCCCTGAACCGGTCGAAGGCGGTGAGGGGCCGGGTCGGTGGATCGGCTTCCGGGTACGATAAATGTCCGTGCGCAAATAATGGAGCTCCTCGGCAAGCGCGGCCTCATCGACTTCGACCCACCACGATTTTGGTCGTCCTTCGCTCCCGTCCGACCAGCGATACCCCCTCGCCTTCAGATGGTCCTTGAGATCGAAGGGACTGTTCTCAGCGAAGATCCGCACCCTCGAGCGCTGGCTTGCCAAATGAAGCTCGGCAAAAGCGGTCGACGATTGGGCTTCATCCCGGCGGGCCAACACTTCCAATAGCGCAAAGCAGTCGTCGACCGCGCGATGCCCGTCGTGGAAAAACCCCGCCTGCCCAATCAGATAGCCAAGCTTTGTGCCTTCGAAGCCGCGGGCGGACCAATCGATTTCGGTGTTCGAACAGGCCCAGGCCTTGTCGGAAAAAATCGGCGAAAACGCCTCGCAGAACGGCCGGTCGAAGCCGGCATTGTGAGCGATGATGAGATCTGCGGGATCAATCAGAGTCCGCAGTCCGGCAATGTCGATCACCTGACCCGCCACCATGGCGTCGGTGATGCCGGTCAGTCTGGTGATCTCCGCGGGGATCGACACTGTCGGCTGCTGAAGCCCGGCATAGACGCCTGTAACATCGCCGATCACACCTTGATCGTTGAAGGTGAAAGCGATGGCGCCAATCTCGATGATCTCGTCCTTGCGGTGGTTGAGCCCCGTTGTTTCCGTATCGAGGATCACGCCCCTCAGCGGAAATTCAGGCCTGATCGATGTGGCGACAGGCCGGGGTTCGAGTTTCCGCAGGATGCGGTAGCGCCCGGTCTCGGTCAAATGGGCAGCCATCTGCTCTTCGCTTATGCCGGGGGCCGCAGCCAGCCTGCCTTCCATCTCCCTGGGCTTCATGGGCAATAGCCGTTCAACGAGAGGCTTTTCCGCCGGCGCATTGTCGCTCGCAAACATGTCGTACTGCGCCTTCATTGCGTCCGATCCTTGCTTCCTGATCATCGAATGCCTATCACAAGGGTCGCCATCACGTCATTGCCGGGCATGCTCCAACGCTTGTTACCCCACAGCTCTCTGTCCGGCGGGGAACCAATACCCGTGCTCACCTGTTACTCCGGCTGATCCAAACATCAAAATCGGTGGCTATTATGGCGTTCCATCACGTGAGCAATCCAACCCCTTCAAAGCCGACTGATCCGCGCGACCGCGTCATCGCAGCACTCTTCGCTCAGTTGAAAGCCGAACGCGAGACCCGTGAGGCCATCGAACTCGCGATCCGCAACGGCGCCACCTTCAGCGAGGTGCTGGAAGCAATGGCGGGCGATCCGGTCCCTGCAATGACGGGCGATGGCGTTACCAGCGAGGATCTTGCGGCAATCGAGCAGGCCTTGTCGCTGCACTACATGGCAGCCCCAACAGACAGGCACTGAGATGGCAGCGCGGGCGAGCTGGAAGGGCCACCTGAAGATCGGCGACATCGGCTGTGCCGTTGCGCTCTACACCGCGGTCTCCACCAGCGAAAAATTGTCCTTCAACATCCTCAACAAGAAGACCGGAAATCGTGTCGAGCGGCAGTTTGTCGACAGCGAAACGGGAAAGCCGGTCGATCGCGAGGACCAGGTCAAGGGTTATGAGATTGAAGGCGGTCGTCACATCGTGCTCGAGCCTGACGAGATCGCCGACCTGATGCCGGAAAGCGACAAGTTGCTGACCGTTTCGAGCTTCATCGAGTGCAATGACATCGACAAACTGTATTTCGATCGGCCCTATTATCTTGCACTCGTCGAATCGGAGGACGCGGAGGCATTGCGGTTGCTGGCAAGGGCAATGACGGACGAGAATGTCGCCGCGATCGCCGAGGGTGTTCTGTTTCGACGGAACCGGACGCTGCTGATCCGCCCCGACGGGCACGGTGCGATCATCGCGACAACGCTGAACTTCGACTACGAGGTGCGCTCGGCGGGGACCACCTTCAAGAACATCCCCGAAATCAAGTTCGAAAAGGAGATGTTGACGCTCGCCCAGCATATCATTTCGACCAAGTCCGGCAGCTTCAAGCCCGAGGATTATCATGACCGCTATGACGCGGCCCTAGTCGAACTGGTCAAGGCCAAGATGGAAGGCCGCAAGCCGCCGAAACGCAATGCCGAACCGAAAGGCAAGATTATCGATCTCATGGATGCTCTGCGCGAAAGCGCCAGGATGGCCGGAAAATCGGGTGGCAAACGCAAGGCTACACCAGCCAGAAAGTCTGCCACGAAACAGCGCAAGGCAAGCTGATCCATGGCGCTGCAGACCTACAATTCCAAACGGGATTTCAAGCAAACGTCAGAGCCGCGGGGGCGCCGAGCGGTCAAGGGCGCTGCGAAAGGCAACAGCTTCGTTATCCAGAAACATGACGCCACGCGGCTTCACTACGATTTTCGCCTGGAGATGGGCGGTGTCCTCAAGAGTTGGGCCGTCACACGCGGCCCGAGCCTCGATCCCGAGGAAAGGCGACTAGCCGTCCATGTCGAGGATCACCCGCTCGACTACGGTGAGTTCGAAGGCATCATTCCGAAAGGCCAATATGGCGGCGGCACGGTCATTGTCTGGGATCGCGGCACATGGGCGCCGATCGGCGACGCGAAGAAGGGCTATCGGAAAGGCCACCTCGAATTCGAACTGCACGGCGAGAAGCTGAAAGGACGCTGGCATCTGGTGCGCATGCACGGCAAGCCGGAAGAAAGGCGCGAGAACTGGCTGCTGATTAAGGCCGACGATGATGAAGCCCGACATGGCGGCAAAGACATTCTCGACGAGCTGCCGAAATCCGCCAAGACCGGCCGCAAGATCGAAGCGGTCGCGAAGAACCCCGATTCAGTCTGGGAAACCGACGGTAAAGCAAAACAGGCCAAGCCGGTCGCGAAACGCAAATCCGGCCCCTCAACCCAGACGTCCGATGACGTCGAGTGGCCCACGGGCGCGCGTAAGGCAAAAATGCCCGGCTTCATCGAACCGGCCCTGGCAAAGCTGAAACCAAAGCCACCAGCCGGCGATGGCTGGCTTCACGAAATCAAGTTCGACGGATACCGCTTGCAAGCGCATGTCGCAGATGGCCGAGTTACCTTACTGACCCGCAGCGGTCTCGACTGGACCGAACGGTTCGGCACAAAGATCAGCAAAGCATTCGCCTCACTGCCCGTCTCGACGGCGATCATCGACGGCGAAATCGTCGTCGAGCGCGACAATGGCGCATCGGACTTCTCCGCCTTGCAAAACGATCTGGGCGAAGGACGCAGTGATCGCTTTGCCTACTACGCCTTCGATCTCCTGCATCTCGATGGCCGCAATCTCGCCAATGCAGCCTTGATCGACCGCAAGACGCTTCTGGAACAGTTGCTCGGCGATCAAAGGGAAGGCTCCATCCTGCGCTACAGCGCGCATTTCGGGGAAAGCGGTGGCCTGGTGCTCACCCATGCCTGCCGGCTGAGCCTTGAAGGCGTGGTCTCGAAGAAGCGTGACGGTAAATATGTCTCTGGTCGCAAGGGCCAATGGATCAAGTCGAAATGCTCCGAGCGCCAGGAGTTCGTCATCGGTGGCTATGCGCCCTCGACCGCGATGCCTGACGCAATCGGCTCACTGGCTATGGGCGTCTACGAGAACGGTAAGTTCATTCATGTCGGCCGAGTTGGGACCGGCTACAGCGCGGCCATGGCGCAGGATCTCTATGGCAAGCTCCAAAGGCTTGAACAGAAGACAAGCTCGTTCGATGACAAGCTCAGTGCGCTGGCACGTCGCGATCTGGTCTTTGTAGAGCCGGAGTTGGTCGCGGAGGTCGAGTTCCGGGCCTGGTCCGCCGACGGTAACCTCCGGCATGCCTCGTTCCGCGGGCTGCGAGACGACAAGAAGCCGAAGGATGTGGTTCGCGAGACGCAAGGTGCCGCGCCCAAGCGGAAAACGCCGACCTCTACCGTCAAACTCACCCATCCCGACCGCATCTACTGGCCTGACGACGGCGTCACCAAGCAGGGCCTCGTCGATTATTACGCGCAGGTCTGGCGCTTCATGGCGCCCTTTATCGTCAATCGACCTCTGTCTCTTCTGCGCGCGCCGGATGGCATCACCGGTCGCCAGCACTTTTTCCAGAAACATGGCTGGAAGGGCATGAATGCCCATGTCCACGAGGTCACTGATCCGAAGGACAAGACCGGCGACAAGCTGCTGAAGATCGTCGATTTCGATGGCCTCGCGGCTCTCGTCCAGTCGGCAACCCTGGAGATCCATCCCTGGGGGACCACCGTCAATCATTGGGAAAAGCCCGACATGCTGACCATGGATCTCGATCCAGGCGGCGATGTGCCATGGGAAAACGTCATCGCCGCCGCATATGAGTTGAAGGAGCGGATCGAGGCCGCGGGGCTTGCAGCCTTCGTCAAGACATCCGGCGGTAAGGGCCTGCACGTCGTCTCGCCGCTCAAACCGAAGGCGACCTGGCTGCAAATGAAAGCTTTCGCGAAAAGCCTCGCGGATGATATGTCAGCTGATAACCCCAGTCTCTACCTCGCCACGGCGACCAAGGCGAAACGCAAGGGGCGCATCTTCATCGATTATCTACGCAACGGCCGGGGCAATACGGCCGTTGCGGCCTATTCGACACGGGCGCGACCGGGGGCTGCTGTCTCGACGCCACTTGCCTGGGATGAACTGAGTACCGAGATCGGTCCTGCGCGCTTCACAATCGACAATGCGCCGGCACGGCTTGATGCGCTGTCGAAAGATCCGTGGGATGGCTTCTTTGCGGCAGCGAGACCGCTGACTGCTCGCAACCGGTAGAGGTTACTTTGAACTGCGCTTTCCAACTTCTTTGGCAAGACTCTTCTTCAGCGCGTCCATGATGTTGATGACATTGCCTTCCGTCTTCACTGGCGCCGGGCTCTTCGATCGCTTGGCTGGTTTTGATGTCTTCTGCTTTTTTCCTATCAGCGCCTTCATCCGCTTCTGGACCGGATCCTGTACCAGCTTCGGCGACCAGGTTTCGGTGCGCTTTTCCACCATGCCGGTCATCAGCGCGAGGAGCTTGCGGTCTACCTTTGCCTTGGTATCGATCGTATCGGCGGGTTCGCGGACCTCGTCGCCATAGCGGAGCGTCCACAACACGATGCCCTTCCCTTTCGGCTCCAGAAGGACCGCTCGTTCGCGGCGATAGAGCACTAGTCTCGCAATGCCGACAACGCCACTTGCTTCCATCGCCTCTCGAATAACACAAAAGGCTTCCGCCCCGACCTTGTCAGCAGGGCTCAAAAAATGCGGCTTGTCGTACCAGATCCAATCGATCGAGCCACGCGGGACAAATGTGTCGATCTCGATTGAACGCGTGCTCTCGAGCCCAACTGCATCGATCTCGTCATCATCGAGCAGTACGTAGTCCCCATCGTCTTTGGGGTAGCCTTTAACCTGATCCTTTTCGGCCACCGGCCTGTGGGTCACGCTGTCGAGATAACGGCTTTCGACACGGTTATTCGTCTTGCGGTTCAAGACATGAAGCCGCACCTTGTTGCTCTCGGTCGTCGCCGGCGTCAGCGTTACCACCGCCGTGACCAGCGACAGTTTGAGATAGCCTTTCCAGAACGTGTTTCGCGCCATGCGTCAGAAACGTGATAACGATGTTCGAGTTCCGCGCATAACGTTGGGCTCGTGATGGAATCGAAGGAGCGGCCGGCTGTTGAGGGCCTCACTGTGCTTAGTCGGTTGATCCCAATCTCTTTCCGGCGCCTACGTGAGCAAATATTGTTGCCCGGTCGCAACACGAGAAAAACCTTGACTTTAACTATCAAGAATAAAGTGTCTGTTTCAGATAGCAGACGATAGTGTGTCGCAGGAGCGACTATGAGCTGTAGATCCGTACATGACGCTTTACGCGTCCTCTCCGCATATTGGAATCGCAATGTCGAATTGGCGTACAAAAGTAAGCTGCCTCTTTCAAGGACACCATAGCAAGCTTGAAGCGTTGCTACGCAAGCGCGTTGGGAATTCGGAAATTGCTGCCGATCTCGTTCAGGATGTTTTCCTCCGCACGCTGGCGGCGGGCCCTCGTCACACCGAGGCAGATGATCAACGTGTGCTCTATGCCTCCGCACGCAATGCGGCGACGGAGCACCATAGAAGCCAGCGTCGTCGCAGCGAGATCATCTCGCGAGTGGTACCTGAACAGTTTGCGGCTCCGCCCGCCTCTCCGGAAGCAACCCTGCAGGCCCGGCAGACGCTTTCGGCGCTCGATCAAGCGCTGACCCAGCTTTCGCCCCGCTGCCGCGAGATCTTCATCCTGCGACGCGTCGAAGGCGTCTCGAACGAGGAGATCGCCCGCCGGCACGGGATTTCGATCAACAGCGTTGAAAAACATATCGCCCGTGCCTTGCGACATTGCCAGGCTCGCCTCGCGGATCACCTTCGCGAGAGCTGAAATTCTCGCGAAGGGGCAGACACGGCATTTCCACACTCGCCCGTTATCCTCTACAGAAGCGGAGTTGAACGACAAGCCGCGACCCAAATGCCGGTCTGACGGAGCAGGATGAGCGATAAACCGACAGAAGAACAGCGCGATGAGGCGGCGCTTTGGCTTGCGAAACGAACCGGCGGCTCGTTAAGAGAGCAGGAGGCCGAGAGATTTGATGCATGGCTGAACGAAGACCTTCGTCATCGCCGCGCCTTCGACGAACTGCGTGTCCTTTACGCGCAGTTGGAAGCACCGGCCGCGCGTCTTGCCGCAAGGACTCCCTTTCGGCGCAAGGTGGCGGTCTGGCTCCGGCCTCGCTGGAGCTGGACGATCCCGCCTGCCTCCGGTGTGGCGATACTCTGTTGCCTCTGGTGGCTGAATCCTACCGTCATCCAAAACTGGCAGGCTGATGTCGTAACCGACCGCAATGTCGTCTCCGTTGTTGCCCTGCCCGACGGCTCGAGCGCTCGCCTCGGCGCTGACACCGCCATCGCTCTGGATTTCAGCGCGGGGCGAAGACAGGTTCGGCTCCTCCGCGGCGAAGCCTATTTCGAGGTCCGCCACGGCGCGGACGGCATCTTCACCGTCCTGGTGGATGGTGACCGGATCCGCGATATCGGCACGAAATTCAATGTCGAGCATGAGGATGACAAGACCGAGGTGACAGTTTCCGAGGGCGCCGTCGAGGTGATGGGGACGCATGACGCGACCGCGATGACCCTGTTTCAGGGTGACCAGGTGGCGATAGCCGCCGGCCGCACTGCGGGCATCCGTAAAGCCGATCCCGAGCTGGTGCTGTCCTGGCTGACAGGACGGCTTGTCGTCGAGGGTGCCCGCATTGACGACGTCGTGCGGGCGCTGCAGCGTCATACCACCAGCCGCATCGTCGTGCGTGGAAGTTTGGCAGACCACCAGATATCGGGCACCTTCCCGCTGACGGATGTCGATGCGTCGCTTGCCACCATAGCCTCTGCTGTCAATGGCTCGATCACCCGGGTCACGCCACTTCTTACCATCCTGCACTGATCAGCGAAAAACTTGTGCCTAAACTGAAAGTTTTTCGCCGGAGGAGACACGGCGCAGGCCCGCTCGTCCGTTCTACCTATCAGGGACTGCCGGGGGCGGCCCGCTCGCAAAGATGCAGGGGAGCAAGTTGATGGTGGGGCGCGTAATTTCGAAACAGGTGCATGGGATCGCATTGCTGATGGCGACGACGGCAATGCTGGCGATGGTCTGCCAACCGGCCGTCGGTCAGCAGATGCCAGCCAATGGCAATTCCGCCAATGCCTCCAGCTTTCGCTTCGACATTCCCTCTAAATCGCTCGCATCGGCCATTGCGGATGTCGGCGCGGTCAGCGGCTGGCGCATCGCCTATCCGTTCAAGCTTCCGGCCGGCAGCCGCAGCAAGCCGCTTTCGGGAACGATGACGCCGCAGGAGGCGATCGGCAGGCTTCTTGCTGGCACCGGCATCCGCTACCGGGTCTCGGCGGACCGATCCGTCGTGCTCGTCGATCCGAGCCAGCCGGCAGCCTCCGGTGACAGTTCGGGGACGCGAAGCGCAACCGAACTGCAACCGATCGTGCTGCAGGGCGATGCTCCGCTCGGCACCCCACCTGTCGCTTATGCTGGAGGGCAAGTGGCGACCGGCGCGCGCCTCGGCATTCTCGGCAATCGCGACGTCATGGATACGCCGTTCAACGTAACGAGCTACACAGCAAAAACGATCCAGGACCAGCAGGCGCGCAGCGTCGGGGACGTGGTCAAGAACGATCCTTCGGTCCGCACGACCTGGGCTGACGGGAGTTATTCCAACCAGTTCTTCATCCGTGGCTTCCCGGTCGGAAATCCTGACATGGCGATCAACGGACTCTACGGTCTCGCACCTTATCAGATGGCGGGAACATCCTGGATCGACCGCGTCGAGGTTCTCAAAGGCCCCGGCGCTCTTCTATCGGGCATGGCGCCGGGCGGCAGTATCGGCGGCGTCATAAATCTGGTTCCCAAGCGCGCGCCAGATGATCCGATCAATCGGGTGACGACGAGCTATCTTTCGGACGGGCAGATCGGAACGGGTGTCGATTTCGCCCGCCGTGTCGGGGATGACAACGCTTTCGGCATCCGTTTCAACGGCTCGTATTCCGACGGGCATACGGCCGTTGACGGGCAATCCAATCAGCTTGGCAGCGCCTCGCTCGGCCTCGACTACAATGGCGACAGAGTGAGACTGTCGGCCGACCTTGTCTACCAAAAGAATTATTCCGATAATCCGGTGCGCCCCATCTATGCGAATGCCGGCGTAAAAATACCGCATGCGCCCGATGCCTCGGCCGATCTCGGTCAGAACTGGTATTACGCACATGGCAAGGACTATCTGGCGTCTTTGCGGGCCGAGTACGATATCACCGACAATGTGACGGCTTATGCGACATTCGGCGCGCATCGCAACGAATTGCTCGGCCTTTATAACTTCGAATATATAAAGAACTCAGCTGGCGACTTCGACGCGAGAAATTTCTATCAGCCGACCTACAATCGTGTCGTGACGGGCGAAATCGGCTTAAACGCAAAGTTTGAAACTGGCCCGGTTCGTCATGAAGTCACGCTGAGCGCTTCCGATCTCTATAGCGAACTCGGTAACCGGTCTCAAAATTTTTCCAGCTACTCCTCGAACCTTTACGATCCCATCCGGATCGACAAGCCGGACCTGTCGGGGCTATTCGACACGACCCCCAAAACCAATGCCGTAACCCTGCAGAGTTTCGCGATTACAGACAGTCTGTTCTTCTTGGACGACAGGCTGCAGTTGATCGTCGGCGGCCGGCAGCAGAAAGTGCGACAAAAGGCGTGGAACGTCACAACCGGTGTGCAGACGGCCGATTACGACGAAGACGCCTTCACGCCAGCACTCGGGATTGTCGTAAAACCTTGGGAAAGCGTTTCGCTCTATGCCAACTATATCGAAGGCCTGAGCCAGGGGCCGGTCGCGCCGACCGGAGCGACGAATGCAGGCGAGGCTTTTGCGCCGCTCAGGTCGAAGCAGTATGAGATCGGCGCAAAGGTCGATCTCGGCGATGTGACGGCAACCGCCAGCCTGTTCCAGATCGAGCAGCCAAGCGGTGCGCTTGATGCCTCGAACGCCTATGGCGTCGATGGCGAGACCCGCAATCGCGGCCTCGAGCTCAACGTCTTCGGCGAAGTGGTGGAAAGTATCCGCGTTCTCGGCGGCGTCGCCTTCATGGACGGCGTTCAGACCAAGACGGCAGGCGGCACGAACGATGGCAAGAAGGCGATCGGCGTGCCAGACGTGCAGCTCAACATGGGAGCGGAATGGGATACCCCGTTCATTGACGGGCTAACGCTATCGGGGCGGGTCATCCATACCTCTTCCCAATATGCCAGCGTCGACAACACGCAGAAAATACCAGACTGGACGCGCTTCGACCTCGGCGCACGTTACAGGTACGAGCGGGAAAACGGTAAGCCGATCACAGTTCGTGCCAGCGTTGAAAATGTCTTCGACCGCGACTACTGGGCCGCGGCCTCTTCGAGTTTCGGCCTCGCGCGTGGCGCGCCGCGAACCTTCCTGGTCTCCACGACATTCGACTTTTGAGGAAGGCGGAATGAGGCCGCATTCCGATACCAGATTGACAATAATCTCGCGCCGCCGGATGCTGGCGGCGTGTGCGGCTCTGGCGGCAGGTTCGTGGCGAACGGCTCATGCCGCGACGCCGATTTCGATTGCGACAACCGATTGGGCGGCGGCCGAATGCCTTCTGGCGCTAGGTGCCGTGCCGATCGCAGTCCCGGACACGGCAGTCTACCGGCAATGGATGGAGACTATCCCGCTGCCCGAAAGTGTTGCGGATCTGGGTTCGCGCGCCGAACCCAATCTCGAACTTCTGTCCGCTTTGCGTCCCGACAGGATCCTGATCTCCAACTGGCAAACCAGTCTCATCGGGCAATTCGAACGCATCGCCCCCGTCCAGACGGTCACCATCATTGATCCGCCTGCATCACCGATTGCCAATGCGAGAAAGGCGCTTGTCGAGATCGGCCGGTTGCTCTCGGCGGAAGAGGCGGCAAGCCACTGGCTCGCCGGCTTCGACCGCACGCAGCAGGCTGCCGCGGCAAGCCTAAAAATGCTGAATTTGCGGGATGTGATAATCGGCGTTCTCCACGAAAATGGTCGTCAGATCTATGCCTACGGCCCGGGCAGCTGGGTGCATGAAATGATCGTACTCCTGGGGCTGAACAATGCTCTTCGCGCGCCGACGTCCCGCTTCGGAAATGCCCTGATCGATATTGCCGAACTGACCGAAATGCCACAGGCGCGGTTGCTCTATTTGGACCAGGGGGAGCGCACTCGCCGGGCCGAGGTCGCACTTGCAGGGAGCACTGTGTGGAACGGCATCCCAATGGTCGCGGCAGGACGTGTTCGGCCCATCCCGGTCTTCTATCCGCTGGGCGGTGTTCCCTCCGTCCAGAGATTCATCGAGATCTTGGCCCAGGCTGCTCTGTCAACCGGCGAGGGTAGATGATGCGACCGGGTAGGCCTTCAGGGGTACGTTTGCTTGGCTCGTCGTCGCCGCGCTTGTCCGCCGCGACGGCGCTGATTTTGGCGGTGTGCCTGGCGATCGGTCTTTCGTTAGGGACACTGGCCGCCATCCAGGAACCATCACTGTGGCTTTCAAGCATTCGCGACCCGCAGGCGGATGTCGCGGCGCTCGTTTTTGTCGACGTGGCACTCCCGCGTATCGTCGTCAGTTGGATCGTCGGGGCAGGCCTGGCCTTGTCGGGCGTGATCCTTCAACAGGTCTTGCAGAACCCGATTGCCGAGCCAGCGACCGTCGGAATTTCGGGAGGCTCCTACGTCGCCCTTGCAGTCACGTCGCTATGGTTTCCTTCGCTGCTTGCTGATGGCGGGGGGCTGATTGCGCTTGGCGGTGGCCTGATCAGCGCCGGCCTGGTTCTGGCGATCTGCCGCCGGCAGCGATTTTCTCCGAATGCCGTTGTCATCGGTGGACTAACGATCAACCTGTTCTTCGGCGCGATCGGCGCGGTTCTGACCGTGCTCAACCATGATTACCTGAGTTCGCTGTCGATCTGGCAAAGCGGTTCGCTGATCCAGAACGGCTGGGGGACTGTTGAATTTCTCGCACCGCGCATGCTGGCGGGGACCATTGTCATCGCCGTGATCGCCCGCCCTCTCGCTATGCTCACGCTCGGCGACGAAATCGCCGCTAGCAGAGGAGTGAGAGTCTCCCTAGTAAGGGTCGCGGGACTTGGGATTGCCTCGGCGCTTGCTGCCTTATGTGTTGCTGGTGTCGGGGTTTTTGGCTTTGTCGCGTTGATGGCATCGCAGATCGCCCGCCTGATGGGGGCCAATACGTTTGGCCGTCGCCTGATCTGGTCGCCGCTGATCGGTTGCCTTCTGCTGTGGCTGACCGATCAATGCGTGCAGGTCCTGCATCTGCGACAGGAGATATCGACAGGCACGGCGACGGCGCTGATCGGCAGTCTCTGTCTGCTGATCCTGCTCGTTGCGCGCAGGGCACCCGAGACCTTGCCACCCGAACCGCCTCCGGGCGGTCATTTCCATGCGTGGGTGGTTGTATCCGGTAGGAAACCCGCCATGCTTCTGTTCGCGACCGCTCTGGCCTTTGCGATCGGCTTCGGGCACTCCCCTCCCGGCTGGGCATGGCTGTCTCCTGAAACGGCCGCCGAAATCTTGCCCTGGAGATTGCCGCGCGTCGTTGCCGCCGGATCCGCAGGAGCTATGCTCGCCATTTCTGGTGTGCTTCTGCAGCGGATGACGGGAAATCCGATGGCAAGTCCCGAAGTGCTTGGAATCTCCTCGGGTGCGGCACTTGGTGTCATCATGCTGCTCCTTTGCGTTTCCGGCTATTCGGCACAGATGTCGATTGTCGCCAGTACCGCCGGGGCAATTCTCAGCCTTGCCGCACTTCTCGTGCTGACCAAGCGCACCCACGTCACGCCCAACCGGCTGCTTCTGGTTGGTATCTCACTTGCGACACTGCTGAGCGCCTGCTCCGGTGTCCTGCTCACCAGCGGCGACCCAAGGTCCGCAATTCTTCTCACATGGATGTCTGGATCGACTTATCGCGTTAGCGAGACAGCGGCCTATGCAGCTTTGATAAGCGCGCTCGCAGCCATACCGCTGGCAAGCATGCTGTCCCGATGGTTGACACTGCTCTCGTTGGGCGATGGCACTGCGACCTCGCTCGGAGTGGATCTATCGAAGGCACGTTCGGCCATCCTGATTATAGCGGGCGTTCTTACGGCGACAGCGACCGTAATCGTCGGCCCCCTCACCTTCGTCGGCCTCGTTGCTCCGCATATCGCCAAGATCACCGGCAATCGGAAGCCACGCGAAGAAATTGCTTCCGCGGCGGCCATCGGATCTGTCTTGCTCATGGTCGCTGACTGGCTGGGACGTAACCTCGTCTATCCCTGGCAGATCCCGGCAGGCCTTGTCGCAGCCGTTATCGGTGCTCCGATCTTTCTATGGCTAATGCAAAAGTCGAAACGATGAGCGTCTTAACTCTGCTGCTACGGCACTGGAATAGTGATGGTCTTGAATAGATAGGAACCTCTGACTCGTCGTTTGATTTTCTGGACTACTCGAGAGCTTCTGCTTCGAGATCCCTAAAACCTCAGCTTTTGAAAGGAGAGACAGTAAGCGAGGGGATTTTGTTTTCAAAGAAAATTCTTATTGCATTACCAGAGGATTGGAATGGTCGGGAACCATTCCCGACCATCGCTTCGATGGGATTCCGTTAATTGTCACCAGCTGTGGCAATCAGGCGCTGATAAATAGATCACCAGTATAGAACATCTCCGGCGCAAGCGGCTCCTTCACCGTTCCGAACTCCTGGAACATCTTGTTGAAATCCGTCAGCCACTTGTTGACCGTGCCGTCCTTGGTGAAGGCGTCGAGTTCCTTCGAGGTCAGCATCTTGCGGCTGCGGGCCACCTTGTCGGTCGCCTCATTCGGTGCGTTGAGGAAGGCCGTGGTGATCTCGATCGAATGATCGAGATTGGCGACACGATAATCCATCGCCTTCTTCATCACACGGAGGAATTTCTTGACGAGATCCGGGTTCTGCTCGACCACTTCATTGCGCGCCACGAAGGTGTTGATGAACGAGGTTCGCGGGTAGAAATCCTGGTTGGAGGCCAATTCCTTCATGTCGGGCACACGCGGCTTGATGGTGTCGATCAGAGGATACCAGATGCCGGCCGCCTCGATCTGTTTCGAGGTGAAGGCGGCGACCACGGTGGACGGATCCATTGGCACCATCTGGATATCGTTGATGGTCAGGCCGGCCTTGGTCAGCGCCATCCGCAGGATCATGTCGCCCGAAGTACCCTGCGGCACGCCGACCTTCTTGCCCTTGAGGTCAGCCATGGACGTTATGCTGCCCTGCGCGATAACCCGATCGGAAAAGCCGATATCGTTGACGCCGACAACCTTGGCGCGGCCGCTTGCCGGCAGCCACAGCGCGCCGGGGCCGATCGTGCCGAAATTCAGGCTGCCCGCGCCCATGGCCTGGATCTGGATCGGGCCGTTGGTGAAGACCTTTACCGAGGGCTCGATGCCTTCGGCTTCCCAAAGCTTCTGTTCCTTGGCGATCGCCAGCACGCTCGCATTCGGGAAATCGGCAATGTAACCGATGCTCATGTCGGCGGACTGGGCCCTGGCCTTGCCACCGATCGAAAACACGCTTGCGCCGGCAAGAGCGGCGCTGGTCACCATAAGATTACGTCTCGTCAGCATGGTCATTCCTCCTTTGACGGGCTGATGCATTCTTTCGCAGCGATCAGGCGGCAGCGGCCGGGTGATAGACCGACCGCCAGACCTCGTTGCGCAATTCTGAAAATTCGGTCGAAAGCCGCATGTCCTCTGTGCGGGGATAAGGCAGATCGACATTGACGATTTTGTGCAGCCGGCCCGGACGCGCCGCCATGACGATGACGCGGCTCGCGAGATAGACCGCCTCGTCCACATCATGGGTGATGAACATCACCGTGCGCCGCTCCTTGCTCCACATGGCAAGCAGCTGATCCTGAAGCTGGACGCGGGTCAAAGCATCCAGTGCTCCGAAAGGCTCATCCATGAGCAGGATTTTCGGATTGACCGCATAGGCGCGGGCAATTGCGCAACGCTGCTTCATACCGCCCGACAAAGTCTTTGGCAGCGAATTGGCAAAGTCCGAGAGACCGACGAGCTCTATGAAGTGATCGGCGATCCGCCGCCGCTCCGCCTTCGGCTTGCCCGAGATCTGCAAGCCGAACTCGACGTTTTCGCGCACCGTCAGCCAGGGGAACAGCGCATATTGCTGAAAAATCACGCCCCGCTCAGGCCCCGGCCCCTTGACCGGTGCATTATCGACGAGAACCTGTCCTGATGTCGGCATGGTGAGGCCCGCAGCAATATTCATCGCCGTCGACTTGCCGCAGCCGGAGGGGCCGACAACGGTGATGAACTCACCATCCTCGATATCGAGGTTGAGCCCTTCAAGCGCGGTAAACGCCGTCTTGCCGGCGATGTCGAAGGTCTTGCGGACGTTTCTGAACGAGATTTTCGGGGTCATAGCTTCTCCTGCCATGCGGTCAGAACACCATCGATCGCCATGACGATCCGATCCATGATCAGGCCCAGAATGCCGATCGAGATCAGGCTGACGAAAATGGTCGGAAGGTCGTAATAGAGCTGCGCCTGCTGCATGCGAAAACCGAGGCCGGATTGCGCGGCGATCAGTTCGGCGGCAACCACGGTCGACCAGGATGAGCCGAGGCCGATGCGCACGCCGACCATGATATAGGGCAGCGAGGCCGGCACGATGACCCGGCGAAAGATGGTGAAATCATTGGCGCCGAGCACGCGGGCGGCATTGATCATCGTCCTGTCGACGCTGATGACGCCCTGATAGGTGGCGACGACGGAAGACAGGAACGAGGCGAGGAAGATAACGAAAATCTTCGGCATCTCGTCGATCCCCATCGTCACGATCGCCAGGGGAATGATGGCGAGCGGCGGAATGGTGCGGAAGAACTGCACATAAGGCTCGATGATGGCGCGGGCTATTCTGTACCAGCCCATCAGGAAACCGACCGGGATGGCGACGAGGATGCCGAGCGCAAAACCGGTGAAGACGCGGCCGAGGCTGGCCAGCGCATCCGACCACAAAAGCCCGTTTTCCGCCTGGATCACCGCCTGTTTGGCGACCGCAAGCGGTGTCGGCAACCCGACCACGCCGAAGGACGTCACCAGCGCCCAGAGCAAGATGCCGACGACGACGGCGACGATATTGATCGTCAGCATGCCGAAGGGGCGCGATAACGGGGAAAGCCCGCTTGCGCCTTGATGTGTCGTTTCGTTTTCCATCACCGCCAAGATCACTCCTCCCGAGCTTTTGGCCAGTCCGTCGGCAGCGGCTTAGCGTGCCGCCGCCATGACATCCCGTGTCTTGAAATTGGATTCGATCAGCCAGTCGCGCATCACGTCGAGAAGCTCGCGCTTGCGATCATCGTAAGCCGGATCGCTCCAGAGGTTTTTCACCTCCTTCGGATCGTTTTCGAGATCGAACAGCTGACCGTCGGCCGAACCCTTGAAATGCACGAGCTTCCATCGGTCGCTGCGCACCCCGGTCATAAATTCGACGCCGCCGGCCATGGCCACATCGCCGATCTGTTCGCAGAAGACGTGCGCGCGCGGCGTCCAGTCTTTTCCTTCCAGCGCCGGCCGCAGGCTTTTGGCCTCGAACGTCTTCGGCGGGGTGATGCCGGCATAATCGAGAATGGTCGGGCCGAGATCGAAAAGCTGGCACAATCCATCGACGGTACGGCCGCCTTCGAAACGGCCCGACGTCGACCAGATCACCGTCGGCACGCGGGTGACGATATCATACATCGACCATTTCTGGATCAGCCCGTGTTCGCCGAGGCACTCGCCATGGTCGGAGGTGAAGATGACGATCGCATCTTCCAGATAACCGCGCTCCTTCAGCGACGCGAGCAGCTCGCCGACCTTCTCGTCGATCAACGTCACATTGCCGAGATAATGCGCCCAGAGCCGCTGCATCTGGTCTTCGGTCGGATCGAGGCTCCAGACGACGGAATCGTGATCGACCTCGACATCGTGCTGACGTTTGTCCTTCAGCTCCTGGTGCAGGCTGTCGAGTTCTTCTTTTGTCGGCTTCGGCAGCGGCAGGTCGTTGCGCTTCAGGTAACGCTCCGTGTAATGCGCCGGCGGATCGAAGGGCGGATGCGGACCGGGGAAACCGACCTGCAGGAAAAGCGGCTCGGTCGGTGGATAGGTCTCCACCCACCACTTGGCCATATTGCCAACAAAGGCGTCGGAATGCAGCGCCTCCGGCAGTTTCCAGTCGAAACAGCCGAGCCTTTCCCGATAATCCTCCCGCTCGCGATAAAATTCGCGCTGCTGTTTAACGAGACCATTGGCGGCGAGCGCCTTGTCCCATTCGTCGAAATACCAGCGCCCTTCCATGTAGCGGTCCTTGTTTTCCACCACGTAACGTTCGTGAAAACCGCTGTCGGAATTGTAGGGAATGGTGTGCATCTTGCCGACATTGACGCAGCGATAACCGGCGTCGCGCAGGCTCTCGACCCAGGTATGCTGCCATTTCTGGCCATTGGCGAGCACGCCGGTCGTATGCGGATAATAGCCGGTGAACAGGCTCGCGCGCGAGGGCACGCAGCTCGGCGCGGTGATGTGGCAATTGGTCAGCGCCACGCCCTTTTCGATCATCGCGTCGATATTCGGGGTATGGGCATAGGGGTAACCGAGCGCTGCGATGGAATCGTAACGCTGCTGATCGGTCATGATCAAAATGATGTTCGGCCTGTCAGCCATCAATCCTGCTCCTCTCCGTCGCAAGCGTGCCTACGACGGCCATTTCCATCAGGCAAAAGGCCCTCTTCCCGCCTTTTACTTGCCTCTCACGGCAATTGATGGCACAAAGTTATCGTTAACGCAACGATCACTCTCACCGTTCCGATCAATCTCGTGTCTGCGAATAAAAGCGTATCCGGCAGGTTATGACCTATGACGATCGACATGGATAACAAGCGCCTTGACGGGAACAAGCCCGATACTGAGCGGGAGACCCGCCCTGTGCCGACGCTCGCCTCGATCGCCGAAAAGGTCGGTGTCTCCGTCAACACGGTGTCGCGGGCCTTGCGGGCGCCGAACACGGTGCGCGCCGAATTGCGCAAGCGCATCAATACGGCGATGGAAGAGCTGAACTATGTGCCGAACCGGCTGGCCGGCGGTCTTTCGGGCATGCGCACCGATATCGTCGGCGTCGTCGTCACCTCGCTCTATTATTCGGAATTCGCGAGTATCATCGATACGCTGCAATCTTCGCTGCTCGAACGCGACCTGCAGGTCATGCTGGCCAATACCCGTTACAATCCCGAGCAGGAAGTGAAGCTGGTGCGCTCGATCCTCAGCTGGCGGCCGGCGGCCGTGGCGATCATCGGCGTCGATCATCCACCCAAAGTCGTCGAGTTGCTGAAAGCCTCCGGCATTCCGATCATCGAGATGTGGGATACGGACGGCAGCGTAATCGACACCGCGATCGGTTTCGACCATCGCGCCGTCGGCGCGGCACAGGCGAGACACCTTATCGACCAGGGTTACAAGAAACTCGCCTTCGTCGGCAGCCTGCGCGAAAACGATCGGCGCGCGCAAAAACGTCTTATCGGTCTGGAAACGGAAGCCGAGAAGGCCGGCCTCGCGCCGATCGCCAAACGCACAGCACAGCAGGGCGGCAGCCCGGATCTTGGCGAAAGGCTGGCCGAAGACCTGCTCGAAAACCACCCCGATATCGATGCGATCGCCTGCAACAGCGACATCATCGCCTTCGGTGTCCTGAGAGCGCTGCGCAAACGCGGCAGACGCGTGCCCGAAGATATCGGCGTGATCGCTTTCGGCGACAACGAGGCGGCAGCCTGCGTCACCCCGCCGCTCACCACCATCCGCCCCGACCGCGAAAAGATCGGCCGCCTCACCGCCGACGCGATTTTCGCCCGCATCAATGGCGGCGAACCGCAGACGACGGTCGTGGACTGGCAGCTGGTGTTGCGCGACAGCACAAGGCAGGGCCCAGCCTAGGCACTCATGCCCCGCCCTGCCTAGACCTGCTTTCCGGCGTGCGGCTGGAATTGGCGCCGAGTTTTACGCTGGCGAGCGTCCACCCTTGCGTCTTCAGCGCGCTTTCGATGCGCCAGGTGAGGATCGCGTTGATCAGCTCCTGTTTTATCGCCCGAGCTGCCGGGTCGGACCAGAGATTGTTCACCTCGGTCGGATCCGCCTGCATGTCGAACAGCTGCCCCTCATCGCTGTCAACGAAATGCACCAGCTTGTATCGTTCGCTGCGGATCATCGTCATGAATGTGGTGCCGCTGAAAATCCGGTCGCCGGCATGTTCGGAAAAGACGTATTTCCGGGGCGTGCAGTCCTCGCCGTTGAGATAGGGCATCAGCGACTGCGCCTCCATCCAGTCCGGCACCGGCACGCCGGCCATGTCCAGAATGGTCGGCGCGAAATCGAAGAGCGAGACGAGGTCGTCCACCACCCTGCCTTCCGCTACCTTGCCCGGCGCCCAGACGATCGCCGGTACCCGGACGCTGTGTTCATACATCGACCATTTCTGGCTGTGCCCGTGGTCGTTCAGGCTGTCTCCATGGTCGGAGGTGAAGATGATGATCGTATCGTCAAGGACGCCGCGCCGCTCCACCGCCTCGATCAGCTTGCCCATCTGCGTATCGATCATCGAGACATTGGCGAAATAATGCTGCCTTTGCCGGCGCGTCTGCTCCTTCGTCGGATCCGGCAGATGCACGACCGCATCGTGATCGACGGCAAGATGCTGGCCGCGCAGCACCTTTAGCGCCGCTGGCTGGGCTTCGATATCCTCGGCACTGAGGATCGGCTCCGGCAGCTCGGCATCCGCATACATGTCCAGGTATTCCTGGGTCGGATCATAGGGCGGATGCGGGCCGGGAATGCCGATCTGTAGGAAAAAGGGCTCGTTTCCGGTATAGGCGTCGAGCCACATCTGGGCGAGCGCGGAAACGAAATTGTCGGAATGCAGGTCTTCGGGAAGGCTCCAGACGAAGGCGCCGAGGGAGGATTTGTAATCCTCGCGCCGGCGATAGGTGACGCGGCTCGGTTTTTCGAAACCCCGCGTCCAGATCGCCTTGTCCCACTGGTCGAGAAAGAACGGCAGGCGGGCGGTGGCTCGGTCCTTGTTTTCCACCACATGCCGCTCATGGAAACCGAAAGAATCTTCGAACGGAGACGTATGCATCTTGCCGACATTGACGCAGCGATAGCCGGCATCCGCCATCAGCTGCACCCAGCTGAACGCCCAGGGCTCGTCATTGCGAAAGACACCGTTCGTATGCGGATAGACGCCGGTGAACAGGCTCGCGCGTGATGGCGCGCAGGAGGGCGAGGTGACGTAGGTCTGTCGGAAATAGGTGCCTTCGCGCACCATGCGGTCGAGATTGGGCGTCTTCATATAGGCAAAACCGCCGGCGGCGATCGTGTCGAACCGCTGCTGATCAGTTATGACGAAAATGATGTTCGGCTTCTTGCTGCTGTCTGACACGTCTTTCCTCCCGTTCATGCCTATTGCCATGCCTGCCTGCGATAACGGCCTCCCCGACCGCTCCTGCACCCACAACTATCCGCTATGCCCGGCAGCGAAAAGCCTCTAACACGGCATCACCGGCCTAAGGGACAAGGGAGAACCGATGGCAACCGTGCTGATCACCGGCTGCGACCGCGGCCTCGGCGAGGAATTCGCGCTTCAATATGCCGAAAAGGGAGACCGGGTGATCGCCACCTGCCTCGACCCTGACGCTTTTTCCTCCGGCCATCCGAACATTGCGAATATCGAAGTCGAAAAACTCGACGTAACCGACGAAAGCGCGGTTCTTGCGCTCGCGACACGGCTGCACGGGACGGCAATCGACATTCTCATCAACAATGCCGGCATTCCCGGCCCGCATCCGCCGCTCGAGGGCACGGATACAGAACTCTGGCGACAGATACTGGAGGTCAACCTGATTGCCCCCTTCGTCATCTCGAAGGCGTTTGCCGCGCATGTGGCGGGCAGCGAGCAGAAGGTGATCGCCTTCGTCACCAGCCGCATGGGCTCGATTTCCCTCAACAATACCGGAAAATCCTATGCCTACCGCTCGTCCAAGGCCGGCCTCAACATGGTGATGAAAAGCCTCGCGATCGATCTCGGTCCGCGCCAGATCTGCGTGCTCGGCATCCATCCTGGCAATGTGGCTACCACCGGCGGCCGTGGAATGACCGTCTCTGAAAGCGTTTCCCGCATGCGCGAGGTCATCGACCATTCCGGACCTCACCAGACCGGCACATTCTACAATTATAACGGCCAGATCCTGCCCTGGTAGATTTTGCTCACAACGGCAGGCGATCATAAGCGACACGAAAGCCAGTATTGCTGCCCGCGCTATCGGCGGAGAGGCCCATGCGGGCGGCGATCCGGTAGCGATAACAATAGCTCTTGTGGCAAAGGAACGAGCCACCCTTCAAAACCTTGTCGGCGGATTTTTTCGCCTGGTCGTTGCGCAGCTTTGCCGCCTTGGAGAGCGAGCGAACCTTGAAGGCGTCAGCGCTCCATTCCCAGACATTGCCGGCCAGATTGTAGAAGCCCGCCTCGCTCGGCTCGAAACTGCGCGCCGGCGCCGTGCCGAAATAACCGTCGGCAAGGGTGTTGTGGCGCGGAAACTCACCCTGCCAGATATTGCAAAAAGTCTTTTCGTCGGTTGGTTCCTCGTCACCCCAGGCAAACCGCCGGCGCCGGTTGCCGCCACGCGCCGCATGCTCCCATTCCGCTTCGCTCGGCAGGCGCCCGCCGACCCAAGTGGCAAAGGCGACCGCATCATTCCACGAAACCTGCGTTACCGGATGGTCCAGCCGGTCGTCGATCGAACTGCCCGGCCCTTCCGGCTTCTTCCAGCTCGCGCCATCGATCCGGGTCCACCAGGGCGTGTTGACGACACCGCCGGTCACCATGCCCTGATCCTTCAGGAGCGGTGCGAACACGGCCGACATGCCGAACCGTTCCGATTCCGTCACATGCCCCGTTGCCTCGACGAATTCGGCAAAACGGTGCACCGTCACCGTCTCGACCTCAAGATGAAAATCCTGAAGCAGGATCTTTCGCGCCGGCCCTTCGCCATCGCCGGATATCACCGGATCGTCGGTGCCGACAAAGCTCTCGCCGCCCTTGACTGCAATCGTCTGGCCCGGCCGGCCACGGATGCTGGAACCTGCCGTTTCGGTCGGCGCTAAACCTTGCCCATTTCGCGCCGCTCCTGAACAACATCCCTCCATGCCAATCTCCCGAAAGCACTCCAACCAGAGGCCTATATCAGCCGTCGAGGCGCGTGATACAACACTTCATCCCATTATCACCGGCAGGGCCAGCGATAATCCCGACATCAGCAGTAGGACAAAAGCCAGTCGCCGGAGAGCCGCTGGTGACAGAGGCGGCGGCCAGCGACGGGCAGCATAGGTGGCGATCAACACGCTTGGCAGGCCGGCGGCAGCCCAGACGATCGCATGGGACGGCAGCTCTCCCGAAGCCGTTACCAGCACGAGGCGGAACATGGCATTGATCGAAAACACCGCCACCAACGTTTCACGGATCGTGCTGTGCGGCAGCGGTTGCCGATAGAGATGATAGACGAGCGGTGGCCCGGCGGTGGAAAACAACCCGCCCATGATGCCGCCAAGCGCGCCGAAGAACACGAAGCTCGGCCCCGAGGACAGGGTTTCACGCGGACTGGGCCTGAAGATCAGCTGCAGGCTGGAGACGATGATGACGAGGCCGAGGATCAGCCGCAGGGCGGCGAGCGACGACGAGGCCAGCAAGTCGAGAAGCACATAGCCGACCAAGATCAGCGGAATGGCGCCGCAAAGCGATAGCAGGAACGGTTTTCGGGCGATTTCCCGCCATCCTTTGACCAGAACCATCAATGCGTTGGCGAGTGTCAGCAGGCTGACGATGATCGCGGCTTCCGGCAGGGGGATGAGCCCGGTCAAAGCCACCGCACCCATCAAAAGCAGGCCGAAGGCAAAACCGGTCAGCGTCTGCATATAGGCGGCGACGAAAGACAGAAGGATGAAAAGGGCGATGCCGCCTGAAGGCATCACGTCCGCTGTTCCGCAACAAGCCGCATCGTCTCGAAGGGCGCCAGTTGTTGCAGATCCGGCTCGACACCGAGCCCCTCACCTTCCGGCAACTCGACCCAGCCGTCGTGAACCACCGGCCAGCGTGGCTGGATGGCATCGCGCAGCGGATTGGGATTGACGTCGATCTCCAGCATGCCGTCCCCACCGGCAGCCGCGAGAATATGGGCTGAGGCTACCAGCCCAATGCCGGCTCCGAGGAAATGCGGGCAATACCGTCTTCCGGCTGCGCGGGCGGCCTGCGCAACAGCAAAACAGCCGCTCGGCCCGCCCCATTTCGCCGCATCGGGCTGGATGACGGCGAGGCTGCCGGCTTCGATAGCGGAATGGAAGGCCGCCTCGCCGATCAGGTTCTCACCACCGGCCAGCGGCGTCGATGTGAACCCGGCAAGATCCGCCCAGAGAGTTTCGGAAGAGTCCACCCGCACCGGTTCTTCCATCCAGCCGAGGCCAAGATTGTCTGTCGCGCGTAAAAAGGCGCGGGCCTGTTCGGCGGAAAAACCCTGGTTTGCGTCGGCATGCAGCGTCTCGCCGGGGCGGAGATCAGCATGCAGGCGGCGCAGAAGATCGAGATCACGGTCGAAATCGAAACCGACCTTCACCTTGAAATCGCGATACCCAGCGGAGCGAGCCTCGGCCACCATGCGTTCCGCATCAAGAATATGGATGCCGCTGGCATAGGCGCGTACCCGGCCGGTGGCCGTGTCGCTAATCGCCCTCGCCAATGACAAACCGGAACGGCGTGCCGTCAGATCCCAATAGGCCATGTCGAAACCGGCAATAACCTGCGCATAAGGGCCGACCTCGCCGGTCTGCAGGACGAGAATTTCGGTCGACGCCGTCAATTGCCGGAAGAGTTCCGATGGAGGCGGCAGAGGTTTTCCGATAACACGCGGCGCGATATCGCTGACAAGCAGGCGCGCCCGGTGTTCGGCACCACAGGCCGGCCAGTTGCACCAGATCTCGCCCCAGCCGACCGTGCCGCGATCGTCCTCGAGGCGCACGAAGACCGCCGGGCGGTCGAGCATGGTGCCGAACGAGGTCGAGACCGGTTTTGCCAGCGGCACACGAAAAACCAGCGCTTCGGCCGAGATGATCCTAGTCTCATCTTGCATGGAAAACCCCTTCCCTCGTCATCCTGCCAGAAAACCGCCGTCGATCGCATAAACGGTGCCTGTCGCATATTCGGAGGCCGACATGCAGAGGAAAACGGCCATTCCCGCGACGTCTTCTGGCTTGCCCCAGCGCTTGAGCGCCGTGCGGCCGGCAATCCTGTCGTGATGCGCCTTGTCCTTGCGTCCCTCGGCGTTGATCGCCGTCTCGATATAACCGGGCGCGACGGCATTGACGCGAATACCCTCTTCCGCCCAAGCGAGTGCAAGCGCCTTGGTCAGCATCACGACGCCGCCCTTGCTGGCGCAATAGGCGGGGATGCGCGGCAGTGCGGCAAAAGCATTCATGGAAGCAATATTGACGATCGAGCCTTTCGAGGCGGCGAGATGCGGCTTGAAGGCCATGCAGATACGGAACGTGCCGGTCAGATTGACGTCCAGCACCTTCTGGAACATCTCGATCTTGAATTCCTCGTCGCGGGCCAGAATGCCGGCGCAATTGACCACGGCATCGACCCGCTCGAAACCAGTGGCAAAGGCTGTGACATCGGCATCGGACGTGACGTCGAGAACCGCGCCCGATATCCTCTGCATGCCATTCAGCCGGCAGCGATCGACTGCGGGCTGGTCATGGCCGGTCACGGTGACGGTTGCACCGCGGGCGTGAAAGAGTTCGGCGATGGCCGAGCCGATATCGCCCGCCCCACCAATGACGATGGCATGGAAGCCGGGTGGAAAACTGAACGGGTCCTGGATCATCCTAGCCTCGCATTTTTTTAGGAATTTTGACCGGGCGCCATGATCAGCTCACGGCGCCCGACAGGTTCGGTCTCAGGCCGCGGCGTAGCTCTGGGCGAAATCGCCTTCGTTCTTGATCGCCTCGAAGGCCGGCGCCGGTGCTTTCCACTTCGGCGCCTTTTCCGCCGTCAGGCGGCTGAGGCTATCGAGAACAGCAACCCCTTCATGCGCCAGCGACTTGCCGACGGCAGCCGTGTCGGGGAAATGCGTGCGGATCGAATTGAGCCAGATCGTCCGACCGGCAAGGAAACCACCGGCGCCGGCCGCATAGGCATATTCCAGCACGAGTTCGAATTTTTCCGGCGCGGCACCGCCGGAGAGAAGCACCCAGGGAATGCCGGCATCGGCGCAGATCTTGCCGACCATGTCGAATTCGTTCTGCGCAGCCTTGGCGGCCGCGCTGCCGTCACGGGCCGGCAGGCTGTTTGCGGCAAGCGGGCTTTCCAGCTTCAGGAGATCGACGCCATATTCCGGCTTGGCGAATTCGCGCACGCTGTCGATCACCAGTTCCGGTAGCTTGGTCGGAGACTCGACATAGTCCGCCGTATGGCCGGCCTGGCCGAGGAAGGGGAAGACCAGCAGTTCGAGCACATAGGCGATATCGAAGCGCTTGCAGTCCTCGCCGATCTGGCGGACGAAATTCTTCTGATGTTCGAGCACATCCGGCGAAGCATCCGGGCGATACCAGGCAAGAACCTTGACGGCATCGCCACCGAGGCGGCGGATCTTTTCGACGCTCCAGTCGGCAATCACCTTCGACTTGCGGCCGCCTTCGGTCTCTTCGGTGCGGTGATCTTCGAGCGTGACGATCAGGCCGCAATCGGCCGGCAGAACATCGATCGCAGCCGGGATCGCATAGTTCGGATCGAACAGCATCGAGCTGCAATGCGGCGAGAGTTTTTCCACCAGCAGGCGCTTAGCAGTGATGACGTCGGAAAACGGCACTTTCGTCTTGTCGATGCCGCGGGCAGCCGCGATCGCTTCGAAAAGCGGCGGGCGCTGGTCGAGGGCGACCATGCAGAAATGACCTTCCTTATTGGCAAGGCGCGCAAGGCCGCGGGATTTACCGAGTGTAAGCATGGGTCTTCCTTTCAAAGGATCTGAGTTCATCAAGTGTCGGGATGGCGGCGCGGCCGCCGGCGCGGGTGCATTTCAGCGCGGCAACCGCGCTGGCAAAGGTCAGGCTGTCTTCGATCGCGGCGCCGGCGCCGATCGCAAAGGCGTAGGCGCCGTGAAAAACGTCGCCGGCAGCGGTGGTGTCGATCGCAACCACGTTCGGTGCGGGCATTTCCTGGATACGGCCATCCTCCAGCCAGACGAGGCCCTTGTTGCCGCGCGTCACCGCCACCATTTTGCTGCCGAAGGAAGCGGCGTGTTGAAGGGCTGAGGCTATGTCCGGCCCGGCAAAACCCGACAGTCCCGGCTCCGAAAAAATCACCTGATCCGTCAGCGGTAAAAGACGCTCGAAGATCTCGCTGTCGGCGACTTCGCCGTCGAGGATCGTCGGAATGCCCTTTTGCCGGGCGCTGCGGAACAAGGCATCCGCCCCGTCCGGCCAGCGCGGATCGCCGAGAACACAATCGGCATCGAGCGTGGAGAGCGGCAGCCAGGAAGGGTCTGTCGGAAAGGCGCCGCGGAAATTGGCGATCTGCCGCTCGCCATTCCCGTCGACAATGATGGCGGAAACCGAGGAGGCTCCGCCCTCTAAGAGACGGAAATGTTCGACATCGACGCCTTCGGCGGCAAAGGCACCGGCCATGAAGCGTCCGGCATCGTCGTCGCCCGCCCTGCCCCAGAACGCGGTCGTGCCGCCCAGTCTGGCAACGGTGACGGCAGCGTTGGCCGCCAGCCCGCCATGCTCGGTCAGATGTTCGGCCGCCCTAATCTTCTCGCTGCCGCCGCCGGAAAATCCCGTCTCCACCCGCCAGATGCGGTCGAGGGCGGAAAGGCCGAGGCAGACGACCTTCGGCACCTTCGCATCGGGAATTGTGATCTCTCCAATCATCGGATCGCCCTTCCGGACGCCTTGTCGAAGACATGCGCCTTGCCCGGCTGGGCGGCGAGTTTCAGCTGTTCGCCAACCTTCGGACGCAGTTCGGGATTGACCCTTGCCACCGTCCTGACGCCTGCGAGATTGAAATGCACCAGCGTGTCGGAGCCGAGCGGTTCGACCAGATCGATGGTCACGGCAAAGGCCGCGGGATCATCGGGCGCATGCAGGAAATGTTCGGGGCGGATGCCGATGACGGCTTCCTCCATCGCGCCCAGTCCCACCTTTGCGGCATCCGGCACCGGTGCCTTCAGCCCGTCCGCACCCACGAGAGCAAAACCGTCACCCGCGCGGCGGATGTCGAAAAAGTTCATGGCCGGAGAGCCGATGAAACCCGCGACGAACTGGTTGGCCGGCGTTTCATAAACCTCTTCCGGTCGGCCATATTGCTGGATCTCGCCACCCTTCAGGACGACGATGCGGTCCGCCATCGTCATCGCCTCGACCTGGTCGTGGGTGACGAAGATCATCGTCGTCCTGAGTTCCTGGGAGAGTGCCTTGATCTCAGCGCGCACCTGGTTGCGCAGTTTTGCGTCGAGGTTGGACAGCGGTTCGTCGAACAGGAAAACCTTTGGATCGCGCACGATGGCGCGGCCCATGGCGACACGCTGGCGCTGGCCGCCCGAAAGCGCCTTCGGCTTGCGCTCAAGGAAGGGCTCGATATGCAGAAGGCCGGCGGCGCGGCGCACGCGCTGGTCGATCTCCGGCTTTGTCATGCCGCGCAGTTCGAGCGCAAACGCCATGTTGCCGTAGACCGTCATATGCGGATAGAGCGCATAATCCTGGAAGACCATGGCGATATCGCGCTTGGAGGCCGGCACGTTGTTGACCTTGGTATCGCCGATGAAAATGTCACCGCCGCTCGACGGCTCGAGCCCGGCGATGATGCGCAGAAGCGTGGACTTGCCGCAGCCCGATGGGCCGACGAAAACCACGAACTCCTCATCGGCAATCTCCAGGTCGAGACCCGGAATGATGGTGAGTTCACCGAATTTTTTGGACAGGTTCTTGATGCTGATGGAGGCCATGGATCACCCGAAGGACAGGACAGGTTTGATCAGCTTGCCTTCGGCAAAGCGGGCGAAATTTTCCGGCAGCGCGTCGAGCCCGAAGGCTGCATCGACGAAGCGCCGGTATTTCTCCCTGTTCCTCCTGAGCAGCTCGATATTCGGCTCGAAATCCCGGATCGGGAAATAGAAAGTCCGGATCATGTAAAAATCCTTTCGGCGAAAGATCTTGCCCTCCTCGATCGTCCAGGGCTGGGCATTCTCGCCGACCAGCATCAGCGCGCCGCGCGGCAGGACGAGTTCGATGCCGAGATTACGGGCTGCATGCGCACCCGAGCATTCGAAGATCAGCTTGAAGCGTTTTTCCCGCGACCCGACCGGGTGGGCCTTGGCACCGAAGGAAAGCGCGATCTGCAACCGTTCCTCAATGGGATCGGCGACATGAATGTCGGTGTAACCGAGGCTCTGCAGCGCCAGAAGAACGCCGAGGCCAACCGGGCCGGCACCCATGACGAGCACGGGCGCATTCTCTTCCGGCGGCACCAGCGGCATGGCGAAACGGACCGCATGCGCGGACGTGCCGATCGTATCGAGCAGAAGCGGCGCCAGATCATCCTCGATATCGTCGGGGACCGGCAGGAGGCAGTTTTCCGGCACCGGCAGATATTCCGCATAACCGCCCGGCCGGTTCCAGCCGATCAGGCTCGACACTTCCAGGCACATCTGCGTGTCACCGGCCTTGCAGGCCTCGCAGTGATCGCAATGCAGCGGGATATAAACGACATTGCGCTGGCCGTGGCGCGGATGGCCCGGCTGTTCGACCGTTCCAAAGATCTCGTGGCCGGCGGTGAATTCCGCGCCCTTGTGCCAGAGCTTGAAATCCGAGCCGCACAGAGCCGTGCGGCTGACCTTGACCAGAACCTCGCCCTCACTGACGGCTGGAATATCCTGGTCTTCGATGGTGATGCGGCGGTCTCCGTGAAAAACCGAGGCCCGCATGCGTGAGTTTTGTCTGTCGCTCATGATGATCATCCTTTAACGGCGCCGAGAGTGAGGCCGGCGACCAGCCAGCGTTGCACCAGAATGGCGAGCGCAAGTGGCGGCAGCGCGATCAGCGTTGCGGCGGCCATCAGCGATCCCCATTGCGTAGAACCCTCTCCGACGAAATTGAATGCGGCTGCGATGAGTGTCTTCGTGTCGGAATTCGACAGGATCAACGAGAAGAGGAAGAAGTTCCAGGAGAAGACGAAGGCGAGAATGGAGGAGACGGCGACACCGGAGCCGACCAGCGGCAGCGCGATCTTCCAGAGCACCCGTGTCACCGAACAGCCATCCATCTGCGCCGCCTCGAACACGCTGCGCGGAATGTTGTCGAAGAAAGGCAGCAGGACCCAGATGACGATCGGCATGGTGATGACCGCATGGCTGAGGATCAGCGCCGTATAGGAGCCGATGAGACCGACCTCGCGGAACATGATGTACCAGGGCAGAAGAAACAGCGTGCCCGGCGCCATGCGCGCGGCGAGCGTCAGGATCGCTGGCCAGGTGACCCGTGACCAGGAGACCGCGAAGGCGGCCGGAATGCCGAAGATCAGGCCGAGCAGGGTCGAGCCGATGGTGACAACGAAACTGTTGAACGCATAGGAGAAGAACGGCGTTGTCTGCCACAGCGTTTCATAGTTTTCGAAGGTCGGCTGGAAAAACAGCGTCGGAGGATAGGACGTGACCTCGAAGGACGGCTTGAAGGAGGAGAGAACCATCCAGACGGTCGGCGCGAGGATCAGGATGCCGGCAATGGTGAGCTGGATCGTGTTCAGCCAGTGGAGCCAGCGATCTGAATTTTGGGTAGCGTTCATGGCTGTCTCCCTCACCAGGCCACGGCAGAGCGCAGGCGGTTGAGCATCAGCACGGCGACCAGCACGATGGCCGAAAGCGTGATCATCAGGGCGCTGGCGTAACCGATGTTGAAGAACTCGAAACCGACGCGGAAACCGTAGATGTTGAGCGTGTTCGACGCATTGCCCGGCCCGCCCTGGGTGGTGATGTAGATGATGTCGAAGAAGCGGAGCAGATCGACGCTGCGCAGCACCGCGGCGGTGACGATGGTCGGCAGGAGCAGCGGCAACGTGATGCGGCGAAAAATGCGGGCCGGCGAGGCGCCGTCGATCTGTGCGGCTTCATAGACACTGGGTGGCAGTGACTGCAGGCCGCCGAGCACGATCAGTGCCACATAGGGTGCCCATTGCCAGGTATCGATCAAGGCCACGGTCGGGATGACCCAGGTCGGCGAGGCCAGCCATTCGGACGGCGGCAGGCCGAGCGACTGAAGGATATAATTGGCAGCGCCGAGCGACGGATCGAGAATGACCAGCCACATCATGCCGGCCACAACCGGCGGCATCATGAAAGGCGAGATCAGAAGCGAGCGCAGGAAGCCGGAAAGCCGCTTGGAATGGAAGAGCAGCATGGCGAGATAGATGCCGAAAACGAGCTGCAGCACCATGGAAAGGATATAGAGCGCGAAGGTGACATAGAGCCCGTTCCAGAACTCGCCGTCTTTGATCAGCGCCGTGTAGTTGGCAAGCCCCGTGAAGCTGGAGGCGCCGGTGCTGGAAAACGACCGGAAACCGAGCCAGATCGTATAAACGACCGGGAAGGCGATCATCGCGACGGTAAAAATCACCGCCGGTGCGGACAAGGCAGCAAGCTGCCGTCCCTGGCTGTCGTTCAAGCCTGGTTTCATGGAGGGCTCTCCAATCGGTATCGGGGCAGGATCTGGGGACTGGCGACCCCGACGATCGGGGTCGCGACTTAAGTTTGGTATCGGTCGAAAATCAGACCGGATTATTTGCGGGCGATCAGCCCATCGAGCGCGCTGTCTGCCGCGGCGCAGGCCTCGGCGACCGGTTTCTGGCCGAGGAGAATATCCTGCACGGCCTGGCCGATGTAATCACGCGATTCCGGGTTGGCGATGATCGGGTAACCGACTTCGGAAGACCCCTTCGTTGCAAGCTCGCCAAGCGCCGACTGCCAGCTGGCGCGCACCGGCGCCTCGGAAATCCACTTCTTGTATTCCGGATCATCGGCGACCGAGGCACGCGGCGCGGCAACACCCTGGATGGCAAGACGCTTCTGCATTTCCGGGCTGGATGCCCATTGCACGAAATACCAGGCGGCATCCTTGTGGGCGCTGTTGGCGGAGACCGACAGGCCCCAGCCGATCGCCGTCGGCACGCTGCCCGCGTCACCCGCCGGCAGCGGGATCACATCCGTATCCTTCAGACGTTCGCCGCCTTCCATGATGGTGCGCAGCTCGTTCGAGGATTCGAACGCCATCGCCGCGCGGCCGGCACGATAGAGCGCCGAGATCTGGTAAAAGCTGTAATTCGACGAGCCGGGCGGGCCATAATCCTTGAGCAGCTCACCGTAATAGCCGATCGCCTTCTGGCTGGCCGGCGAGCACAGGGCCGACTTGCCGTCGACAATATACTTGCCACCCATGTTATGCAGGACATTGCTGAACGTATAGGCGATCGCCGCCTTCAGGCCACGCGATGTAAAGGGCGTGATGCTGCTGTCGCACTCTTTCAGCGTCTTGGCCGCCGCCTGTACATCGGCGAGCGACGTCGGCTTGGCAATCTTGCACTTTTCGAAGATATCGGTGCGGTAATAAAGCAGCGGGCCTTCGAGATTGAGCGGAATGCTGGTCAGCTTGCCGCCGAAGGTGGCAGCCTTGACCAGCGCCGGACTGATGCCGGCGAAATCATAGTCAGGCGAGACATCTTTCTGTGCGGAGGCCGTAAGGTCGGCATACCATCCGGCAGCGGCAAACTGCTCGCCTTCGCGCGATGCCAGCGTCATGAAGACGTCGACTTCGTCGCTCTTAGAATTCATCACGGTCACCAGACGCTGGCGCATCTGCTGTTCCTGATAGGAATCGACCTTCAGCTCGATGCCGGTCAGTTTGGTGAACTCGTCCTTGTAGGAGAGCACGGCCTGGGACCAGGGATTGTTGTTGGCGAGAAACGAAACCGTTTCGCCGTCATGCGCCTTCCAGTCGAACGCAAATGCAGGGCTGGTGGCGCCGGCAAGCACGCAGGATGCAATCAGAATACGGGCTGCGGAGATTTTTGGCATGCTTTCCTCCACTTGGCCGCCCAAAGGCGGTGTTCCAGCGCTCCTCCTCGAGCGACACAACCTTGCTTCTCCCAAGCTTAGATCATGTAACCGGTTACATAGACCCTCTATTTCGACCCTGTCAACCGCATCAAATATATAAATTCTGGTTGCATTGCGGCGTATTATTCGTTTGACAGCCGCGCGGAAAGCATTGCTAAGCTATGTAACGTTACAGACGAGTGCACGGATGAGCGCTGAAAAAGAGAAGACCGGGATAAGAGCCATCGCGCGGCTGGCAGGGGTTTCCACTGCAACCGTTTCGCGCGCGCTCAATAATCCGCAAAGCGTCAGCGAAGAGCTGCGACTGCGCATCCAATCTATCGTCGAAGAGACGGGTTATGTGCCGCATGGCATGGCGCGGGCGCTTTCCAGCAACCGTACGCGCACGATCGGCGCCATCATCCCGACCATCGACAATGCCATGTTCGCACGCGGCATAGAGGCGCTGCAGAAATTCCTGTCTTCGCGCGGCTACATGCTGATCCTCGCCACCAACGAATACGACATAGATGTGGAGCTGGAGCAGGCGCGCAACCTTATCGGCCGCGGCATAGACGGACTGATCCTGCGTGGCGACTGTCATCATCAGGTTTTGAGGGACCTGCTCGTCGCGCGCGACATGCCCTCGATCAATGTCGGCGTCTACAACCCGAATGGAGCGGCGGCGAGCATCGGCGTCGACAACGAGGCGGCCGCCCACCGGGCGATGATGCACCTGATCTCGCTCGGTCATAAGAAAATCGGCATCGTCAGCGCGCTCCAGCGAAACAACGACCGGGCCAGCGCCCGTATCCGTGGCTTTCGGCGCGCCTTGGCGGAAAACGGTTTAGACGTCCCGGGCGAATGGCATATCGAGGTGCGCTACACTCTGGATGATGCGCGCGAGGCCGCTCGCCAACTTCTCACAGGGAAGACCACTCCGACCGCAATCGCCTGTGGCAACGACGTGCTTGCCTATGGCGTTATGCTGGAAGCCGAACGGCGAGGCATGCAACTGCCGAAAGATCTTTCCGTCGTTGGCTTTGACGACTTGGACTGGAGCCGCCACCTGAGACCTGCCCTCACCACTTTGCATGTGCCGACCGATGTCACATGGCGCGGCGCCGGAGAATATCTGCTTGCCAGATTGGATGGGCACAGGGTGCCCAACCATTATGAGATCGACTATTCACTCATTGTCCGTGAATCGACTTCGGCTCCTGTCTAAGTGACAGGCGACATCCCGCTCTTGAACAGATCCGAACTGTCGACCGCGGCGTTTCACCACGAGACTACGGGCAAGCCTCTGAAATAACACGACCCTAACTGCTGTTGGAACGCGGCACTTCGCGGATGACACGAGAAAACAACTCTCTCGGGATTAAAAGAGCGGATCAAGATAAAGGCTGTTTTATTCGGCATCGTCGTTTTCGACTGTGATCAAATTCCGAAGTGCCGTCCATAGTGTGGTCCCTTCAGCCGAGCCGGATTTGGCCGGTTTACTGCGACCTTTCCATCGCTCGCTGGAGCCGATCATTGATCGCGTCGGCCAGTCGCGCGCGATCGTCCGCCGGAAGGCCAATGGCGAACGCGACAGCCCGCTTCTCGATACCCTCCCGCACGGAAAAATCGGCAGCCCGCGCCTCCTGTAAAGCGTCGAGCACGGCCGCCCCATCAACCTGTGGCGCCTTAAGAAAGTCGGCAGCCCGGGCCTTGGCCTCTCGGCTCTTCTTGATCGTCTCCGCAAGCCCTGTCCGAGCCTCCCGGATCGCCGAGCGGAACGCCTTTCCGTCCTCCGCGGGCAGTTCAGCACCCGCGACACGGAGCGATCCGGCAGCGATCATGCGGTGCCCGAACCGTTGCCATGACAGGTTTCCGACGATGGCTCCAATCAAGAACAGGTTGACGATGATCGAGACAGTGAGTGCGAGACCAGGTTTGTTCATGTATCAGTTGTCCCCATCATCGACATCGCCGAAAACCGTGCTGCTGTAAGATTGGGGTGCTTGCGAGAACAGCACGGTCGCCATCGCTCCGGTGGTGACACCGGACAGGGCGGCCGCTATTCCGATGCTTGCCCACCAGATTTTCATTTTGCGTATGAACTGCTGCCCGGACGCGGTCGCGATCCTGCTCATCTGCCTTTCAAGGTCGTGAGGAATCGCGGGGACCGACCACGCGGATAACGTGATATCGAGCGCCTTCTCCCCAGCGATAATATCGCGGGCTTCAGGCAGGCGGGCGATAAGTCGGGCGGCCGGCCGCCTGATCTCCTGCGGCCAGCAATCGATATTGGCACCATAGCATTCGGCGAGATCGCGGAAGCGTTCAATATCGAGGCCGTCATGCATCGTCATGCTCCTGCTTTGAAAATTGCTGTTTCAAATGTCTGCGACCACGCGAGAGAAGCGATTCCAGCGCTTCGATGCTGACCTCGAGGATGGTCGCTGCCTCATTGGATGAAAGCCCTTGGTAATGCACGAGGATAATCGCCTCTCTTTGACGATCAGGCAGGCCCTGAATCGCAACTGCTACCTGAGCAGAACGCTCGGCGTCGATCAGCGATGCCTCCGCTCCGGAGGCCGGATCTGCCCGTTCGGGAAGCTCCGGCATGGCAACTTCCTTTCGTCGCCGCAACGTGTCGCGGCACAAATTGAGCGCCACCGTGTGGAGCCATGTATCAAGCCTCGCGCTTCCTGCTTTCCATTTCGGCGCCGTGCGGACCGCGCGGATCAACGTCTCCTGTACGATGTCCTCTGCCGCCGCCTGATCATGCAGTACACGGCACGCGAGCAACCATATTCGCGGGGTTGAGGTTGAGACCAGTTGGCGCACCGCGCCGGCATCTCCAGCTGCGATGCGCCCCATCAAGTCAAGGTCCGGATCGATATCACGCAAAGGCGACCGCTTTCGGACGATACGTTGTTTCAACCGTCTGTCGGTTTGTCGACCTGCTTTCGTCCAGCCGCACGCTCGCTAACGGACAGCACGCCATTCCCGTCTTTATCGAGCCGCTTGAACCGACGGTCGAGCATCGCCGTAAGTTCCCCGGCATCAACGGATCCATCGTGATTTGCGTCCATGCGGTCGAAACGTTTCCCCAGCTTGGTGGGGTCTCCGGCCGGCCGCGCCGCAATAAATTCGTCCCGGCTGACGAGATGATTGTTGTCCTTGTCAGCCTTGAAGAAAACCGCTTGCTGACGGGTTTCGAACTGCGCACGGGTCACTTCCTTCGATCCATTACCGTCTGCCGCCAGGGCCCCGTGGCCTGCGATGAGCAGAAGGGCCGCGGCAGATCCAGTCCTCAACCCGGCAACGCGGATAAGGTTCAATCGCTTCATCATCGAAATTTCCTCAGTCGTGATCCTCTTGCTGTCCGGCCATGAGACCAGACAGCAGATGTGATGGCAGTATGCTCAGCGATAGCGCCAGCCGCCTTGGTGCCAATAGCGATGCGCCCAGTAGCGATGACCATCCCAGTAACCGCGCCCGGCGTAAAAGATACCGACCCTGGGAAGACCGGGTCGGACGACGACAGCAGGACGGTTCGGGCGGCAGTATCCGGCCGGGCCGCGATGGAAACCGACACCACATCCCTGGCGCGCCTCAGCCGGCGCAACAGAGACGGCAGCAGAGACTGCGAGACCCGCCAGGGCCAACGAAATAAACTTCTTCATGGGTATCCTCACTTTCGCATAGCCCGACACTCTTACGACCGGGCATATCCGTTACACGGCAGCCACCGCCGTTTCCGTCGCGTCAACTGAGGATTTTTCCGAGAAAGATGGGCAAGCGCCCATTCGTTTAATCAGGGTTGCAAGAAAATTTCGACGACCTGATAGGGCACAATACAGATGGCGACGTTGCCCGTTGAAACGCGATCCACCCCACACACTTGATCTGACCACGACGCTCCGGCAGGTGAGGGTGCCTGTCATTGCGGTGGAATGCCGGTTGTGCAAGCGCTCAGACGAACTGGAGCGCAAAGTCCTTGTTCGTAAGCATGGCGCCGGGATTACCTTCGCCCGGTTGCGGAGGATGGCCGCGATGGGTTGCGAGAAACTGATCAGCGACGACTGACACCGATGTCAGACAACGTTTCCATGTCTGTATCGCTTAACCGATAAGCTTCAACGACCGCCATCCGATTGACCGCTAGGCTATCCTCTCCGGGTGTCAGGCGAAATTAATCCCAGTTCAGTCAATAGGCTGCTCATTACCCCAGTTCGCTCGACGTCTCCACGGTCTTCGGTGTTCCTCAGCGTCACGACCAGAGCATCATGCTGGGGACCTCTGGGGCCGGTATTGAGGAAAGCGCTGACTGGCTTCACCGTCTGATGGCCGCGGATGGCAAGTTTCCACGGTGGAGCACCATCATCGAGCCCTGACGATCCTTCCCGATCGACCAGGTATCGCCGTTCGAACTGCGTGAGAACTCCCTGACCTCTACGAGGTCAGGGACATCGGACGATGATCGGAAGGTCTGCTCGCCACAGTGATCGACCCGATGCAGAGCAGCGTCGGCATTTTTCACAAGCGTTTCGCGATTTGCATCAGCATCTTCGCTTGTCCGCGCGGCGTCGCTGGTCGGGTCAAGTTCCTGAGTCATGTCCTGGTGTACTGTCGCTAGCGTTGCGTTCACAGAGAACGTGGACCGCTAACCTGCGGTGAGCGAGAACGGTTCCAACAGATCAAGATTATCGCCGTCTGTAACCATCTCGAAGATCCAGCTGATTTCTGACCGGCGGAGGCTGAATCTTCTCGAAACCCCATATCGAGGAGCCGATGATCGAGCCAGTTCAAAGCGTGGTCGACGTCTCATTACCCGGTCGCAAGCCTGCGAATCTCGGTCAGGTCATGAGCCGCAGCAATGTCGGCTAACGCTTTGTGGGCGTCCATGGCCTGAAGCAGAGCCGGTAGCGTGTTGTGGCCTTCACGGAAAAGGTTGAGGCAGATTTCGGCAGCGATTACCGTGTCGGGATCATCCTTGGAGAACCCGTGTCGGCTTCTCCAGAATTTCAAGGCGATGTCGATGATTTCCAGTTCGACCGGGCCGAACGTGGTTTCGAAAAAGGATGGCATTTCGGTATTCCTTCACGGCGCAAAGCCATGTGGTGGACACGAGCTGGAATTCAAGCTCGGGCCGAACGATTGAGATCTGACGTTAATTTGATCACATGAGGTCAACCATGTCGCTCAGGCATTGAATGGAACTGGCTGTACTCAGACACCGGCCATCCAGCGGAGCGTTGCCACCACTTCCTGATGATCATACGGCTTTGGGAAGAACACCGTTCTGGCCGGGATTGCGCTATCGTCCAGCCTGAAATGCCCGGATGTGATCACAATTTCGATTGGCGGCCAGCGGTCGCGTATTGCGGCCGCCAATTTCAGGCCGTCCATCGAGCCGGGCATATCGACGTCGGTGAACACGATGGTGATGTCGGTTCTGGCTTCCAGCAACGCGATTGCTTCGTCGGCATCGCGCGCCTCGACGGGTTCGAAGCCGGCATCCTCGACCATATCCATGGCCATCATGCGCAAGAGCGGTTCGTCCTCGACGACAAGGACAGCCCTCCCATTTGGCTGGTTCAACTGCCCCATCCATCATTCCGTATGTTGTATCTGGTGAAGGCCGGCCGTCATTTCGGCCCTGAACCCTGCCGGCTCATAACTCACGGTCACCCCGCCGGTTCCAATCAGGCCCATGCGAATGAGTTTGGAGCCAAAACCGCTTCCCGACGGAGGCTGGACTAGAGGGCCTCCACTTTCCTCCCATCTCAGCTTGAATATCTCGCCATCATTGCCGCCAACCACGCTCCATGTCAGGTCGATCCCTCCAACGTCATTGGACAGGGCTCCGTACTTGAGCGCGTTGGTGGCCAGCTCGTGCAGGACGAGCGAAAGCGATAGCGCGCCCTTCGGCCCGATTGCGATATCTGGACCGCTGGCATGGAGCCGTTCGCTCGGCACGAGGCGCTGCAGCGTCGCAGCGATCAGTGACCCGATCGGCGCCGTATGCCAATATTGATCGAACAGAATGTCGTGGGCGGAGCTCAGCGCCTGCACGCGCTTTTCGAGCGCCTCGACCGGCTCACGCTCTTTCACCGGCTTGAGCGTCTGTTTGGCGATCGCCTGAACCATCGCAAGCGTGTTCTTGAGCCGATGGCCCATTTCGCGATTGATCACGCTCTGCTGCTGCTCGGCCCGCTTCCGCTCGGTGATGTCGGTCGCGGCGCCAAACCATTCAATGATGGCCCCCTGCTCGTCCAGAACAGGGACAGCGCGGGATAATGTCCAACCGATCTGGCCATCGGCCTGCCGGACGCGGTGCTCGAACTCGAACACATCTTTCTCGGAAATCGCCCGATCGATCGCAGCCTGGATTGATGGGACGTCTTCTGAGAGAAGATAGGCATCCTGCCACTGCACGCTTGGCTCATGGGTATTGGCCAAAAAGCTGCGGCCATCGAGCCGTCGCATTTCCTTCCAATCGGCGCTCATCTGATAGATGACGTCGCTGGTCGCCGTGGTGAATGCCCGGAAACGCGTTTCGCTCTGTCGCAAACGTTCGGCACCTAAGACCGTGTCGGTTGTCTCGACCACGGTATCGATCATGCCGGCGATATTGCCCTGATCATCGCGCAAGGGGCTGTAGCAGAATGTAAAATAGGCCTGCTCATCATAGCCATGGCGATTGATGACGAGCGGGAAGTCCTCGATGAAGGTCGGCCTTCCCTGGTACGCTTCCGTCGCGATCGGCCCGATCTGCTCCCAGGCCTCCGACCAGATATCTGCGAATGACCGACCGATCGCGAGCGGCTTTTCACCAAGGATAGGCAGGAAGGCATCATTGTGGATGGTGATCAGATCTGGTCCCCAGATCACCGCCTGCGGGAAGCTGGAAGCGAGGGCCATATCGACAATGGTCTTCAGGGATATCGGCCAGTTCTCCATTGCACCGAGGGATGTCTTCGACCAGTCGAATTCGGCGACGACCTGCTGCATTGGCGCAGGCGACAGCGTCTTACTATGAGCTTCCAATCGACAGTCCTGATCCCGATGAACATGCGGGCGTCCGGCACCCGCCCGATAGAGACTTTTAAATAGCGCGGACTCCGGCGCATTCAATGAAAGACGAAAGTAAGCTGGAGAATTATGAACCAGCCGACACGCATCTCGAGAACGTCTGTGCAAAACTTCTAAAATAATTCCTAAGCTCGTGGATTGTTTCGTTGGTCGCGGCGAAGTCGCATTTACCGCCACTGTTGCCCGTCCGTCGCTCGACTCTTCGAGATGGCCGTGTTTTCCTGCCTACAACTGGAAGGAGCATCTCGTGGTCTATCAATGGGATCCAATCAAAGCCCACCGGACAAGTATGATAAAACTTTCTCTGGCATTGGTTGCGGCTGTCGTTGTGAGCGCCCTGCCGTTGTGGTGGCTTCTGAGAGAAGCATACCTTTAGTTGAAACGGGGTATCACCCGCTTCCCTCGTCTCATTGCCACGAATGGTTCTTTGATTGCTGTCGCCCTTGAGCGGGCGGCCGATTAGATTTGTCAGCATTTGAGCATGTCTGGTGCTCGGGATCGGTATCATAATGCGCGCGCCGAGCTTGCAACCCTCTGGAATACTCACAATAATCCCCGCTCATCCATCAATCAGAACACCCCCATGGACCCGACATACAGACCCTCGCCTGAACGCTCACAGCTCTCCGGTCGCTACACTGAGAACGGCACTACGGTCATCGTGGAAATCTTCCGCCGTTTAGAAAGCGTCGCTTGGCGGATGGAAGTGACGAGTTTGGAAGACCAGCTGACAGACTGGAATGAAACGTTCTCTTCCGATCAAGAAGCATTGGACGAGTTCATTTATGTCGTCAACACCGAAGGCATCTCGGTCTTTTTGTAGCGGCTTGCAACATCTTTTTCGTCGCCCAGCCCTCGCTGCTAAGCAGCGCAGACACAGCGCTCTTTATCGCTCACCGACGGGCAGAAAATCACCGAAACCATTTTTCGGCTGCGGTCAGCAGTTCTTGCTCATCCGTAATGCCGTCCTGGAACAGCCGAACCAGCAACATGGCCAACTCATCGGGGTGGGTATCATGTTCCGGTATAACCTGGGCAAAAACGCGTTCGAGCATCGCCAAATCGGCAGGCCTGAGGATAACATTGGCTGGCAGTCGTCCACGCATGCTGGAACGGTAGCGGCATCCTGCGTTTACGACAATAGACGATATTGCCGACATCTATCAGATGCATGCTGTGATCCAGCACATCGTTCATGCAGTGTTCGTGCTGGATCTACCGGATAGCCGCTTCGATTTTCGCAGACAGATCAAACTCGGAGTAAGGCTTGCTGAGGAACTGTGTCCCTTCCTCAAACCCTTCTGGCAATTCCGCATAGCCCGTGGAGACCATGACGGCGAGTTCGGGTTTGATCAGTCGTGCCTCACGCACCAGCGCGGCACCTGACATCCCGGGCATCGAATGGTCTGTGATCAACAGGTCGATCTTCTGTCCTTGGCCGAGGATTTCGAGGGCCTCAGCTCCCGAATGGGCTTCGATTGCCTCGTAACCCAGCGCCTCCACCATATCGACCGCGGTCAGCGCGATCAGAGGCTCGTCGTCGACGATCAGGATGCGTGATGTCACCGGCTCCTCCGCTCGCTGTCCAAAAACACGTCTCGGCCCGATAATTTAGGACGCTTCCTGCTGATGTCACGGCCTCTTTGGAGACGCCTGGAACATTCCGTTTGCGCCGTCGGTTTTCCAGTTTGTGAAACCGGCCTGCGAACCGACTGCGCTCCACGGCATTTCACCCGCAGGATGAGAGCGCTGATGGCCGGTAATGATTGGAAACCGCTTCCAGGAAGGAAAAGCGATGACGACCTATCCGACACCCCCGTTCGACACGCCGCGTCAGCCTATGCCAGGCTCGACACGTGCGATGTCGCCGCTCCCGGATCACGGAGAAGAAACCTACAAAGGGTCAGGGCGGCTTGCCGGCAAGAAGGCGGTCATTACCGGTGGCGATAGCGGGATTGGTCGCGCCGTTGCCATCGCCTATGCGCGTGAAGGCGCCGATGTCCTGATATCCTATCTCGACGAGGACGAAGATGCCGAGGAGACCAAAGCCTGGGTCGAGAAGGCTGGGCGCAAGGCGATCCTGGTACCGGGTGATATCCAGTACGCGCCGCACTGCAAGGAAATCATCGATAGCGCCGTCTCGCAGCTCGGAGGGATCGATATCCTCGTCAACAATGCCGCACACCAGGCGAGCTTCTCCGAGATCGGCGATATCAGCGATGAGGAATGGGAGCTGACGTTCCGGACGAACATCCACGCGATGTTCTACCTGACGAAGGCAGCGGTTCCCCATATGAAACCAGGCAGTGCGATCATCAACACCGCCTCGATCAATGCAGATAGCCCAAGCCCTCACCTGCTCGCTTATGCGACCACCAAGGGCGCGATCCAGAATTTTACCGCAGGCCTTGCGCAGATGCTGGCCGACAAGGGCATCCGCGCGAACGCTGTCGCGCCGGGTCCGATCTGGACGCCGCTCATTCCGTCGACCATGCCGGATGAAAACGTGAAGAATTTCGGCAAGCAGGTCCCGATGCAGAGGCCGGGTCAGCCGGCGGAGCTCGCAACATCCTATGTGATGCTCGCCGATCCGCTGTCGAGCTACGTCTCGGGCGCAACTATTGCCGTCACGGGCGGCAAACCAATTCTCTGATCACCTAGTCGAACAAGGAGGAAGCGATGGGCAAGCCAGAAGATGATGCAAAGGGCCAGTACGCGCCGTCACAAGCGGACCGGAAGGCCACTGGCGTTCATAGTGCCAAGCCAACCGTCGTGACCGGATCCGAGGACGCGACGGTCAACCGCACCCCGCCCGGCGAGAAAAAAGAGAAAGACTTTGATCTGAACTATGATCCCACCGAGACCAGCGGCACGGACGAAAGATAACGATAGATCGTCGTCCGCTACACCGTATTAGCATCCGCCCGACATGTCTCTTTCGGGTGGATGGCTCAGGATTTCGTTGCGGCTATGCAGCGGTCGCTTGATCGCCGGGCTTCGATTTTGCTGCGGTGCGGGCGGGCTTTGCCGGATTTCTTTTCGAGACCTTTGTTTTTGGAGACACCCCGCCAGCGTGATCGGAAGACCAAGTCTGCGGCATCCCAGTTGATCGCGTCGCTTCCTCAGCTTCACGCCAGTGACGCTCATGCTGGCCATCCGGCCGGCCCTCTGCCTCCCATCGTGCATAGGCCTGTCTGCTGATTTCCTCTTTACTCATTAGATCTCCTCCTGATTTTGGCTACCGAATTCCTCCGCGGACCAACTAAATTAGGGCATCCTTTTGTTGCGCCAAGGATCAATCCTACTTGCTCACTCTGCATCGCGGAACTTCATCAGGCCTTCAAAGTTTTTCTTGCGTCTGATGAACTTGGGAGATGTCCTCATGCCCCGTGGCGATAAGTCCGCTTACACCGACAAGCAAAAACGAAAAGCCGAACACATCGAGGAAGGCTATGAGGATCGCGGTGTCCCGGAAAAAGAGGCCGAACGTCGCGCTTGGGCGACCGTGAACAAGGAGAGCGGTGGTGGCAACAAGTTCGGTTCCGGTCGCGGTCATGCCGAAAACCATGCCTCTTCGGAAAGAGGGGGCCGCAAAGGAGGCCAGGCTTCTGCTGCGCGAACGAAGGAAGAGCGATCCGCCTCGGCAAAGAAGGCTGCTGCAACGCGCAAGCGCCACGAGCACCATGCGCATCACTGACATAGCAGCCGGCGCTGATACACGTCCACGCCGATTTGGACAGACACCGCCCGAACGACGGTAACGATGATGTTCTTCGACGAGCTGATGCCGATCATACCCACTTGGCCGGATCTTGGCTTGCGGATCGCCGCCACTTTGGTTGCCGGCGTCCTTATCGGCATCAACCGGGAACGCGGCGGTCATGCAGCAGGCCTCAGGACCACAGTATTAGTCGGATTAGCGGCGTGTATCTCGATGCTTCAGGCCAATCTGCTCCTGTCGACGAGTCAGGCGGCGAATGGGTCGATGGACGCTCTGAGACTGCCGCTCGGCATTTTGACCGGTGTCGGCTTCATCGGCGGCGGGGCCATTCTGAGGCGTGGCGATGTCGCGACGGGCGTGACGACTGCAGCCACGCTCTGGCTGATGACGGCCATTGGCCTGTGCTTCGGTGGTGGGCAGCTGATCATCGGCACTATCGCCTCGGCGATCGCCTTTGTCACGCTTTCTCCACTGAAGGCGTTCGGTCTCTGGTTATCCAGCGAGCAGAAGGGATCGGTCGGTATAAAGGTCCCGGCGGGCGACAAGCTCCCAGACATTGCTTCGTCACTGCCACCCGGCGCCGAGGCCTGTTTTATCGCTATTCGTCCGATCGATACGCATCACGAAGAAGTCCTGTTCGAACTGCGCTGGAAGACGAATGCAGGCAAGCCCACGTCGACCGAGCTCGTGACTGCCATTCGCGCTCATCATGACGTCAAAAGCTTTGAACATCGCACAACCGTCACCTGACATAGAGCAACAGCGCCGGCTGCAAGGTGATGCACGGGTGAGCGTTATTGGCCAAGGAACTTGCCGCTTATCCTGTCGTTTTCAAACACGTACCGACAAAACCCTTCCAAGAAAGATGCCTTTAACCCGCGGCTCGCACGCGGGGTAAGGCACGTAAGAGGAGTGATCATGTCCGACATCGCTGACCAGACCCGCAAAACCGTCCCCACACCCAAAGATCAACATTTGCGCGATATGGCCGATTGCATCCGGTTCCTGTCGATGGATGCGGTTCAGGCGGCCAAAAGCGGTCACCCCGGCATGCCTATGGGCATGGCCGATATCGCAACGGTGCTGTTTTCCGATTTCCTGAAGTTTGACGCCGCCGATCCGCATTGGTTCGACCGGGATCGCTTTCTCATCTCCAACGGCCATGGGTCGATGCTGCTTTACAGCCTGCTCTACCTGACCGGCTATCAGGATATGACGATCGAGGAGATCAAGCGCTTCCGCCAGATTGACAGCCGCACCGCTGGCCATCCGGAATATCATCATGCGACCGGTATCGAGACGACGACCGGGCCACTTGGCCAGGGCATCGCGAATTCGGTCGGCCTGGCGCTCGGCGAACGGATCCTGAACGCTTCTTTCGGCGATGAGCTGGTGGATCACCACACCTATGTCTTTCTAGGTGACGGTTGCCTCATGGAAGGCATCAGCCACGAGGCCATTTCGCTGGCAGGCCACCTGAAGCTCGGTAAGCTCATCGCATTCTGGGACGACAACTCGATTTCGATCGATGGCGCGACAAGCCTCGCCGAGTCCGACGATCAGCCTGCTCGCTTCCGGGCAGCCAGATGGCATGTCCAGGAGATCGACGGTCATGATACCGACGCCATTCGGGCAGCCATTATCGAAGCCCAGAAGGTGACAGACCGCCCATCGCTGATCGCGTGCAAAACGGTCATCGGGTTCGGATTCCCGACCAAGGCGGGCACGCAGAAAGCCCATAGTGATGCGCCCGGCGAAGACGAGATCGCCGGAGCCCGGGAAATCCTAGGCTGGACGTCTCCGCCTTTCGAGATTCCGAAGGACCTGCTCGAAGCATGGCGGAAGATCGGCGGAAAGGGTGGCACAGAGCGCGGGGCCTGGGCAAGCAGGGTTGAGGGAAGCGGAAACCGCGACTTCGAGCGGCGGATGAAAGGCGAGCTGCCTCAGAACTGGAAATCGGCGATCGGCGCAGCCAAGACCGAGCTTCTCGCATCCGAGAAGGATCTGGCGACCCGACAGGCCAGCGGCATCGTGTTAAACCATCTATTCGACGCGATCCCTGAACTTCTTGGCGGATCGGCAGATCTCACGCCATCGAACAACACCAAGGCGAAAAACCAGGTTGAAATCAGGCCCGGGAATTTCGAGGGTTCGTATATTCATTACGGCGTCCGTGAGCATGTCATGGCGGCCGCCATGAATGGTCTGGCGCTACATGGTGGCATTATCCCATATGGCGGTACATTCCTGACATTTTCCGACTACTGCCGTCCTTCGATCCGCTTGGCTGCGATGATGGAAATCCGTTCGATTTTCGTCATGACCCACGATTCCATCGGACTTGGTGAGGATGGTCCGACCCACCAGCCGATCGAGCATCTCAGCGCGCTCAGGGCAATTCCGCGGCTGGCCGTCTACCGACCAGGAGATCCGATCGAGACTGCAGAGTGCTGGGAGACGATCCTCGATACCCCGCGTGAGGCAGCGCTGCTCGCCCTCTCTCGCCAGCCTATGCCGCTCCTCCGCCGGGACTCTTCCTCGGAAAACCAATCGGCGAAAGGTGGTTACGTCTTGCTCGAGGCGGAGGGCGGTGAGCGGCAGCTGACGATTTTGGCAACAGGCTCGGAGCTTCACTTGGCGGTCGGGGCGCGGGATGCCCTGCAGAAAGACGGGATTCCAACAGCTGTCGTGTCGATGCCGTGCCGTCTCGTGTTCGAACGGCAAGATGCCGGTTATCAGCGCCAGGTGCTTGGCGAAACCCGCGCGCGTGTGGCAGTCGAAGCGGCTGTCCGCGATTCCTGGGATCGCTATCTTGGTCTCGATGGCGAATTCGTCGGCATGCATGAGTTCGGCGCATCGGGCAAAATCGGCGACGTCTACGCCAAGTTCGACATCACGACAGACGCCGTGGTGCGCGCAGCGCGAAAAACATTGGCCCGGGTCTGATCGCCCGGACCAAACCGCCAAAATCGAATGGCAGGCAAGATCTACTGGGATCTGCCTGCCGCCGGCCAATCGTTTGAGGGCTCCTCAACCTGATGATCGGATCGATTGTCCAACCCGTCACGCAGCTGGGCAGATTCTTGCTCGATCATATAAATAACCGCAGACCGCTCGGCACCCCTGGCGACGAGCTCATCAACCAGAGCCAGAAGCTTTGGCTTGACCTCTTTCAGAATGTTCTGATTTTGGCTCATTATTTCCTCCCACGTGTTATCCGCCTCTGGCAAATGCTCCTCCAAGCATTAGCCGAAGCGCTTTCCTGCGTTCGCATCCTCCGCCAGGACCAGGCTCGCTGGCGGCGCGCCGCTTTCTTCACCTCCAATAATCGCCGACATATAGGCGAGGGCATTCTTCATGCCGTTCATCGTATAGGGCTTTTCGATTGCTCCAAGCGCGCCGGCAAAATCTTGCGGTATCCGTTTGATATTTCCGCTGACGAAGACATAGGGGATACCGGCAGCCGCAAGCTCGCGCCCCACGTCGATTCCGGTCGGACCGTCCATCAGGTGGATATCGACGAACGCGAAGTCGGGCTTCGAGGCATCGATTTGTTCGCGTGCCTGAGTGCTGCTCATGGCAAGACCTGTCACCTGATGGCCTGCCATTTCCACTTCGCTCTCAAGCTCCATGGCAAGCAGCATTTCATCTTCGACAATCATGACTTTCAATGCGCATTCTCCTGGTGGTCGCCAACGAGCAGCACCACATCGACGACGGTCTTTCGACCGTCCTGTTTCCGTTCGATTTCAGCGCCCAACTGCAAGGCCGATGCTTCCAGCAACATTTTGCCGAGCTCAGCGCTCTCGCTGTCCGGCTCGACTGGTTCCGACGTGTCTTCGACACGGATCAGGAAATGACCGTTCAGGCGCCGAACGACAACATGGATATCGCCGCCGCCATCGCTCAAACCACGCCGGACGGCATCCCCGACAAGCTCGTTGACGATCAGGGACAGCGGCGTTGCCTTCACGGCCGGTACGAGAAGCGGGGAGAGATCCAGAGACAACCGGATGTCCTTGCGGCCGGTGGCATCCACCAGATCCGTCACCAGCTCTCGGGTGAATTCCGACATGTCGAATTTGGAGACGTCATCGAGCGTGAACAGCTTGCGTTGCACCGTGCTGAGCGCTTCGATGCGATTGAGGACCGACATCAGTGTATGCCTCTGCCGATCGTCTTTGGTGACGCGCGCTTGCATTTTAACGATCGAGGCCATGGTCAGCAGGTTGTTCTTCACCCGATGATCAACCTCGTGGACGAGCAGTGTACGCGCATCCAGCGCCGCGCGAAGGTTGGCGGTATGCTTTGCCACCTCTGCCTCGGCCTGATGTCGAGCCGCTGCGAGATCCGCTTCCCGGCTTTTGACTGTCGTGAAATCAAGCTGGGAGGCAAAGAAATAGATGATCTTATCCGCTTCGTCCCGCACGGGGCTGATAAAGACGGCGTTCCAGAACGTGCTGCCGTCCTTGCGGTAGTTCAGAATATCCACTGCCACATCCTGGCCGGCGGCAATGTTGTCGCGAATTTTAGCGACGGTGTCCCGGTCCGTCTCCGGCCCCTGCAGAAAGCGACAATTCCGGCCGATCACTTCGTCATCACTGTAGCCGGTCAGTTTCCGGAATGCCTCATTGCAAAAAATGATCGGATTATCGGGCTGGCTGGGATCCGTGACGATCATCGGCATGCGCGTGGCTTTGAACGCCGCCGCGAATGGATCTTCACTCACATGTCCGGCGACCAGGCGATCACCCGCGTTGCGCGCGTCGTGTCGATTTTGATCCTTTTCCTGCATAGCGGTCCTGATTGCGTTACGTCACGACAGAAGTCATGGCGGTAGAATTCGTTCCTGCTGGTTATGCTCTGCCATGCGGCGGGAGCAATGCCTCGATCTCGCAGATGACCCCGGCAGGGTCGTAGATGATGGTCGATGCCCCGTTAAGCTCCGCCGCTAGTAAGCGCTCGACGAGTCGCGATCCGAAGCCCTTCTTGGTCGGGATATCCACTTTCGGCCCGTGGCTCTCCTGCCACCGGAGACTGAGAGCCGAGGTTTCAGGGTCATAGGTCCAGATGATCGACACCCGTCCCGTTGGGACGGACAGCGCGCCATATTTGGCCGCGTTCGTTCCAAGTTCATGGAGGGCGAGCGAGAATGTTGCAACAGCCTTTTGCGGCAGAAGAACCGATGGACCGGAGATCGTAAATCGCTCTGGCGGGTAAGGGGCAGCGGCCTGCTCCACCACCGCAGCGAGGTCCGCGCTCTGCCAGTCACCTTCCGCAAGCAGATCGTGAGCGTGGGCCATTGCCGAGAGGCGCGCCTCGAACGCGGCGACCGCGTCCTGTGTATCGGTCGCCTTCGCGAAAGTCTGACGCGCAATGGCGATCACCGTCGCGAATACGTTCTTGACCCGGTGATGCAACTCGCCGATCAGCACCGCCTGAAGCCGGTCAGCTTCCATTTTCGCGGAAATATCATGAGCGATTTTCGAGGCCCCGACAACTTTGCCGGCGGTGTCATGAATGGGTGAGACGCTCAATAGAACGTCGACCAGATGGCCGTCCTTGTGGCGGCGCTTGGTCTCATAGGCCTCAATCACCAAGCCAGCTTTGACCTGCTCGAGCAAAGCCGGCTCTTCATCGACCCTGTCTTTCGGCACCAGCATCAAGACAGACTGACCGACAATCTCCTCGGCCGTGTATCCATAGAGCCGCTTAGCGCCTCCGTTCCAGGCCGTGATCGTCATGTCCAGGTCGATGGCAAGGATCGCATCGTTAGAGGATGCAATGATAGAAGCCAGGCGGCGCTCGGCTTCCTGAGCTTTCTTGCGCTCACTGATGTCGACCGAGATGACGGCAACCTGATGGATTCGCCCTTGGTCATCGCGCAGCGCGGAAACCGTATTGTTCACCCAGATGAGGCCACCGTCCTTCCGGACGTAGCGCTTCTCCATATCGAAGCTTTCGCCGGTCGCGGCCAGCCGGCTGAACAGGCGGGTTTGCTCGGGCATGTCACCGGCATAGGTAATGTCGGCGATGTTTTTCCCGAGAAGTTCTCCCTCTTCATAGCCGACGATCTCACAGAACCGTCGATTAACGTGCATGATCTCGCCTTGAAGGCTGCCCTGACCAATGCCGGCAGCCGACTGGGATATGACTGCCCGAAGCCGCTCCTCGCTGGCCTGCAGTGCCTGATCGGCTCGGACACGGTCGGTCGTTTCGTTGACGATGCAAAAGACGCCGCGGACTGCTCCATACTCATCGCGAATGGCTGAGTACGAAATGTCGAAATAGACGGTCTCCGGGTAGCCGTGCCGCTCGATGTAGAAGGGACGATCCTTTGCCGCCAGCGTCTCGCCGGTCTCCATTACCCGGCGCAGAAGCGGCTCGAGATCATCCCAGAGCTCGGGCCAATTCTCGCGCGCCGGACGGCCGAACGCCCTGGGATGTCGTTGGCCGATCGTCGGAGCGTAGGGCTCATTGTAGAGCGCAACCAGATCGGGGCCCCAGAACATTACGATCTGGGCCATCGCGGGAAGCATGATATCGACGGCGGATCTCAGACAGAGAGGCCATGACGACGGCGGGCCGAGGATGGAATCGTCCCAGTCTCCGCTCTCGACAAGCCGAGAGATCTCGTCCGTCCCTTTGAAAGTCTTCCCCGTTTCGCTCCGCATCGGTACCCGCTCTACATTTCCATTGCGTGACTGCAATTTGTTCCCGTTGTGTCGCTGCCAGATTTATGGCGCAGGCCTGGCTCTGCAAGATCTTTCGGCAATGAAGTCGGAGCGAAATGCCAGCGCAGATATAGACGCCTATCATGACTATCGACTGTAGTTCGGTCTTGACCCCTCGGTCTCGCTCTCCCATAGCGCTGCGTGGGAGTAAGAGCCTCCTTGACAGGCGGTTCATGAAACCCGCCACGATCATGTTGTCGTACTTCAACCAGTTGTCGCCATGGAAGACGCAAATGCCAAGACGTCCCAATGGCCTACTTCGCAAGATGAACTGTTGGTACGTGCGAGCCGGTGCTGGCGCCAATCGTCTAGCAGAAGCGGATCGAGGCTTCGCATTTCGCCAGCGGCATGTGCCATGCCCTCAATGAACTGACGGTGAAGCTCGCCATGCTCAGGTCCGAACCGCCACGAGCTTTCACCGACGAGCACCCTGAAGCCAGCTTTCTCGAAGACCTGCTTCAGGGCTGGGCCACTATCCCGCCCAAGCGCGGGGCCCATGCCCTTGTCGTTACGCTGATGATCGTTGAACGCCGCGACCACGACACCGTCAGCCTCGTGTTGTTGGCTCCAGGTGCAACTGCCATTATAGTTGAGCGCCGCATAGAGGCTTGCCCTCTGCGCTTTCAAGCAGAACGCCAATGTCTCGACCAGCTCAAGAGACACGAGGTCAAACAAAGCCGAGGCCGTCACAAGCGTCGTACCAGCAAACAGATCGTTTGAGATATTCGTCAGATCCAGACTGACGAATTCTAGATGATCGTTCGCCCCATGGCGTGACCGCGCCTCGTCCAGCAGGCGTGGATCGTTATCTACGAGTTGCCACCGCCAGCCCGATGCCTCGGGTGAGAGGGCCCGGAAAGTCGAACCGGTGCCACACCCCAGATCGACGATCCGCGCTTCAGGGCCATTCTCAGCCACGAAGTCGACTGCAAGCCTGCGAAGACCTGCATGACGTGCGCTGTTATCGACAGGCTCGCGCAAATCGAGCCAGCGGGACTGAAAGCCGGTCATATGATCGTATCCAAAAAGTCTGAAATAGCACGGGCCTGTAATGACCAATCAGGAAGCGAGCGGCTCGCCTGTAGTGATCCGGCCGCGAACTTGCGTCGTCTCTCGGGATTATCGAGCAGAGACGCCAGTGCTTGGGCAAAAGCTGCAACGTCACCAGGATCGACAAGCATACCAGCCGTTTGGGGAACCACATCCGCAACGGCACCGCCCCGGCATGCAACGATCGGCAAACCATGCGACATCGCCTCTGCGAAGACCATCCCGTAGCCCTCATAGCGGCTCGCGAGCGCGAAGATGTTGGCCCGTCCGAATTCAATAGCAACGTCGTTGACCGCGCCCGTCAAAGCAATGCGATCGCTGAGGCCGTACGCGGCGACTTGTCGCCTCAATGCGTGGGCTGTTTCTGGGCTCATGGTCGCACTGCCGACAATTCTGCATTGCCACGGTCGATCGGCCACCATCTGCAGGGCGGAGATAAGTGTTGCGTGATCCTTTCGTTGTGTCAGCGAACCTACAGCAAGGATCAGAGGTGACTGCACCGATCGGTCCTCGCGCTCTGCAGGTATTCGCACGGGACGATCAGTGCCCGGAACAGCTACAAGAATCGTCTCAGGATTCACCCCGAATTCCCCTGTCAACGTGTGAGCGGTGGCAGAGCTTGTCACGATTACACCGCGAGTCGCCTTAAGGGCGTCTTTTTCACTATTTTTCAGGCCTAGACGCAGATCGTCGGTCAAGCCTGTTTCGAGGGCCAGCGGATGATGCACGAGCGCCACCAACCTTAATCGCGCGGCTTCGGCGGTTGCGACCTGCGGCATTGCCCCAAAGGCAAGACCGTCGACAAGGACAAGGCTGTCATCGCCGATTGCCGAGAACCTGGCCGCAACGTCGTGAATATCCCGCGCAGCGGGATGGGGGAAAGCTCCCGGCAACACCATGTGGTCGACCGTCCAACCGAGAGCTAGGAGCTCCCTCATTACTCGTCGATCATAACCATAGCCACCGCTTGGGGTCTCGATGTCGCCGGGGATGGCGAATGTCAGTTGGCGATCGTCTGCTGACACGCTTAGACCTCGCTCTCATACCAGGCGCGAGCGACATGGCTTTCATGAAGCGTGATCCTCAAACGCTTGATACGTGCCCCACCGAAGCCGAGACCGCCTTGCTTGATACGGCGGCGCAATTCATCGAAGATATGCTTTGCCAGCACCTCGGTCGTGGTCACCCTCCCGCGAAAATCTTCAAGCTCGTCGAGATTCTGGTAATTCAGCGGCTTGACCGTTTCCGCGAGAACCGTCGTGGCAAGCCCGATATCGACGCCGAGACCATCCTCATCCAGATCTTCGGTCATGAAGGCTGCATCGACGACAAAGGTCGCGCCGTGCATGGCCTGTGCCGGACCGAATACCGGGCGCGGCAGGCTGTGGGCGATCATCATGTGATCTCGAACCTCGACGGCAAACATGGATGTCCTTTCAAATTATCGGTAGCGGATGCGGTGGCAGAGAGTGGCGGGGTCGGCAAGGATGCCGCAATAGGCACCTGCCATGTCTTCAAAGGCGGTCTCTCCCGAAACGAGAAGATCAAGTCGGTCGTCATCCAAAAGCGCGAGCGCGGTCTCCAGCCGCCGGGACAGCGGCCAACGCGCGCGGCGAGAAACCGAGACGTGACCGACTTGCGAAGCGACTATGGAAAGGCGCTGGCTATGGAAGGATCCGCCAAGGGGGATCTCGACGCTTCGAGAGCCATACCAGGACATCTCGACGATCCGGGCCTCGAAGGCTGCGAGCGAGATGGCAGTCGCCAAGCCCTCCGCACTTGCGGAAGTATGAAACACAATGTCGGCATCGCCGGCGAGCTCTTCGATCTCGTCAGGCGTCCTGAAATCGCAACCGAATGTCTCTGCCAGATCTCTGCGTGACGGGTTAAGATCGACGAGAGATACCCGCGTTGCGGGTATCGCCGCGGCGAGGAAAGCGATCAGCAAGCCAATCAGGCCCGCTCCGACAATGGTCACCCTGTCTCCAGGGGAAATGCCCGCATCCCATACGCCATTCAGCGCGGTCTCCATATTCGCCGCCAACACCGCACGCGCCGGCTCGATAGAAGGCGGCACGGCGATAGCCATTTCCACTGGGGCATGGAAAACATCCTGATGCGGATGCAGGCAAAAGACCGTTTCACCAACTCTGTCTGTTGCGCCAGCCGTAATTTTTCCAACAGTGGCATAACCGTACTTGACCGGGAACGGAAAGGCACCGGATTGGAGCGGTGCACGCATGCGCTCGTACTCGCTCACCGGCACGGCGCCGTTGGCGACCAGCGCCTCGGTACCACGGCTGATGGCGCTGAAACGAGCTTCGATGAGCACTTCATTGGCAGCAAGCGCCCCAAGAGGCTCCTCTCGCAACTGCGCTTGCCGCTTATCGGTCAGCCAGAGAGCGCGGGCCATGTCTACCGTCCTCCCTCAGTCTGCTCAATGGATGCGCGCGGCCAAGCTCGGCCAGATGTTGGTCCGCCCCGGTTTTGCAGCCTGCGCCAACGGCGCGCCTCCTCTGGCAAGATCCGGCTCAGAACGCGCGGCATATGGCTTTCTTCCGGGATGGCAAACAGTCCGAGGCGCGTGCTCCATCGGCCGAACCAGCGCGAAGCGGTGACCATCGTAAAGGGAATGGCGGCACATAGGCCTCCGGTAAAGGGCAGTGCCCACAGCGTCGCAACGGGACCTCCAGCCTCAAAGACGACTACCGCGAGCGTCGCGCCAATGATGGTCTGCACTGCCATTGCCTTGATCACCGTTGGAAATGACACGCCAAGCTGGTCTCGGTTTTGCCCGCTCCACGTTACCGATCGGCCGAACACCAAGCCGAGAAGGAATATCGACACGGAGACTGCGATAATCGGTGCCATCAGCATTGAGGTGACGAGCTCGATCACGGTGGACAGGCCAAAGCGCAGCGGGCCACCGTAACGGCGTATCGCTCCCCGCGTGAACACCACATCGAGGACACCTGCGATCTTCGGCGAAATCGAAAGGAGGAAGACCGTGATAAACAGCCAGAAACCGAGCTCGACATAGGCTGGCGTGAAGCCCGTGGTCACTCCCTTCCAGGTGGCCGCAAAGGTCATGGCAATCCATGCCGGTGGTGCCAGATACATCAGGATGGCCTGCAATATCTGGAAGCGGCTGACGAGCTTTAGGCCTGGTGCGAACAGGAACCGCCAGTATTGCATATTGCCTTGGCACCAGCGCAGATCGCGTCGTGCAAATTCGATCAGCGTCGGCGGGTTGGCTTCGAAACTGCGGGTTTCGATCGGAAGAACCCTGACTTCGTAGCCGCCCCGGCGCATAAACGCCGCCTCGAGCTGATCGTGGCTCAAGATGTGCCCACCGAGCGGTGAACGCCCCGGCAGCACGGGAAGCCGGCAATGTGCCAGAAAAGCGGCGGTTCGGATTAGGGCATTGTGTCCCCAATAGGCGCCACAATCCGCTGTCCACCAGGTTGATCCCATAGTGAAGGATCGCATGCCGTGCCGCATACCGAACTGAAACATGCGAGCAAACCCACTCGTCGCAGGCATGCCCACCACAAGACTCTGGAGAATACCGATCTCAGGATGCGTCTCCATGGCGGCTGCCAACTTCACGATCACATCCCCAGCCATGACGCTGTCAGAATCAAGCGGCAGGAAGAAATCATAGTCCTGGCCGTATTGCCTCAGAAAATCTTCAATGTTGCCGGCCTTGTAGCCCACGTTCGATGCTCGGCGCCTATAAACCGGGCGATGGCCGCCTTCAGCCTCGATGGCGTCGACAAGGCGCAGGAAAGCCCATTCCTCAGCTTCCGCCATATGGACGTCGGAGGTATCGCTGAGGAAAAACAGCCTGAAGTGGTCGTCCAGCCCTGTCGAGCGAAGACTTTCCCATACGGCGCCGAGGCGTTCAAACACCGGCTGAGGGTCTTCATTTCTCAGAAAGACCGTGAGCGCTGTTTGTGACGACAGCGCCTCAGGCTGCATGTCCGCCCCTTCCTTGTAGTAAGGATAAATGCTCCTGGCCGGGTTGGCTGCCCCATGTAGGAGGATCAGGCCGATAACGGCATTCCAAAAACCAAGCACGGTCCAAGGTGAAGCGAGTAGGAAGCCCGCCATAATGATCGCGTCAGGCTCGAACACGCTTGCGGGCGACAGGACGAGATAGACGACGACATCCAAGGCAATGATCGTCACCACGTTTAAAGCCATCACCAGCCGTCGACGCCATGCCACAGGCATCCCCGAATGTCGGGCAACACCGCCTTCAGGTACATCACCCCTATCGATCGAATGAGCGCGCTCATGCTGCGCGAAAGTGTGCTGGCTGGTCATTCTGCAGATTTCTCTCGAACCGAAGGGGTAATCAACGAGCTAGAGGCGTTACCGCCGCCGACAAGCCTCACAAAAACTTCAGTTCAGAAACAGGATGTTGCAACTGCTGCCGCTCGACATCACGTCGGAATTGATTTCATTCGATAATTTTCCTCTATGAAGTCGGCGTCGGCAAGGAAAGGTCAAAATTCGGTGCAGAATCCGCAGTCGATTAGGGGGCGTTCACGGATAGTTGTTACCATTTGAGTGCATGACTGTCCGGGCTGCACCTCGCGAGATTCCCGATCGCCGAAGGTGTGGCGGCTGGGCGAATGTTGGTCACTTTGACTGGGGAACGATGCTGATCATCGCTTTTTCCGATGGCTCTTTCGCAGGCGGCAGCTCCAGCGCTTGGTCGGAAGATACCTGCCGCGTCCGCTCAGCAGGCGGAAGGATGACCGTCTCGCCCGTATCGAGCGACCTTTCCACGGCTGCAAGGACACGCATGTCCATCAGGCCTTCCTCGCCGTCGGCTTCAGGATCGCGGTCGTTCAGGATGCAGTCGGAGAAATACTGGGTCTCGTTGGCGAACTGGTCGACAGGATTAAAGCTATGCGTCTTCTCACCATCTGCGCTTTTCTCGACATAGGTGATGCCGAGCTTTGGGCCGAACATGAAGCACGGCGTCGCATGGATCGTCGCCTTGGTGCCGACGAGCGTGAAGTTCTCAGCCGTAGCCGCCGCATAGCTGACGGTGAACTGGGCCGTCTTTTCGCCGGGAAAGCGTAGGGTGACCGCGACCGTGTCATGGAAGTCGAAGCCCCGATCGGACGCCTTCGTCCCGACGGCATGGACTAAGACCGGTTCTCCGCCAAATAGGTTGCGGGCGGCGTTCAACGGATAAGTCCCCATGTCCGGAACGGGACCGCCCCAATAACCATTATGGCCACGGGAGTTCTCCTCGGCGACATTCTGGGTGAAGGTCGACGAGAACGCGCGAAGCTCGCCAAAGTCACCCTTGCGGGCACGCGTGAACATCTCGACCGTGCCCGGCTCCTGGTGGAGCCTGTAGGCGATCATCAATTTTGCACTGCTCGCCTTCTGGGCCTTAAGAACCTTCTCGGCATCCTCGACGCTGGAGGTCATCGGCTTTTCGAGAAGGACGTGGATGCCCGCGCCGAGTGCTGTGATGACGTGATTGGTGTGATGGGCGTTCGGGGTCGCCACGTAAACGGCGTCGATTTCCCCGGACTTCAGCAGCTCGCCGTATTTTTCGTAAGTCCACGGCTTGATGCCGTACCGCTTTGCAAGCTTATCTGCCTTCACGGGGTCGCCAGTGACAAGTGCGGCGAGTTCGGAATTACTCGTCTGGCCTATGCCGGGCATGAATGCCTGCTGAGCGATCTGACCGCCGCCGACGACGGCATAACGAATTTTCTTTGCATCTGATGTCATGGTGGTGGCAATTCCATTTTCGGGTTATCGATCTGGACGCAGCCTAAATGCTTACGGCGACCAGAGCCCAAATGAGTGCCGGCAGCGAACAGTTCCCCTCACGAAGCGACAAAATGCTGCAGCGCTGAACCGCCGTTTCCACTTGGCTGGAGAGATGCTGCATCGCGGAACGGTTCGGCACGTCACGAGTTCTGGCCATAATCCCCGCAACAGACCCACGAGGCTCGCCATGTCAGCCGGATCAAATCCGTCTTCCACGCCACAAGAACAGACCGTACAGGCCATGTATAGCGATCATGAGCCGAAGGCCGAAAGCGTTGCGCTGGGGATGGTGATCGGTAAAGCGTCCGAGTTCTTCGACTTCTTCACCTACGGGATCGCATCGATCCTGGTTTTCCCGGCACTTATCTTCTCATTTGCCAGCGATCCGACCGCCGGTCTTACCTACTCGCTTCTCGTATTCGCTATCGGCTATCTGACGAGACCGCTGGGCTCGGCGCTGTTTCTCGGCATCCAGCGACGTTACGGACGCGGGTCGAAGCTGACTGTCGCCTTGTTGCTGCTCGGGGCGTCGACGGCTGGTACGGCTTTTATTCCGGGATATGCTTCGATCGGAACGGCGGCGGTCATCCTTTTGATTGCTTTTCGGGCGTTGCAGGGTTTCGCGCTTGGGGGTGCTTTCGACGGATTGACCTCGGTTGCCGCCGCCAATGCCAAACCCTCGGAGCGAAGCTGGTACACGACGATACCGCAGCTTGGTGCGCCGATCGGCTTCGGCCTTGCGCTTCTCATTTTCACCTATATCCACAGCTCTCTGTCGACAGAAGACTTTCTCGCGTTCGGGTGGCGCTATCCGATGTATGTAGCCTTCGCGATCAATGTCGTCGCTTTGTTCGCGCGCCTGCGTATCGTTGCCAGTTCCGAGTTTGTCGAGGCGACGAAAGATTTCCAGCTTGATCCGAAGCCAATCACTCGGATCGACAAATGGGGGGCGGTCTGGATCGGAGCGATTGTTCCCTTCGCAGGTATCGCAACTCTCGTCCTCATCACATTTTACCCGCTCGGCCGTGCGGTCGCGAGAGATAGCGCCGCCATCGGCACCACCTTTGTCTATGAGATCATCGGCGTTGCGGTCGGCATAATATCGATCTTTGCCGGTGCCTATCTGAGTAAGCATGTCGGGGCGTTGCGTGTCGTCAGAACAGGTGGCGCCGCCACTGTCGTCTTCGCGCTGCTCAGCCTGGTCTTTCTTCAGAGCGACGGCATTGGTACCGGTGCATTCATCATCACCGGCTTTGCGTTGCTTGGCCTGACCTATGGCCAGAACCCGCGCCTGGTCGCCCGTCAGTTTACCCGCCGGGATCGATACACCGGTGCGGCCATTTCGGCGGATCTGAGCTGGATCGTCGGCGCGGCTGCAACCCCAGTCGTTGCCGCGTGGCTGATCGACACCATTGGTTCGAGCGGCGTGTGCATCATGTTGATCATCGCCGGGGTCGGTACGCTCATGGCGACCCTGCAAATCAGAGATGGGCGGCGAGAGGAGATGGTGCCGGCTGAATGATCGGCTCATCGAAAACACTCGCAGAACGAATACCCCGACGCCCTTCTCCTACCTTCATGACCTACCACACCAAGAGATGACCAATGGGCGGCACGTCCGACAAGGCCAGGCTGGCAGAAGTGCGTATCCAAAAGCGCGCGGCGTCCGTAACGCAAATCCGACGGTGAAGACCGGATTGTCAGTGGCGTCAAGGAACTTAGCCGGGCGCGACTGGTTTGGTACTGGGTGTGGCCAAGTGGAGGAATATCCAATGAAGAAAATGCTCACCGTCGCAGTGCTGTCTCTGGGCCTCGCGACGTCCGCGTTTGCTCAAAACTCTGGCGGCTCTTCCGGCTCTGGCGGCGATAGCAGCTCGGGCTCAGGAAATAGCGCAGGCGACTCTTCCGGCAGCACGTCGGGCAATTCGAGCAATTCCGGCAATTCTGGAACCTCCGGATCTTCTGGCACGACCAGTCAGGGCGGTGGAGACGGCGGCCAAGCCAACCGCCCCTGCGGCCAGAGTTCGACGGGTGCCGATAATTCTGCCGCCGGTTCCGCTACCGGAACCACAAGCTCGGGCAGCTGCTAACCCGACATCATGGATGGCCTGGAATTGTTTCCAGGCTTTCTTTTTTTGGCGGTAGAATTGGAGGTCTCGATGCGAGTTGAAGACGAACCCGGTATTCAAAACCACACTGAGCCGTTACCGCAGCAGCGGCAGAAGGCGGTGTTCGGCCGATCGGTGCTGATCGTTATCGCTATACTGGCTACGATGGCTGCCTGTGTATGGATCGGCATCGCGGTCTATGCGACCAGCGCCAGTGCATAGTCATGACAGATGACCTACCGTCAAAGCGCGGATACGGCCGAAGCGCTCTTGTGGTCATGGGTGCCATATCTGTCATGATTGCGATTGCCGCCTTCTGGCTTCTGATAATGCCGGAAAGGGTCTGAGCAACTGGTGGGTAGGGCAGCGAGCTGACGTTACGATGCCGGCAAATACGGCTGGGTCATTTTCCATCGCGAAAGCCGGCGGTATGCAAGCTATGCCGTCGGAGTGCGAAGGCGTATGTGGCGATGGATGAAGACAGCGGCAGTGATTGGCCCGGGCCGCAAACCGAATATAGGGCATTTGTTATCGTAGTCGTATTCTGGATACCTGCATCAGCTTTTTTGAACGGCCCATCAACATAGGCCGTCAACGTGTGCAGTTCGGAAACTCCTTTCGCTGCTCCATGGCAAAATAAGCCATCAGGTCTTCGGACTCCCGTATGAACCGTCCGGGAAATATCTCGACAATCGGGAATGTGATTTTCGCGATTTTTTCGGAGAGCTGATACTTCACAGCTACCTCATCCGGGGCTCCCCTAGAGAATGCCCGGATGATAAATCGATCCGAAATGCCAGGCTCTAGGAGTGCCAGACGCAGTTTGAAGCTGTATGGGCCACCCGGTCTTTAGATACGAGAGGCTTGCTGTCATCTGGCATTGTGGATGATCAGCTTGTTGGCTGGCTTTGGGCGAAGGTATCATGTGACTTTGGTAAATAAGGCTTTTCGACTGGTCACATTGCCCGCGGTGATAAAAGCGCCACCACCGATATAGTGCAAGGTCTTCGGATGCACCGGTCTCTCGGCTACCCGAGCTTTCACGATCTCGAAGATGAAAAAATTACGGCTGGCAACCAGGGTGTCGTCATAAAGCCGGCATTCGAAACTCGCATGGCATTCTGCAATTGTGGGCGCGTCGACATAATCAGCCCGAGCCTTTGTCAGATCATATTCGTCGAATTTGTCTATTTCATCGCCCGAAGAATTGCCGATCCGCGAAACGGTGTCGATCTGGTCTACCGTGGGAAGGTTGACGATACATTGGCCACTGCGTCGGATCATTTCGTAGCTGCAATTTCCCGAAGAAATCATTGCACCCCAAAGCGAAGGTGTGAACTCAAGGATCGTATACCAGCCCAGCGTCATGATATTGTCCCGTCCATTCCATCGCGATGAGATAAGGACTACCGGCCCAGGCTCGAGGAAACGCCTGGCTTGGCTGACGGGAAAATCTTTCTTCGGGCTGTTCATAGCGGTGCAAACGATCCCTGGGAGGGTACGTTCCAACCATGATCGAACACTATGGGGCCAGTATTCATATGATTGGGGGCACTTTGAACGCCATTTCGATCCGCATTTCTATGGTTTCGGACATTAGGGAACGACACAGGCTCAATTGGGTTGTTTCGTAGAGGAGAGCCTGATGACAAACAAAACCAAAACGTGGATTGCCGTCTTGGCAGCAACGTCACTGGTGAGCGTCTTGGCCCAGTTACCTGCTGCGGCTCAGACGCCAGCACAGAGCGACTGCACCGCGCGACCACCTTCATCGTCCGAAGCAAACCGGAAAGCTGAGAAGATGCCAGACCTTTCGGATAAGCTTGATAAATGCAATGGCGAGCTCAAGGCCCCGCCGGTGGGCGACGGCGATATCATCGAGCCGGCACCAGACACCGGCAATTCACGCATTGTCAAACCTGGACAACTGCCGAGCGGCGCCAATCCATCTAATGGGTCCGACGGCACCAAGTCTCAGCCATGATCTTCGACCCGAGAGACGCCGGAACATCGCATTATAGGAACTCATGCCTGGTTACGGTCATCCATCGCCGAAGGGCCTGAACCACCGGTGATATAGAAAGTCGAGACAAATGACTCGACGACGCACCACCGCCGTCCAAAGCCAGCTGACCTGTTTCCTTTACATCGGTCGGGTCTCAGCCCGCCGTTTGCCACCCTGACTGGTTTTGGCTGTTCGAGGCTTTCCCTTGCATGGTCTCATGCCACTGGCCACGTCCTCTCGCGGCCGGGTGAAAACTATCGCGTGACCAGGCATCGCTTGCAGGAACTTCTACGTCTTTTAACGCTTTGGCTATCTCCCGCTAGCAAGGAGTTCTCATGCCGATCAAACCGCCAGTCCCCTACACGCCAGAGGTCGAAAGCGTGGAAGAAGACGAACAAAAGACCATCGCCGAGCTGAACGAGACCTTCGACATCATTCTCGACAAGACTGCCGAGGACTACGGGCACGCGGTGCGGTCGGTGCACGCGAAGGCGCACGGCATTTTGGAAGCGACGATGACGGTCAAAGATGATCTGCCACCCGAGCTTGCCCAGGGGCTGTTCGCCCGTCCAGGCACCTACAAAACCTATATGCGCATCTCGACAAATGCCGGTGACATTCTTCCCGACGCCATCTCGTTGCCGCGCGGCCTCGCGCTCAAGGTGGTCGATATCCCTGGCGGGCGACTGCCCGACGCGGAAGGATCGACGCAGGACTTCGTCATGGTCAACAGCCCGGTTTTCCAGGCTAAAAACACGAAGAAATTCCTCGGCAGCTTGAAGATGCTGGCCAAAACGACGGACCGAATGGAAGGTACGAAGGAAGTCTTGTCCGACGCGCTTCAAGGGATCAATACCGCGCTCGAAACTGTCGGCCTATCCAGCCCGACGGTGCAGTCTCTGGGCGGCGCGCCCGATGGTGATCCGCTTGGTCAGACCTATTATACCGTCACTCCATTCCGGTACGGCGATTATATCGCCAAGTTCAGCCTCCGACCTGTCAATCGGGATCTCACCGCATTGACCGGCAAGCAGATCGATACGAAGGATCAGCCGGACGCCATTCGCGACGCGGTGCAGGCAGAGATGCAGCATCTTGCCGGTGAATGGGAATTCTGCGTTCAGCTCTGTCGCGATCTTGAAAAGCAGCCGATCGAAGATCCCACAACCCAGTGGGACGAGAATGACGCGCCCTTCATGGCGGTCGCCACATTGCGTGCAGAGCCACAGGATAGCTGGTCTGACGCAAACGTGCAGAAAGTCGATGAGGCGATGCGTTTCAGTATCTGGACCGGACTTGCCGCGCATGAGCCGCTCGGCAACATCAACCGCGCCTGCAAGGCGACCTATGCGCATTCGGCCAAGTTTAGGGCAAGCTTCAATCGCTGTCCAATCCACGAGCCGACTTCCTGATGCCTGACCACGGTGCCGCTTGATGAGCGGCGCCTTTCCTTATTCACGCGAACTCCTCAAAGGATCATGGTCATGGCCGACACTATCAAAAATCCTGAAGCCGAAGGTCCGTCCGGCGGATGGGGATCTCTTAAGGGGATAGCCCGCATATACGGCGAAAGCTGGCCAACGGCGGCTGCTATCGAGACGCTTGCCCGTCAGAACAAGCCGCGCGGCTTCATGTGCGTCTCCTGCGCCTGGCCCAAGCCGGTGAACTACCATCCGTTCGAGTTCTGTGAGAACGGCGCGAAGGCGACGCTGTGGGAACTGACCTCGCATCGCTGCACACCGGACTTCTGGCACAATCACACGGTGTCGGAATTGCGCGGATGGAAGGACCAAGACTTGGAACTGACTGGCCGTCTGACACATCCGATGCGCTACGATGCCGGCACGGACCGCTATGTCGAAGTCACCTGGGATGAGGCTTTCCAAGGCATCGCCAAAGTCCTGAACAGACTGGAGAAGGAGAGCGTTGTCTTTTACTCCTCCGGCCATGCCGGTCTTGAAGCGTCCTATCTCTACGCCTTGCTTGCGCGGCTCTATGGCAACAACAACCTGCCGCAGAGTTCGAACATGTGTCACGAAACGACATCGGTGGGTCTCATGAAGGTGATTGGCTCCCCCGTCGGAACCGTGGTCTGGGACGACCTCGAAAAGGCGGATGCTTTCTTCTTTTTCGGCCAGAACCCCGGCTCAAACAGCCCCCGTTTCCTCCACCCCTTGCAGGAGGCGAAGAAGCGCGGAGCGCGGATTGTGACCTTCAATCCGATCCTTGAGCAGGGCCTCATCTCCTTCGTCAATCCGCAGAGCCCCATCGACATGCTGACCGGCCGCGAGACCCAGATCTCCGATCAGTACCATCAGGTTCAGGCCGGCGGCGACATCGCGGCGATCCTCGGCATCTGCAAGCATGTGATTGAGGCTGACGATCAGGCTGTCGCCGAGGGGCGCGACCGCGTTCTCGACATTGCGTTCATTGAGGAACATACGACCGGTTTTGATCAGTTCATCGACCTGGTCCGGTCGACGGGCTGGTTTGAGATCGAGCGTGAGAGTGGCCTGAAGGAAGCAGACCTTCGAGCAGCGGGGGATATCTATATTCGCGCAAAGAACGTCATTGGCGTCTACGGGATGGGCCTGACGCAGCACAGCCAAGGCGCGCTCAACGTCGCAATGGTCGTGAACCTCCTCATGCTGCGCGGAAACATCGGTCGCGAGGGAGCGGGCTGCTGTCCGGTACGCGGCCATTCCAACGTCCAGGGGCAGCGTACCGTCGGCATCGCGGAAAAGACCAAGCTCATTCCGATGGACAAGCTGAAGGAACTGTTTGACTTCGATCCGCCGACCAAGGACGGCACGCCCATCGTTGATGCCGTCAAGGGATTGATGGATGGATCTATAAAGGCGTTCATCAGCCTCGGCGGCAACCTTGTCCGGGCTGTGCCCGACCAGAACGAGATGGAACGGGTCTGGGCTGAACAGGAGCTTGCTGTGATGGTGTCCACCAAGCTTAACCGCAGCCATCTTTTTCCGGCAAAGACCGCCTATATCCTACCCTGCCTGTCACGCACCGAAATCGATAACCAGGCAAGCGGAAACCAGTCCGTCACCACGGAGGACAGCTTTTCGCATATCAGTGGAAGTGTCGGAAAACGCACGCCGGCATCGAAGGCGCTGAAGAGTGAACTGGCCATCGTCGCCGGGATCGCCAAAGCGACGATTGCTGCCCATCCGAAGCTGAAATGGGACGAATGGACCGGGGATTACGGCCTCGTCCGGGACCTGATCGAATACAGCTATCCGAAAGATTTCAAGGACTACAATGCGCGCATGTTTCAGCCGGGCGGCTTTTACCGTGGCAACGCGGCGCATGAACGGGTATGGAAGACGCCGCAGAAGAAGGCAGTTTTCACGACGCCGGCTCAGCTCAACGCCCTCTCCTTTGCGGATGCCAGCGGTCGCTTCCGGCTCGTGACGATCCGCTCGAACGACCAGTTCAATACGACGATCTACGGTTATTCCGATCGCTTCCGTGGCATCGAAGGCACCCGCGACGTGGTGCTGATGTGCGAGCATGACATCAAGGCAGCAGGCCTGACTGACGGTGAGAGCGTCACACTGGTCGCCGACTTCGAAGACGGCAGGCGCCGGGAACTTGGTGGCCTCAAAGTGAGGACGCACAATCTTCCAAGCGGCACGATCGCCGCCTACTATCCAGAATGTAATGTTCTGAATGCGATCGACCACCACGACGAATTGTCGAAGACGCCGGCTTCCAAGGCTATTCCTGTTCGGATCGAAGCGGGACGCATAGTGGAAAGAAGACCTGGGTGAACACTTACGTCGTCACGCTTTTCATCTTCGGCGTCGTCGTCCTGCTGACGACATGGCTTCCGCTGGCCTTGCGGCGGATGCCGCTCTCCTTGCCGATCTGCTGTGTGGCAATCGGCATTGGTCTCGCGTTGTCCCCGTTTACGCCCCTGCCCTATATGAACCCGCTGCAAGACGCGACTGTTACGGAACATCTCTCCGAGTTCGTCGTCATCGTCGCCTTGATGGGCGCCGGGCTGAAGATCGATCGGCCTCTGGGCTGGCGGCGTTGGATGACAACCTGGCGGCTGCTCGGCATAGCGATGCCGCTTTCCATCGCCGCCATCGCAGTTCTGGGTTGGGGGCTTCTCGGCCTGGGCGTAGCGTCTTCACTGCTGTTGGGCGCGGCGCTTGCGCCGACCGATCCTGTCCTGGCTGCCGACGTGCAGGTGGGGCCACCCAAGACTGGAGAGGAAGACGACATCCGTTTTGCACTGACGTCGGAGGCCGGCCTCAACGACGGGCTGTCGTTCCCGTTCGTCATGGCAGCCATCGCGCTTGCCGGCCAGGGATCTGTTTCGGGGTGGATCGGCCACTGGCTCGCGCTCGACGTCGTCTGGAAGCTTGCGACGGGGGTTCTGGTTGGATGGATTGCCGGGAAGCTTCTCGGTTATCTGACCTTCAAGGTGCCGGAGACAGGCCGGATCGCGAAGACGGGCGACGGGCTGGCCGCCTTGGGCTTCACCTGCGGTTCCTTCGGAGCGACAGAACTTGTCCACGGCTACGGTTTCGTGGCCGTATTTGTCACAGCCCTGACGCTGCGCAGTGTCGAGCGAGAGAGCGACTTTCATGGTCAGCTGCACGACTTCGGTGAGCAGATCGAACGGCTGGGCACAATGGTCCTGCTGGTCTGCTTCGGCTCCATCCTGGCGGAAGGTACGTTGCTCTCGAATATTGACTGGCGGATTGCTGCGGTGGCGTTTCTGGTGATTGCCGTAGTCCGGCCCCTGACCGGATGGATCGGGCTTCTTGGCTGCAACCGCCCGGCCTCAGAAAAACTGATCGTCTGTGTCTTCGGCATTCGCGGCATAGGCTCGATCTACTATCTTGCCTATGCTTCTGGAGCGGCCTCCTTCGAGGGAATTTCAACCGTGTGGGCGACTGTGTTTCTGATCATCCTGGTTTCCATCGTCGTGCACGGTATCTCCGTGACGCCGGTCATGCGCTGGATCGACAAGAGACGCGGGATCGATAGCATGCATCCGGCGGCGGCCACCATAAACGCCCACAAAACGTGAAAACAAGGGTCCCTTTCACGCGAGCAAGGATGGGTTCGGATGCGTAGGCGTCGCTTCCAAGCCCGGAGAGCGTGGAAGCCCGGCTTGTTCCCCCGATCAACCGATCTGCGCCGAATAGAAGTCGCGCAGCGCATCGGTCACCGCATCCCGGCGTGATGGTCGATGATCCGCGTCAGATTACGCTGCTTTTTTCGCGAGGTGTCCCTGGGAGCGCCCGAGAATGCGGTCTGCTTCTTCCTGTGGCGGGTGATGCACCGCTACCAGCGAGCCATAGACTCACGACGCTGGCGATGGTCGCATGTCTCACACAGGACGGGTCGCAGCCAACCCAGGCCGAGATCGCCCATGGCGCCGACATGCAAAAAGTGGCAGATATCGCTGATGCTAAAGGCCCTTGAGGCAAAGGCGATGATTACAAGGGTTCCATGCCGCGAACCCGCCACCGCAAAGAGGGTGGAAATCACCTCATCCGGCCTCGCCAGCCTGCGCATCGCCATGCCGATCGCCATCGGTGTACAGCGCGAAATGTTCGGGGCAGACGGCGAGATCGGTGGCCCGTTGCTTTGCGCGCTGCGCCACGTCGAGATTGGGGAATAAGCTCGCCAAGGCGCGGGGACATGGAACTGTTTCCGATCTGCCAGGCGAGGGCGTCACTTGACCGGCCGGACTGGGCAAACTGACTATCCACCACTCCCTAAAGCCACCGTTACGCAACATCCGGCAACCGATCGATCAGCTTGTCCAGTGTCATTGGATAATCCCTGACACGAATGCCCGTGGCGTTGTGAATCGCATTGGCGATCGCGGCGGAGACGCCACACAGGCCGAGTTCACCGATGCCCTTGGCCTTCATCGGCGATGACATCGGGTCTGTCTCGTCGAGGAAGATCACGTCCTGATGCGGTATGTCGGCATGGACGGCGACCTCGTATCCCGCCAGATCGTGATTGACGAAGAAGCCTCGCCGCCTGTCGACGGCAAGTTCTTCAGACAGCGCGAGACCAGCGCCCATCGTCATCGCTCCAATCACCTGACTGCGGGCCGTGATCGGATTGAGAATACGACCCGCAGCGCAGACCGCCAGCATGCGCCGCAGCCGCGTCTCGCCCGTCGCCACATCGACGCCCACCTCCACGAAATGTGCGCCGAACGTGGACTGCTGGTGCGTCGTGGTGAGATCACCCCATTCCATCGTGTCCTCTCCGACAAGGCCCTCCGCCCCGGCGGCCTGTGCCAAGGGAACCGATCTGTTGCCGGATCGGACGTGGCCGTCTTCAAAGACGACGTCCCCTGAATTGAAGCCGAGCTTCCTGATCACCGCTTCCCGCAGTTTGACGCAGGCGGCATAGACGCCCGACGTGGACGAATTGGCACCGAATTGGCCGCCGGACCCGGCCGAGACGGGAAAGCGGGAATCACCCAGATGAACGCCCACCCTGTCGATCGCGACGCCCATCATCTCGGCTGCCGTCTGGGCGATGATCGTGTAGCTGCCCGTGCCGATATCCGTCATGTCGGTCTCGACCGTGATGTCGCCCTTGTCGTCAAGCCTGACGCGAGCGCCAGAGGGCAGGACGAGATTGTTGCGGAACGCCGCTGCCATGCCGAGACCGATCAATAGTCCGCCTTCCCTCCGTGACCCCGGCTTGCCGCGTTTGTTCCAGCCGAATTTTTCTGCACCGAGCTGCATGCAACCGATGAGGTTGCGGTGAGAGAACGGGCGTTTCGGGTGCTCCGGATCGACCTGCGTGTCGTTGAGGGCGCGAAACGCGATCGGATCCATGCCAAGCTTTTCCGCCATCTCGTCCATGGCGATTTCCAGCGCCATCAGGCCTGGTGCTTCCCCGGGCGCGCGCATGGCATTGCCCTCCGGCAGATCGAGCTCCGCCAGCCGCATGGCGGTCATCCGGTTGGCCCCGGCATAGAGCAGCCGCGTCTGCATCACCGCCGTTTCCAGATCGCCACCGGGAAGATTGCCCGACCAGCTTTCGTGGCCGATCGCGGTGATCTTTCCATCGCGCCCGGCCCCGATGCGGATGCGCTGGATCGTTGCCGGTCGATGCGTGCTGTTATTGACCAAAAATGGCCGCGGCAGCGCCACCTTGACCGGTCGCCTTGCCGCCTTGGCCGCGAAGGCCGCAAGGACCGTATCTGCCCGCAGGAAAAGCTTGCCACCAAAACCGCCGCCGATGAAGGGGGACATCAGGTGGATCTTCTGCTTATCCATGCCGAGCGTCGTGGCAAGATCCTCGCGCCACCAGTCGATCATCTGGCTGGATGTCCAGACCGTCAGCTCGTCACCATTCCAGGCTGCGATCGAGGCGAACGGTTCCATCATCGAATGTGCCTGGTCAGGCGTCGTGTAGACGGCATCGAGCGTTACCGCCGCCTGCCGGAACGCGCCGTCGAAATCGCCGACCGACGTATCCGGCTCCGAACCGGCCTGCGCTTCGGGCTTTGTTGCCGTCGATTTTGCGCTCGCGAGATCGAACGCGCCTGCGCCGACCTCGTATTCCACCTTGACCAGAGCCGCGGCGGCCCGTGCAGCCTCGAAGGTCTCTGCCACGACGATGCCGATGGCCTGATGATAATGCTGCACCTGATCGCCGGCGAACAGGTTGGCGACATTCTTCGAGCCGCGCTTGAGCTTGCCGATGTCGAGTGCCGTGACCACTGCCACGACGCCGGGCGCGGCCTTGGCGTCGTTCGTATCGATGGAAAGGATGCGGCCCTTCGCAATCGTCGCACCGAGAGGATAGCCATAGGCATAGCCTATGTCGGGATCGTGCCATTCATAGGCATACATTGCGCGACCGGTGGTCTTCAGTTCGCCATCGATGCGGTGGATAGGCTGGCCGACAACCTTCATCTGGTCGATCGGATTGATGCCTGCAGGTGTCTCGAATTTCATGACTTATCCCCTCGCCTCTTCCAGCACCGCGGCAAGCGTCCGCTCGACAAGCGCGATCTTGAAGTGATTGTCGTCTGTGGGTTTGGCGCCTGCCATCAGGGCTGAGGCAGTTTCTCGCGCGCCTTTCGGCAATGCGGCGTCTGCCGCCTCAATGCGCCATGGCTTGGGGGCAACGCCGCCAAGCGCGACACGGCCCTTGCCGTCCTCTCCAACTATCGCTGCCACGGAGACGAGCGCAAAGGCATAGGATGCCCGATCCCTGACCTTCCGGTAGATGTGCTTGCCGCGCACGGGCGGAGGAAGGGTGACGGCCGTAATAATCTCGCCCTGTTCGAGCACCGTTTCGATATGCGGCGTCTCTTCCGGCAGACGATGAAACTCCGCGATCGGGATCGTCCGGCCCTTGCCGGCCGCATTCACCGTCTCGATCTCCGCGTCCAGCGCCCGCATGGCCACGGCCATATCGCTGGGATGGGTAGCGATACAGGCCTTGCTCGTACCGATGACGCCGAGCTGGCGCGTGATCCCGCCGATTGCAGAACAGCCGCTCCCCGGCTGACGCTTGTTGCAGGGTTGCGCCGTGTCATAAAAATAGGGACAGCGGGTCCGCTGCAGCAGATTGCCGGCCGTCGTCGCCTTGTTGCGCAATTGGCCGGAAGCGCCGGCCACAAGCGCCCGCGACAGGACGCCGTAATCGCGCCTGACGACTTCATGTGCGGCGAGATCCGTATTGCGGACAAGCGCGCCTATCTTCAGCCCACCCTCCGGCGTCGCTTCGATCGTATCCAGCGAGAGGCCGTTCACATCGATCAGATGGGTCGGCGTTTCGATCTCGAGCTTCATCAGATCCAAGAGATTGGTGCCGCCGGCGATGAACTTGGCGTTCGGATTTGCGATGACTGCATGTGCCGCAGCTTCGACCGAGGCGGCCTTTTCGAAGGTGAACGCTCTCATGCCTTGATCCCCCCGATCTCGGCGATTGCCTCGACAATGTTGGAATAGGCGCCGCACCGACAGATATTGCCGCTCATGCGCTCGCGGATTTCCTGTTCGGTCAACGGCACCTTGTCCGCAAGGTTCTTGGTCACATGGCTGGGAATGCCTGCCTTGATCTCCTGCAGCACTGCGATGGAGGAACAGATCTGGCCGGGCGTGCAATAACCGCACTGGAAGCCATCATGCCGGACGAAGGCAGCCTGCATGGGATGCAGGTTACCGGGCTGGCCAAGGCCCTCGATGGTTGTCACCTCGTCACCCTCGTGCATGACGGCAAGCGTCAGACAAGAATTGATCCGGCGACCGTCGACAATCACCGTGCAGGCACCGCACTGGCCATGGTCACATCCCTTCTTCGTGCCGGTGAGATGCAGATGTTCACGCAGTGCATCGAGGAGGGTTGTCCGGTTGTCGATGTGCAGGCTTTGCGACTTTCCGTTGACGGTAAGGGAGACGTCCGATGTGTAATTCATATCGCTTCCTGCAGTCTGTGCCGCCGATGCATCGCCGTGGACGCTGACGACGGCTGCCGTCGCTACCGAAGACACAAGGAGATCGCGGCGGGAGATTTCGAGTGGGGAGAGATCCAGCATCAGGGTTCCATCCGGTTCAATGTGTGGATTTTTCAAGCGCGGACATTGTGGCTAGCGCCGCGACGAAAGACACAGCGTCGCCGATGCCTGCAGGGACCCTCGTCCGGTCAGTCGTTGGCAACGCCCACAACCTTAAACCGCGAGACCCGCTCCGGGTTCCACGCCATCCTCATTGCGCTGCGGCCTCCTCGTGCGGCGGCCTCATTGCGCTGCGGCAGGCACGGAACCTTTCAGTCTTCGTCGCTGTTCCAGAACGCAACCAGCAAACAGATCACGGAGGATACGAGATGAAGATCCAGAAAAACGGTTCCGCGCATTGGGTCGGTGGGCTGAAGGACGGCAAGGGCGAGATCTCGACTGAAAGCGGCGCCTTGAAGGCTCAGCCCTACGGCTTCAATACCCGTTTCGAGGGCAAGCCAGGCACCAATCCGGAAGAACTGATCGGCGCGGCCCATGCCGCGTGCTTCACGATGGCGCTGTCGATGATGCTCGGTGAGGCCGGGCTGACTGCGGACAGTCTTGACACGAAGGCGGTCGTCTCGTTGGAAAAAGTCGATGGAGGTTTTGCCATAACCGGGATCGAATTGAGCCTCAGCGGCTCCGTGCCCGGCGCGGACGAAGCCAAATTCAAGGAAATCGCCGAAAAGGCAAAGGCAGGCTGCCCCGTATCCAAGGCGCTGTCGGCAGTGCCGATCAGCCTCAACGTCACCTTCGGCTGATACGCCGATCGCCCGGCCGGCCGGACAGCCGGCTGGTCCTGATCGGCGACAATGGAACCTCGCCGATCACTACGCGTTCACAAGGTCCTGACCCGATTTGTGAAAAGCACTTGCCATATCATTCCCCCCGATTTTCTCGCATTTCATTTGCAGCGACGGCTTTTGTGGGCACGTTGCTGGTCTCTTCCTTGGCCTTCGCCGCAGGCAGCGAGAAAGCTGCGGCGCCCTCTGAAGCCCTATTCCTCCTTCAGGTCGTGCTGCTGGTCGTTGCAGGGCGCCTGTTCGGCGAGTTGATGGTGCGGCTGGGGCAGCCGTCTATCATGGGCCAGATCATCGGCGGCATCCTTCTCGGCCCCTCGGTTCTCGGGCTGATCTTCCCTGATTTCCAGAAAATGCTATTCCCTTCTGGCGAGGCCCAGAAAAGCATGACCGATGCGGTCGGTCAGCTCGGCATCCTGTTTCTGTTGTTGCTGGCGGGAATGGAAACCGATCTCGGCCTTGCCAGGAAATTGCGGAAGTCTGCCTCCGGCGTTTCCCTGACAGGTATCGTCGTGCCCTTCGCACTCGGGTTCGCACTGGGTGAGCTTCTTCCCGACAGTCTGCTTCCAGAGCCGGACAAGCGCCTCGTCACAGCACTCTTTCTCGGCACTGCCCTGTCGATCTCGTCGGTCAAGATCGTCGCTTCGGTCGTGCGGGAAATGAATTTCATGCGGCGCAATGTCGGCCAGCTGATTGTCGCATCTGCGATCATCGACGACACGGTCGGCTGGGTCATCATCGCAGTGACCTTCGGCCTCGCCAAGACGGGCACGGTGGACCTCTTCACCCTGGCCAAGAGCGTCCTCGGCACTCTCGCCTTCATGGCATTCAGCTTCACTATCGGCCGACGCATCGTCTTCGAGATCATCCGTTGGACGAATGACCGCTTCCGCAGCGAACTCCCTGTCCTGAGTGCCATCATCGCCATCATGGGCGCGATGGCGATGATTACCGATGCGATCGGCGTCCACACCGTGCTCGGCGCCTTCATTGCCGGTATTCTTGTCGGTGAATCCCCCATTCTGACACGCCAGATCGACACGCAGTTGCGGGCGTTGACGACGGCATTATTCATGCCGGTCTTCTTCGGCCTGACCGGGCTGCAGACCGACCTGACAGTGCTCGCCAGTCCCGCCATTGCGCTTCTCACGCTGGGTGTGGTGCTGATTGCCTCACTCGGCAAATTCGGCGGCGCTTTTGCCGCCGCCCGCTTCGGCGGCTATACCACGCCGGAAGCACTTGCGCTCGGATGCGGGATGAATGCCCGCGGGTCCACGGAAGTGATCGTTGCGACGATCGGCCTTTCCGTCGGCGTGCTCAACCAGCAGCTCTTCTCCGTCATCGTTGCGATGGCGATCATCACGACGATGGCGATGCCGCCGACATTGCGATGGGCACTGGCACGGCTTCCGCTTCGAGAAGAGGAAAAAGGTCGGCTTGAGCGCGAAGCTTTCGAGGAAGACAGTTTCGTTGCCCGTTTCGAACGTATCGCGCTGGCGGTGGATGGTTCGGCCAGCAGCCGGCTTGCCGGCTGGGTCGCAGGTCTACTCGCCTCAAGCCGGCGCATGCCGGTCACGGTGCTCGACACCGTGGGGCGAATGGAAACCGGCAAGGGACAGGAGCTGATCGAAGACAGGACTGGCGTCGAAGACGACAGCATCGAGGACCTCGTCAAGCGACATGCCAGGGGCGTTGCCGCCGAGGGCGACGAGAAGCCCGCCGAGGCGCATGTCACGCGGTTCGACAAAGACGGGGAGATCGAGGCTGCACTCGGCGAATTGTCGGATGCCGGCCACGATCTGCTGCTTGCCGGCATCGAGCCATCCACCAACGGCAACGGTTCGTTCAGTGATGCCCTCCTGAAGATAACGTCCTCCTTCTCCGGCACATCCATCCTGGCGTCCGCGCGCGATCACCTCCCGACGGAGAGCAACGGCTTCAAGATACTCATCCCCGTCAGCGGCACCGAACGTTCGATCCGCGCAGCAGAATTCGGCATCGCCATCTCCAAGGCTGCGGGCGCGGAATGCGCCATCATCCTGATCGAGGAACCGCAGCAGGCCTCGGCGGCGCCACGCGTCAGCGACCAAGGCAACTACCGCGACGAGGTGTTCCGCAAGATCGACGCGATCGCGGATTACTACGATCTCAAGCCGGAGAAGATTGTCCAGAAGGGCGCCTCTCCCGAACTTGCCATTTTGCGGCAGGCGCGCTCGGGTCGGTATAATCTCATAGTTCTCGGCGTCAGCCGCCGCACCAGCGAGACTTTGTCCTACGGCGAGGTAGCGGACACGCTGGCAAATACCGCAGACCGCTCGTGCCTGTTCGTCGAAACCGAGATTACGGCATCCAACGCGGGAAAGGAATGAAGGTCGGAGGCCCGCAGCGTCGAAATCGGCAACGTTTTGCCGCACGCAACAAGCCCGGCAAAAGTGACAAAGCCAGCAAACGAGAAGCCGGACTGTGATCAATGATCTCTGGTACAAGAACGCCGTTGTCTATTGCCTCTCGGTCGAGACCTTCATGGATTCCAATGGCGACGGAGGGGGTGATTTCTAGGACCTTCAGCGGTGGCTGGATTACCTCGTCGGTCTCGGGATCACGGCGATCTGGTTGATGCCGTTCGAGACGCCGCCCGAGCGGCACTGGCGCATCCACTCACCGTGGCAGCTCAGAACTCAGTACCCATATCTTTCAGAATGCGTGAGCCGGAAGGCTGTAACTTAATCCGGCTCACGCAAAGCAACCTACATCACCGGAACGATGGCGATATCACGCACCTCATCTTTAATGCCAGTGACCGGGCCGATTTCGGTGGCCGCACCGATCTCAAGATTGACGGTATAGAGCGTCTTGTTTGCGACCAGATAGGCCGTGTTCTTGCCGCCGTCCTCTCCGTAGATGTCGAAGGCATATGTCGCCGGCATTTGCTTGATGCCGAGCTTGCCGATAGCCTTCAGAGTGCCGTCATTCGGCTTGGTCTGCTGGATCAACGCACCGATGGAGGCATCGATATTGTACATCGCCGTCTTTTCCGGCTTGCCAATCGAATTGGTGTAGGAAGCCGCGACGATGTTCGGGGTTTCGCCCTTGTGCATGTCACCCTCTTCAAAAGCCAGAACACCATCGACCGTGACGGCACCGGTATCGGGCTGGACACGGTGGTTTGTCGTGCCGGTCATGAAGCGCAGGCGATCTGCCATCGGGTTGAAATCGACCACGACCGGGGCTTCGGTCATGGTCAGCATCTTGTCCATCTTTGCGACTTCAGTGGCAGCCCCGGTTTCGAGATTGATCGAGACGATCCTGTGATCGGGGGTCACGCCGATGACGGTCTTGTTGCCGGGGCGAAAATCGATACCGACAAGCTTATCGACACCGGTGACGTCCATGGTCTTGGTCACGGCAGGCTTTGCGGTATCGAACATGACCAGGGTCTTGTCGCCGGTCAACCCGAGGACCGGGGCGGCCGTTGCAACGGCAGCGGAGGCGGTAAGCATGGTGGATGCGACAAGTGCGATGCGAACGATATTCATGATGTCTCTCCCGTTATGTTTCCAGCATGATCGAGAGCGGCGCGGCACATGACCTTTTCAGCGCTCTCGATATACAGACACATGGCAAAGCCGCCTTGGATGCAGTCCCTGAAAATATTTATAGTCCTGCATCCATTTCCGCGCCCGGCGTGTCTTCCATATGCAGTCTCACGAGGGCCGCGGGAAACCTGAAACACTGGACGAGCGCATGTCCGCCGCTAAAACAGCATAGAGTGAATATTCGCAACTGTGCGAATATTCGGGGAGAGAGGACGGCCTGGCCTTGGTGACAGACCAATCGACGGATTTCGAGACAGCGCTTGGCGCCTGCGCCAAGGGCGAGCGCAACGGACTGCATGACATATTCGATGCGGAGGCCGGCAGACTGGTGGCGGTCGCGCAGCGGATCGTCAAGCGGCGGGAGCTGGCCGAAGAGGTGGTACAGGAGGCTTTCATCCGCATCTGGACCCATGCGCACCAATACAGGCCGGAGCGCGGATCGGCGCGTGGCTGGATCTACGCAATCGTGCGCAACCGCGCGCTCAACATGCTCAGAGACACAGGCCGGAAAGACCTGATCACCGAAGATCAAATGGAAAGCCTGCAGGACGCCGAACAACTGGAACAGATCATGGCAGCATGGCACCGGCTCGACCACAACAGCCGGCTGAAGGAATGCCTGGGGCGTCTCGAAGAGACCAGGCGGCGCGGCATATTGATGGCCTATGTCGGCGGCTACACCCATGGCGAGATCGCCGGGCGGCTGAGACTCCCACTCGGCACCGTGAAGTCATGGATCCGACGCGGGCTCCTGACACTGCGGGATTGCATGACATGACATGACGCTCAATCCCGAAAATTTTTCCCATATCGCAGACGAATATGTGCTTGGCTTGCTCAACGAAGCAGATGTGGCCGAGGTGGAAAATGAGATCGACAGCAATGCCGCGCTGGCGACCGCCGTCGCGGAGGCACGGGAACGATTTCTGCCGCTCGACACCAGTGTCTATCCGGCTGCGGTATCACCAACACTCTGGCGAGACATCGAGGCGCGCCTGCCGCAACAGAAGGCGACGGAGGCGCCTTCAATCGCTTCGGTTTCACCAAGAATCCCGATGGCCGCAAACAACAATGCTGGCTACGGCTGGCGAAGGACTGCGATTTCGGCGATTGCCGCATCGCTGGTCCTCGCTGTCGGGCTGGTGTGGAGCGTCACGCGATCAGTGGAACCACTGGTGGTGGCGGTGCTTCTGAACGAATCCGGAGACATTCAGGCGGTGATCGAGGATTTCGGCAATGACACGGCCAGCATCAGGCTTCTCGCCGATTTCGATGTGCCTGCAGACAAGACGATGCAGGTCTGGACGCTGCCTTCGCGTCAGATGGGGCCGATGTCACTCGGCCTCCTAGAGAAGGCCCATTCGGCCAAGCTGAGCGGATCGACACTGCCGGAACCTCGGGACGCGCAGCTTTACGAGATAACGATGGAACAGGCCGGAGGCTCGCCAACCGGACGTCCGACCGGGCCGATCCTTGCCAAGGGATTTGCAAGGCTGGCGCGATAGAATGCTTGAAGCTGATGAAAGCCGGCCCCGGATCGGCCGGCCTTCGAGATCATGCGGGTCATGGAGAGAACCGCTTGGCAGAAGTTCAAACCGGACGGCGTCGGCGCAGAAGCTATTGGGCCTCTCGATCGTCACCTGCACGCCCTGATCTGACGGGCCACCTCACCACCCCTCCCGCGAACAGAGCTGCCCAGATGATAACGGGCTGGAGCGGTAGACGAACCAGGTGATAGGCCCCCTCCCAGACCGACGGATCGCCGGTTTGCAAACTGTCCAGCGCGTGCTTGATATTGGCCGGGAAAACGCAGAATGCATAAAGAGCGAGCGCCACCCCGGCGAGCCGGTTGAGGCGCGGCGTCCAGAGACCGATAGCGCCCGCAATCTCGCAAAGTCCCGTCACGAATATGACTTGTCCCGGATGGGGAACCCATCCGGGTGTGATCGCGAGAAAGGGCCGCGGCAGTGCGAGATGCAATATCCCGGCGATAGCATAAACGATAGATAGCCCGGTGATCGTTCGCTGGCGCCGGGCTCTAATCACCTCGGTCATCCGCGATCCTGCTCTCGACTTTGCGAGCGGCGGCGGAAAGATCGACACTGTGGCTTGCAATGCGCTCGATCGCGGCAACCGCCAGATCGCTGGCAATATAGTCCGATTTGTGTCCGAGATTATGCACCATGATCAGTCTGGAGCCTGGAATATCTCGCGCCAGGTGCCGGGCATGGATGTCTGGCGAGACGATCTTGTCAGTGTCGCCGGTTATGATGATCGTCGGTGCCTTGATCTGTCGATAATGCCTGCTGGCGACCTTGGCCCAATCGCTGAGAGCTGCGATTTCCTTCGCATTATGCCGAAAGGCGTCGGGGCGAATAGCCTGCAGCGCCTTCGTCTTTTGGACGTAACCGGCAGGTGGCTGGTTCGGGGAAAAGACAGCGCGGGTGGCGCGGTTGATGGCCAGAAGCCCCAAGGGCGGAACGACGATTGCGCTGAACAGCGCCCCGGCTACCGGAGCACTCGCGGCATCGTAATACCACGCGACACCGCTGGACCACGGATAAACGGCCGGGGAAAGAAAAACGAGACCGCGCACCTTGTCAGGATGCCGGATCGCCAATGCCGCAGCGATGGCGCCACCGAACGAATGCCCGACAATGATTGCGCTGCCGATGCCGCGCTTTTCCATCAGCGCCGAAATCGCATCTGCCTGCCCGTCGGGGAGAATATTCTCCGGTCCGCCGGCATCCGATTGGCCGTGACCCGGTCTATCGACGAAAAGCAGCCTGGCCCTGCCGTCCAGCTTTTCGCGAAACGACAGCATCGGATCATAAAGGCTCGTGCTCGCGCCGTGGATGAAGACAATTGGCGGGAGATCCTTTCTGCGCCCTGCTTCGACGAGAATGCTGTTGAGGGAATATCCGCCGACATCGATGCGTACAGGATCGGCTCCTGCATCGCGCGCCGCAGCCGGTCCTGGACTTGCCGAGAACCAGATCAGCAAAGACGTCAGGAAATTGGTCAGCCCCTTGATCCTCAAGTCGATCACAGGCCCTTCCCTCCGGAAGCCGAGCCGCCGGACAAGCGCTCCGCCGCCCAGTAACCTGCACAACTCGCAATGGCCGACAGAAACGTACCCCAGCAAAGATCGGCGATCGTCAACGTCGTCGACCAGCGTATCAATGTCGCCTGATTGGTCAGGTCATAGGTGGCATAGGCGACAAAACCCAACGCCGCTCCCGACAGGACTGCGGCCTTTAACGCGCCGTCCCTAAACGCCGGCCGGATCGCGAGACATACAAGCCCGGCAGGATAGATCAGATAAAAGGCGATTGCCGGGGCCAGCCTGAATTCCGGTGCCAGCATGTCGCCCACCACGGGGCGGTAGAGGCGATCGGCCATGCTGCTCAGCCAGACGGCGTCAATCAAAACCATAGCGATCAACGTTACCAGATAGGCGACAAGATACCTCTTCATCGATATTTCCCCTTAAGGCACAGTCAATCTATCCGGGTCCAGTCGATGCCCTTGCACAACAGACCGGCCACGATACAGCCCTTCGTCGTCATCCTGTCTCCCTTGACCGTCACCGTCAGCCGGTAGGTTAGGCCGCGCTGGGGATCGAAGGCGCTGCCGGAATAGAGACCATCACCATCGGGCTTGATGCTCATCACCAGCTTGTCGCCCTCCTTCTCCTTCGGTGTGCCCGGTTTGATCCAAGTATTGATCGCGCAGATGTCAGATCCGCATGGCGCGATCGTTACCCTGGCGTTTCCATCACCTCGGGACCATTGGCCATCGATATCGGCGGCATGGGCGGCCGTTCCCCATATGAGGCAAGCACCAACCATCACTACGCTAAGTTTTTTCACGACAGGCCTCCTTGTCCCGGCACGGGTGCATGCTCGATCGTGTAGAGCCCGACATTGATCGTGCCTTCCTCGAACCCTGCCTCGCAGTAACAAAGGTAATAAAGCCACAGGCGCCGAAATCGCTCGTCGAAACCCTGTGCGGCGATGTGTGGCCAGTGCTCGCCGAAACGAATTCGCCATTCCGCCAGCGTTCTTGCATATGAAGCCCCGAAATGCTCGATCTCGCAGACAGCCAGACCCGATCGAGCGACAGATGCCGACAAGGCATTGTCCGATGGCAGGAAACCGCCGGGGAACACATATTGCTGGATAAAATCGGTGCTTCCCCGATATGTCCCGAACCGCTCTTCTTCTATCGAGATGATCTGCAGAACCGCGCGACCGCCGGGCTTCAGGCAACGTTTCAAAGTATCGAAATAGCTCGGCCAATAGGCCTCGCCAACGGCCTCGAACATTTCGATCGAGACGATACGGTCGAACTGCCCATCAGTGTCGCGATAATCCTGGAGGAGGAGCGTGATATCGCTTGATAAACCGGATCGTTCGACAACGCCGTTTGCCCAGGAAAGCTGCGAAGGCGACAAGGTAATACCCGTCACCTTTGAACGGTTCACCTTCGCCAGATACCTGGCAAGTGCGCCCCAGCCGCAGCCGATCTCGAGAACGCTCTCTCCGCCCACCAGTCCGAGTTTCTCGCCGATACGGTCGAGTTTTCTGTGCTGCGCTTCTTCGAGTGTGCGCGTCGTTTCGTCGAAGATCGCTGAAGAATAGAGCATTGAGGGACCAAGCCAAAGCGCATAGAAGTCATTGCCGAGGTCATAATGGGCTTCGATATTCTTGCGGCTGCCACGCCTCGTATTGGCACGAAACAGGTGCCTCATGCGGTTCACGGCACGCATAATAAAACCGCCCTCGATCGCCGGCGCCAGTGCCTTGCCATTCCTGGCTGCGAAACGGATGACTGCCGTCAGATCGGGCGTTGTCCAGTCATCCTCGATGAAACCTTCTGCAAATCCAATATCGCCTGCAGCGATAACCCGACGCAACATCCGCCAATTTCGAATGAGGATGATCGCCTCGGGACCGGGGTAAAGCCCTTGCTTATTGATGACTTGGCCGGAAGGAAGCACGATCTTGATATGGCCGTAGCTCACGCTCGCCAGAAACCTCTCAAGCATCGCGCCTGCCCAGCCGAATTCTGCGGTCGCCTGCGAAAGATCAAGCTGCGTGCCGGTGACCTCGTCTGACCAACTCATGCCATCTCCCTCCATCAGTTGCGAGGATTGCGTCGATCCATCTGCAAGATGCTACGAGCGCTTCCGGCTTTTAGTTTCGTGCATCAGAACAAATTTTCGGTTTTTTTTGATCAGCGCGAAACTGGATGGGCTTTTTCTCCGTAGATCTCGAGGAAGGCATCGAGACCTTGCCTTGGGAGGAGCCCATGGACATGCTTCTGCTGATCGTCATCGCATTATGGCTGTCATTGGCCATGGCAATCGCTTGGGCTGTCCAGCGCGGGACCAGCCTGAGCGGATGGATCGACACGATCTGGTCATTTGCCGTTGGTGTGGGTGGGATAATAGCAGCACTCTTCGCCCATGGAGATTTCGACCGGCGCGTTGCAATTCTGGTGATCGTGGCCGCCTGGGCGCTCAGGTTGGGTAGTCATATCGGATCCCGAACCAAGGGCGCCGGCGAGGATCCCCGTTATGCGAAATTCATCGAAGAATGGGGTGAAAGCGCTTCCTTGAGGCTCTTCGTTTTTCTGCAGATCCAGGCACTCGCTGCCTTTATCCTTGTTCTGGCCGTCTATGTGGCCACCGCGAACGAAGCGCCCTTCCCTCGCATCCTCGATCTTGTCGGCATCTTCATCGCAGTTATGGCACTCGCGGGCGAGGCAATTGCGGACCTGCAACTCAGCCGTTTTCGAAAGACGCCTCAAGCAAAGACCGAAGTCTGCGAAACGGGGCTATGGCGGTATTCGCGCCATCCGAACTACTTCTTCGAGTGGATGTTCTGGTGTTGCTGGTTTTTGCTCGCCGTCTCGCCAGCCATTGCAAGCTGGCTCTCCTTATTGGCTCCGCTTCTCATGTACTGGCTGCTCGTGCATGTCTCCGGCATCCCGCCCCTCGAAGATCATATGTTGCGTTCGCGCGGCGAGAAATTCCGCGCCCTGCAGCGTCACGTGAATGCTTTTTTCCCCGGCCCCAGAAGGCAAGAAACCCATCCAGAAGGAGAGTTGAAATGAACATGCTGGCCTTCGCTATCAATACCGCCGAACGCGCACCTCTGAGCGATGGCATGACGCTCGCGGGTATCGACTTCCTTTGTGGCCGCACCAAGCGCCGCCTCGCCACGACAGCTGCGGCTCAGGAGAACCTGTTTGTCGATGCCATGAACCGGTATCCAGTGGCGGTCCATGCGGATGAGGCCAATCGTCAGCATTATGAGGTACCCGCGGCTTTCTTTTCGAGGGTTCTGGGGCCGAGCCGAAAATACTCCTGCTGCCTCTATCCGAACGAGAATACGACACTGAAGCAAGCGGAGGTTCATGCCCTTTCCGAAACGGTGAGGCATGCCGCGATCGAGGATGGCATGACCATCCTGGAGCTTGGCTGCGGCTGGGGCTCGCTGTCGCTTTATCTGGCGGCGCTGTTCCCGAACTCGCGTGTCGTCTCCGTCTCCAACTCCTCCTCGCAGCGTGCCTTCATTCTGGCGACGGCCAATCAGCGCAGACTTACCAACCTGTCGGTTGTAACAGCCGACATGAATGATTTTTCGATCGACCAACGCTTCGATCGCATCGTCTCGATCGAGATGTTCGAGCACATGTCCAACTGGCGGAAGCTTTTCGAGCGTGCCCGCGGCTGGCTTAAGCCGGAAGGCCAGCTTTTCCTGCATGTCTTCACCCACAAGAACCGCTCTTATCGCTTCGATCACGATGACCCGTCAGACTGGATCGCCCATCATTTCTTCACCGGCGGCATCATGCCGGCCCATGATCTGCCTCATCGTTTCGGTGATCTGTTCGCGGTCGAAAAGGAATGGCGATGGTCCGGAACCCATTATCGTCGCACGGCACTTGGCTGGCTCGCCAATTTCGATCGCGAAATCGATCGGATCCAGCTGATTTTCGCCGAGGTTTACGGCAAGGATGCATCGCTCTGGATACGTCGCTGGCGGCTCTTCTTCCTCGCAACTGCCGGCCTTTTCGGCCACGATAACGGAGACGTATGGGGTGTCGGTCACTACCTGCTGAAACCGGCAAAACCATGAACGCGCAGCGGACGCCTCTTGATCCTCTTACCCAGGCGACGGTCACGATCGCCTGGGTCATATGTCTCAACAAGCCTTCTTACCCCGTCTATGTCTGGTATCTCGCCGGCGATGGCGTCGTCGCGTCACTTGGCTCGCTGATTGCGGCTCCATTCTTTCTGGCAATCCCATTTCTGGCACGCCGCTCGCCGCTCATTGCGCGGATTTCGCTTCCCGTCGTGGGATCGTTCGACACCCTGTTCGAGACACGATTGTTCGGCCAAGGCTCCGGGACAGAATTGTTCTTCGGCGCCTGTATCATGCTTGCGGCTGGCTCCTTCCGAACGGAAGAGAAGTGGATTCAACGCTGTGTGGCCGCCCTCGTCTTCGCCATCTTGCTACTATCCCGCCATACTGGCGGAGCACCATTCCACGCCTGGAGTGATGCCGATCTTGCCGTTCTTCTCGACCTCAACATCTTTGCGGTCGCATGCCTGATGGCACTCATCGCCATAAGATACGCAGGCGTCTCGACAAGCGCAGAACACTCGGCCGGGGAGAAATGCTAACGAATACATTGGAGGATAACATGAAGCATCTTTGGAAATGCCTCGTCGGCGTTCTCTGGCGTGCCGGAACACTTGTACCGCACACCACCGCGGCATCCGAGTCTGAAGTGGTCAAGGTTGGCGCTGACCATTACAGCGGGACATGGCTGGAGATTGGCCGTCGGCCAATGTGGCTGACCGACGGCTGCGTTGCCGGCTATTCATCCTATCGCCGCGGCAAATCGCCGGATGAAGTGCTTGTCGAAGACGGATGCCGTGTCGGAAATCCGGAGGGTCGATTGAAGACTGTCCATGGAACGGGTCGCATACTCGACTTGGACAGCGACAGGGCGAAAATGCGTGTTCGCTATCCTTTGTTGATCACCTTCAACTACTGGGTTCTCTACAAATCACCGGACAAAAGCTGGTTCATCAGTGCGGATCCCGACATGGCCAACCTGTGGATCTATGCACGCACAGTGCCATCCAAAACCAAGCTGAGCGTGATGATCAGGAAGGCAAGCCAACTCGGCTATGATGTGCGCAAACTGGAATTTCCCGAACAGTGAAAGCACGCGCCGACCTCCGTCACCGCCGGCACGTGCACGCGTTGTCGTCTGCGCTCACATCGGCGGGACAACACCATTCGTGCCAACCACCACACGGGAGGTCGAGATCGAGCCGTCCGAGGCCTTTTCAGAAGGGATGAAGACGGTTGCACCGCTCTTCAGATCTGCCACCTCGGCCGGGGCGAAGGTCACGACCGGCGTGCCTTCCGGGATCGAAATCTTCTTTTCCCCGCCCTTGTAGGTGACGGTCAAGGTATGGCCATCGACAGATTTGACAGCGTTGGCGACGGTGGCGTTGGTCATCGAGCTGTTGGGCTTCAGGTCCCAGGCATAACTTCCTTCACCGGTGCCCTTCATCGCCGCGGGGAAGATCAGAACCTCGAGCGCGCCATTGCCGCCATCGGCAGTTGGCAGGGAGGCGATACCGACGAAATCACCTTCCTTGATGTCGTTGACCGAAGCTTTGGCGACGCTCGAAATCTTCCAGCCGTCCTTGAGCATGATCTTGGCATCGGTCCCTTCGCGGGTCTTCACCGACAGTGTCGAACCGTCGAGACTTTCGACGGTACCGCGAACGCGGATCTGATCTGCGGCATGGGCGGAGAAACCGAAGGTGACCGCAATCAATGCGCCAGCGAGCAACGACAGGCCGGTCTTGGAAATAGAGGACATCTGCTTTTCCTTTTTTTGAATATCCCGAAATCTCAATGACCGAAGGATACGGGATGAATTCCCTCGGCTTTCTCAGGGCACAGGCCAAAAAGGCCTGTCCCGCGACCTCTCAGATCCCGGCGTACCACTCGTAGCCGCGGTCTTCCCAGAAGCCACCATTGCCGCCGTAGAGGGCGGAGAGGTCGGCAACCGCTTCAATGCGCATCAGGTATTTCGCCTGTTTGTAACCGAGCTGCCGCTCGACCCTCAGCCTGAGCGGCGCGCCATGGGCGACTTCCAGATCGTGGCCGTTCATCGAATGGGCGAGAATGGTCTGCGGGTGGAATGCATCGACGAGATCGATGCTTTCATAATACCAACCGCTGCCATCGAGCGTCTTTTCGTACTCGTCGGCGCAATGGAAAACGATGTAGCGCGCCTCCGGCTTCAGACCGACTTGGTTGAGTAGCGCGCCGAGCGGCACACCGGTCCACTGGCCGATGGCGCTCCAGCCCTCGACGCAGTCATGCCGGGTGATCTGAGTGCGTGCGGGCATTGCCTTCAGCGCCGCGAGCGACAGTTTCGTCGGCCGCTCGACAAGCCCGCCGACTTCGAGCTGCCATGTCGAAAACTTCCGGCTGAGCAGATCCTGATATTGCGCCCCGTCCGGCATGCTCGTGCCGTTGGCACGGAAGGTCGGCGAGATGTCTGCCAGGCTATATTCCCGCGCCAACGTGTCGTCGCCGATCAGGGCGCGCTGCGTCTTCATCGTCAGCCCCTCGGCCAGCTTCAGAACCGATTGGACTTTCGGGCTTTCGACCAGCGCGTCGCAGCCGCTGAGGCCGAGTGCCGAGGCGGTGAGCGTCGAACCGATCAGGAACCGGCGGCGCGTGATGATGCGACTCATGGCTGGACCTCCGTGCGATCCTCAATGTCGATGGAATAGCGGCCGGTAATCATCGAACGCATATTGTTGAAGAGGCCCGAAACGATGACCATCACCACGTGCACGACCACGAAGGCGACGAGTGCGCTGGCCGTGATGAAATGCAGCGTGCGGGCCGACTGCCGGCCGCCGAAGACATCGAGCAACCAGGACGCGAAAGCATCGAAGCCGGGTGACATGGTGAGACCGGTCCCGATCATCGCCGGCAGGAGCAGAAAGATGACGAAAAGATATGTCAGCTTCTGCAGCGCATTGTAATTGCGCGCCTTTTCGCCCTTGGGAAAGCGCAGGCGGACATGGTCGACGATTTCGTGGCGGAGATTGCCGAGTGAAAGCTCGTCCCGTGCGGGCAGAAGGTCTCGGCGGAAATGGCGAGCAATGAGACCATAGGCCATGTAGATCAGGCCATTGATGACGAAAAGCCAGGCGAAGAAGAAGTGCCAGCGCCGGCCAGTCGCAAGATCCTGATAGCTCGGCAGCGTGATCCAGGCGGGAAAGCCGCGCGCCGTCGCCTCGCCATCCACGTCGGAGACGCCGAGGACACCGGTCGTATTGAAGGACAGGCCAGCGATCCGGGTAACGCCCCTCATCGCATCCCCCTCCTCTTCCGCCTCCATGGACAGGACGGACGGATCGCTATCGGCGCCATACTGCCCCCAGTAGAGGGCCGGATGCGCGTTGAAGATCTGCAGGCCGCTGAACAGCAATACCGTCATGCAAAGGACGTTCAGCCAGTGCGACAGGCGCACCATTAGGCTGTGACGGCGGATGAGCACGCGCCTGCCGCTGATCTTGTGGTTCAGTGCTTCCATGAGTTCACTCCGTGCGGATAGTCTTTGTCCTGTACGGGAGCGCCCTCGCTGAAGTTTCAGAGGCGAGGGCGCAGTCCGCTTATTTCATCGCATCGCACTTTTTCATCATGTCGGACTTCTTCATGGTGTCCGATTTCATCGCGTCCGGCTTGCTCATGCTGTCGGTGCTCGTCTGTGCGCCGGCACTGCCGACCGCGAAACAGAGGCCAAAGAGAATTGCGCCAGCCACGCTGGCAAAAGGACGAGTGGTCATGATGGTTCTCCCAGTTTTTAGATGCCCGCCGCCTTGTGCGGTGAGGGTCACGGAAGGCTCATTCGCCTCTGGCCGGGATCGGTTACAAAGATCGTGACTATAATCACGCCCATGTGATGGTCGCTGTTTTCTCGCTTTTATTTCGGTCGGCGTGTAACGATTTCATCGCGTCTGCGTATGAGGCTTCGAAAACATGAAGCAACTGACCGAGCCCGAGCTTAAAGCCCTGATGCTCTTGTCCCTCGATGGGGACGAGCTCGCTTACCGCTGCCTGCTCGACATGCTGAGGCACCTTCTCGTGAACTATTACGGTCGGCGGATTGCCCGTTCGGCATCTGCAGATGTGGACGATCTGGTTCAGGATACCTTGCTGGCACTGCATCAGCGCCGGATCACCTATGACCGCGGGCGGCCCTTCACTGCCTGGTTCTTCACCATCGCTCGCCACAAGCTGGTCGATCACTATCGCCGATCGGGCGAAAGGCAGCACCTCGGAATGGAGATGCTGGAAGAGGTAGCTGATGGATACAGGGAGGACGCCGTCTCTGCCGGCCTGGACGTCAACCGATTGCTGGCAAGCCTGCCCGCATGGCAGGGCGAGATGATACGGCAGGTGCGGCTGGAAGGTCATTCCGTCTCGGACACAGCAACGAAAAGCGGGCGAAGCGAGGCCGCGGTCAAGATTAACGTATTTAGAGGCATTCAGGCGATGGCCGCAAAACTGAGAGGCGCGCGCAGTGAAGACGGATGATCTTATCGACAGACTGGCAAGCAATCTGCAGCCGGTACCGCCTGGAGCGCTCGGGCGGCTGCTCGCTTTCTTGCTGATACCTGGCATACTGTTGTCGGCGGCCGTGATCCTTCTCGGGCATGGGCTGCGGCCGGATCTTGCCACAGCCATCTATCTGCCTGCGTTTTGGGTAAAGTCAATCTATCCGCTGGCATTGGCCATGGCCGCGATTACAGCCCTTATGGTTGTTGCCCGCCCCGGCGGCAATCCAAGCCGACTCGGCATTGCTTTGTTTGCAATCTATATTGCGCTCGTGGCACTCGGCCTCTGGCAGCTGCATTCATCCCCGGCAGAAGACTACCCAAGGCTGATCTTTGGCATTTCCGCCTGGTTCTGCCCTTTCATCATTCTGGTTTCCGCCGCGCCGATATTCATCGCGATTACCGTGTTCCTGCGGAGAAGCGCTCCAACCAACTTGCCGATGGCAGGCTTTGCCGCGGGTCTGGCTGCGGGATCACTTGGTGCCTGGACTTACTCGTGGGGCTGCATCGAAAATGGCCTTCCATTCGTCGCGCTCTGGTACAGTTCAGGCATAGCACTGTCTGGACTGGCTGGATTGATCTTGTCTCGACCTTTGCTGCGTTGGTGAACGCACACCATAGACGGGCGCTGAATACCGAGATAGTGGGCCTATCCGGTCCTGACTGGATCAGAACCAACGACCCAGTTGGCACCTATTCATGATTTTCTGGTGGATACCCTCGCAGGACGATTCTAGCGGTGCGAAGCCGGCCTACTCGGCGCATGTGCCAAGGATTGGCACCATCGCCTTGACATGCCCGTCGATGCGTTCCAGCACTTTTTGGGGAACATAAGTCCGTTCTGGTAAGGACCACCAAAACCTGTCGACCTGGCCCACAATTTCGGTCACCGCTCTGAGGACTGCAGCTTCCGGCAATTGTGCCCGATTGGCGAATGCTTTCCATCTCTGGGCATTCATCGCCTTGAATGAGCGCTCGCCAGCAAGCGACAGTGCCATTGCGTCAGCTGGAATATACGGGATTGTTGAGAGTACGTCGTAAACTGGGGCGATCGCAGGTTTGTCGCCCACACCACCGTAGGTCACCGACCAGTTTTTGAGATGCATATCGCCGTTACCAGTCATGACGGCGAAAGCCAGCCGTCGTACGAATTCGAGCGAGGTCGCCGTTGAGACCGCGATTGCGAGCGCTCTGGCGATGTCATGATACGCCGCCCCTTCGTATTTTCGGGAAGGATAGATACCAAATACCTGGGCGAAATCTTCCATGTGGATACGCTCACCATTGGCCTCACGATCGAACCGCTTGACCAATAGGACTTTGCCATCTGACAGCGTCGAAAATTCTTCCGGAATGCCCTCAAAATCTGCTTGTTCGACAAGTTCGCGCTCCGGTACGTCCATCCCGATAGCTTCGGCCAAGGCGAGTTGAGCGTATTCGTTCTCGGAGACGCCGGGGAAAGATGTCGAGGGGAACTTGGCAATGTACGAACCCTGCTCGTCGCCGAGCGGGATGGTCAGTCCTCCACCCTTGCCTGTGTTCTTGATGACAGAGAGCTTCATCTGGACACCTGCCAGAGAAAATCGGGCTTTTGGTCTGGGGCGCGAACGCGCATCGACAGAAGCAACAGCGCCTCCGCTCGGCGCGACACGAACGGCTCCGGGCAGATCCGAACCAAGCGCGACAAGGAGATCGAAGTCGTTTCCGGCCCGGACACTGCCTGCGTGGTGCTTCTCCATCGCTTCGCGCAGCTTGTCTTCCGGCAGAAGATTGGCAAAGAACGCAGGCAGTGCTCTGGCTACTGGCTTCGGATCTTTGCGGAGACCACCGGTGGCTGAACGAAAAGACAGGCTGAGCACAGGGAACCCGCCAGTCGCACGATAGCTGTCCTCGAAGCTGAATGCGTTAAAGTCGCCAGGGGTCCTGACGATCGTCCCAATTTTCAGATCATTTAGGAATACCTCGAGAGACGAAATGGACTTCGGATGAACCGGAACATCAGTCATGATCGTCGCTCTCCGGGCTGACAGCAAAGGCTGGCAGATCATCATCGTCATCATGAGGCTTTAGGAGAGCATTGACTGCCGGGGCGATCGCTTTCGGGATGAGCATCAGTTCCAGACCGAGCGCGCGCGTGATGTTGATCAATGTCGTAACGCGGGCAGCAGCGCTCCCGACCTCGATTTCGCGATACCTCGGGCGCGAGATGCCCGCCATATCGGCAACCTGCTCCTGTGTGAGTTGGAGGTCCTTGCGAGCCGCCTTTAACAGGCTACCAATTTCCAACAGAGGTTTTGACAAATCGCTCACATTGATACCCAGGCAGATCATTTTCTCTTAAAGGAGACGTATGCGGCTCTTTTGTCAAGCGTTTCGCTATCAAAATGATCTGCTTACATATCTCCAAGTCCAGAATGAGCCCCCAAGGGCTCACTGTCGCGAGGCACCGACCACAATAGTTGACGTCCTAATCCGCACAGCGGCAGGTATGATTTTATTAAATGCGACACCCTATTTCCGCTCGCCCTCGGCATTGGCGCCGAGAGAAACGGAATGAGCATGACCAAAAACGACATTTCATCACGTCATTTTCAGCGAAAGATATCCGAATTCTGCGAGTTGCGTATCGCACCAATCGCATCCCGGCGGGTGTTGGAGAATATCCGGCCCTACCTGGCCAGTTTGATCATCTACCGAAAATCACCACCGCTCCTGAATGGCCATATCGACTGGGCGACGATTGCTCAGGCCTGTGGGATCGAAGCCGAGTTGACGCTAGAACTGAAAAAGCAGCTCCGGCCAGGCCTGGATGCGATCATCCGCTGGCTCGGCGCTCCACCAGCCACGGAAGAACGGCGGCCGCCAAAGCCGATGGCATATCAGGTAAAAAAGGCGGCCGCGAGGAAGGCCGCTTGCCCGCCTTCCACCAGAAAGCCCCAATGCGCAGCGGCCGACGGTTCCTTTGTCCGGTCTACGTCGACACAGCCTGGACCTGCACCGAAGCCGATCAGTCCGTTCCCAGAACCACTATTCGAAGCGAAAGAAGATCCGGCGAGCTTTCAGGACGCACTGGTTTATCACATGCGGCGGTTCGGCGACACATATTGGCAGCTCTACCGCGCCGTTGTTCATCTCAATGAGGCCTTCGACAACAAGACATTGTTATCCTGGGTTCAGGGCGAGCGAGTGCCCAGATCAGTTGCAAGTTTCGATATCCTCCGTAGGATCGAGCGGCGCTATCGTTTGCCAGAGGGATATTTCAAGGAGAAGCTGCCGCACCAGGCGCGCTCCCTTTATGGTCACAATCTCGGTGAGATCAGCCCGGCTGAGAGGCGCAGGATTGCATTGCACCTGCCGGATGATTTCAGCAGTCTGCCCTTCACCAAGCGCGAAGAGGTCCTTGATTGGGTGCGCCGTGTGATCATTTCCGGATCGACAGAATATCGTCGCTATCAGGCGGCGGCCAGCAAGCAACGTTATGCAATCCGCTTTCCCGGCGTCACCTATGGCGGAAGCACGTTGTCACCGAGATCCCTGGCATCTGCGGTTGGAGCAAATCAGAAAGTCGTGGCCGAGTGTGATGATCCCGATTTGCTGTCAGGCGTCGTCGATGCGCCTCCGCGGCTTGCCATGGAAATGGCAGATCTTGTCCGCTTCAAAACCTCGACGTTAACGGCAATTGGATTTCAGCGGAATGGCGTTTGGGGTAAGGAAACGGCCTTTCAGAAGATTGAACATCTCGGGCTCATGTTTGGGGCGCTAGCCGCTTCACCTAACGGTGCAGTAAAGGGTTTTGGCGTGCCGCTCTCTCAGTTGAGTTTCGGTCTGCTGATCTTTCCTGGCGTTTGGGACTGGTATCTGCAGTGGCGGGAACAGCGCCGTGGCTTCTACACCAAATGGGAAGAGGACATGCTGATGGTTGCCCAAGCCCTTACTCGCACGGATGTCGGTTGGATACGGCAGCACCCGGAACTGGTCCAGAACGCCAAGCCGATCTCGGGCTTGGTCGAACAGGAAGAAATCGACTTCGCAGCTCGCGACTGGCATGGCGCCTGCGACGCGCTTCATCGGCACGCCGCCAATCGCTCTAAGGAAATCCAACGCGTCATGCGTGTTCATCGTGACCCGTTCGAGCCGATCATGTGTGTCCTCGAAGCCGAGAGCCCGTTGGCGGAATATCGCAAGATCACAGACGAGATCCTTGCACGTATGCCGGATGAGAACAGATATCCACGGCCGGCGGCCGAGGCCGTCAGGTCGTTCCTGCTGCTCAGGCTTGGCCTGCATCTCGGGCTGCGGCAGAAAAACCTTCGTCAACTGCGTGTCTGCCCACGAGGACATTATCCAACATCGGAACGCCGGCTTGAAGATATGAAATGCGGCGAGTTGCGCTGGAGCGATCGCGACCATGGGTGGGAGGTCCTGATCCCATCTGTCGCATTTAAAAACTCCGGCTCCTCTTTCTTCGGACAAAAGCCGTTCCGGCTTATCCTGCCGGACCTGCTCGATCTCTACAAATATCTGGATGCTTACATCGGCCGACATCGAGGTGTTCTGCTCGGCGGTGCAAAGGATCCCGGGACGCTGTTCGTAAAAACCGTGAAGAGGACCAGCATCGATGCAGCCTACAACTCAACCACGTTCTACGAAGCTTGGCGGACGGTTATTCAACGCTACGGGATATACAATCCCTACACCGGACGCGGTGCAATCAAGGGCTTGCTGCCGCATGGCCCGCATAACTTGCGGGACATTCTTGCGACGCATATTTTGAAGCAGACCGGCTCATACGAGCAGGCGAGCTACGCCATTCAGGATACGCCCGATGTCGTGCAACAGCACTACGGTCGCTTTCTACCGCAAGACAAGGCTGCGTTGGCAGCTAAAATTCTCAATCAAGTTTGGGAAGCTGCGTAAAATCGCATGAGATGCTTGGCTCGGATGTAAACCACGGCCTACTTCCGAGCCGCAGTCGTTGTTTCGCTCTAGAGCCGTTGCCGCACAGTAGTGAGGGATGAAAAGCTCGAGTCGATGAAGCCCTGGGAGCAAGCCGGGCCGAGCTTGTCATCCGCCGGAGCGGATTCCCTTAATCCCTGGGACCAGAGCGACGCGAGGATAACCAACCTCGGTCAGGCATGTCCAGATCAAAGGCTGTCGCGAGAAGAAGTGATGAAAACGCCGTCAACCCAAATCGGAGGTTTAAACCGCTCTGCGATCAGTTCAGGATCGCGTCGCTCGTACCCATATGCGGAGATTACGAGTACTAATCTCCGCATATTTGCGGTCAATAGACTTGCTATTCTCCGCAACACCGGCTTATCTTGAGCATGACCTATATTTGGCAGTCTCCTAAATGGCCATCATTCCATTGGCAGTCAGACCCGCTTGCGGCCAGTGTTGCGGCAGTTCGGCTTGATCAAGGCCGCCTGATCGGTCGGGTCGAGGGCCTCGGTTTTCGCACCCGCGAGGCAACATTTCTGCAGGCCTTGACCGATGACGTAGTCAAATCGTCCGCGATCGAAGGAGAGCGACTGGACGAACAACAGGTCAGGTCATCTCTGGCAAGGCGGCTCGGTATCGACATTGAGGGCTTCGTTACGCCAAATCGCTCTGTCGAGGGCATTGTTCACATCACGCTCGATGCCACCGTAAACTGCTCCACACCGTTGACAGCGGAGCGCTTATTCCAGTGGCATGCCGCCCTCTTTCCGACCGGCCGCAACGAATGGGGACATAAGCTTCGCGTCGGTGAATGGCGCGACGATTCCGGCGGTCGCATGGAAATCGTGTCTGGTGCGTTCGGACATGAGAAGGTGCATTATGTGGCCCCGCCTGCCGAAAGCCTGGAAAAGGAAATGACGGCCTTCCTTGATTGGTTCAACGGATCGCAAGCGATGGATCCCCTTATCAAAGCAGCGGTCGCCCATCTCTGGTTCGTGGCCATTCATCCATTCGGGGACGGGAATGGCCGCATAACGCGCGCGATCGCAGATATGACGCTCGCGCGCAGCGGTGGGGGAGCTCAGCGGCTATATTCCATGTCCGCAGCCATCGAGAAATCGCGCACCGGCTATTATGAAGCTTTACAGGCGATCACCAGCCATGAGGATCTGGATATCACGCAATGGGTGACGTGGTTCCTCGATCGTCTGGGCAGCGCGGTGAGCGCAGCATTGTTGACCCTCGACAATGTCATGCTCAAAAATCAGTTCTGGCAAAGCCATGCCGCTCTTGATCTCAATCCGCGACAGGCAAAGGTTCTCAACCGGTTGCTGGAAGGGAATTTTGAGGGAAAGCTGACATCGACCAAGTGGGCCAAATTGACGAATGCGTCTCAGGACACAGCCGCGCGTGACATCGCAGACCTCTTGGCGAAAGGCATCCTGAACAAAGGCGAGGCCGGCGGCCGCAGCACGGCTTATGAGCTGGCTTTGAATCTTTCGACAGAAGGAAAACCGAAATCCCTGTGAGATCGATACGTGTCTGGTTGAGCGTCAAGGATAAAAATTGCCTCTTCCCTACGACCATCCTCCTCAAACTCGTATGGCTGGAAAGTCGTCCATTTACCTCTAGCGCTTTGACGAGCAAATCGTGATCGGACATCTCTGGGGGCGGACCGATCGCTCTTTTCAGCGGGCAAAGGTACTCCGTGCAACGCTCGACCAAGCCCAGCTTCAAGTCGGTCTCGATCGAAAGTTCGGAATAGCGCGGTGACCAAAGTACGGCATCCGCTTTGGTGTGCCGCTCGGCTACGCCTCTGCCGTTATACGGGTTGTTCGGTTACTACGTTGACTAAGGCCAGCCTGGTACTACGCTCAATTCGTGGCATTCAACTTCATCCTGCCGAGATGATGGCGCAAGACGTGTTATGCATAAATGGTATCGTAGTGGGAGAGACCGCAATGAACGTTTTTCCGTATTTCTGATGCCATGGGAATATCTGGCGTTGAGAGAGATCGCTGCCCGACAGTTGACGGGCAGCCCACAGGGTTTTCAAGGCGATTCGTCAGTGATCAGAGTCGACGATCACTTCCTCGCCGAAGGATCCGTTCTTGGGCATCGGCTTATAGGTCGTGTTCGATGCGCGCAAGACGCGGATCGGCCGTGCGCCAACTTCGATTGCCTGCTTCATGTCGCCATCGGCATCGCCGTAGTAGATCTTCACGCCCTTATCTTTGAGGAAGGCGGTTTTGGTGGCGTCGCCAGCGGTGAACACGACCGGATTGATCTTATCCATGTTGAAATCACGCTTGATCGTCTCGGTGACCCGTTCGCCTTCGCTCTTGGTGCGACCGGTGATGAAATAGATCGTGTCGCCGCGCTTGGTATGCATGGCGATCAGCTTGGCCGCGACATCCTTCGGGATGGAGTAGTTGATGTCACAGTTCTTGTTGATGTCATCCCAAAACGCCTGGTTCTTCAGGTAGTCGAACTTGCCCGGCGAATATTTCTGCTGGCCGTAAAAGAAGCATGGGCTGGAAAACAGCACGGTATCGTCGATGTCGAAGCCGACCGTCATCGGCGGCTTCCCTTCCAGCGACTTCTCGATCTGGCCGACGTCCACCCAGTGGATAGGATCCTGGTGCGCGAGCTGGTCAGTGGTCGAGCCGCCAAAGCTGGTATCGTCAGCGAAGGCCGGCGAAGTCGCCAAGGCCGCGAGAATGGCAAGATAGCACGCGGAAAATTTCATCCATGATCTCCGTTCGATGATGTCGACGTGATTTCATGGGACCCTGAGACCGCAGTGTCAATTTTATAAGCGCCCTCGGGGGCCGATGCTCCAGAGGGCAATTCGATTATTCTTCCGTTTTAGGCTCGGACTTGGTGATCTTTCCGGTGCGGGCGTCAGCATGGAATTCGACGATGCGCCCATCCTTCACAGCCTCGCCTTCCCAGTGTCCGTCATCCGCCCCGACGACGATGGCGCTATAGCCAGCCGCCTGCATCTGTTGCTTCAACTCCGGCTTCTGGATCCAGTCCCTACCGGGACGGTCAGATGCCGAAGCCAAGGTCGGGAGCGCGATAATGGACAGGCAAACGGCGTATGCGGTGATCTTCATAGGGGGATGTCTCCATGGATTTGTGGAGACGGAATGCATTGCGGTGGCCGAAAGTTCCTTATCGGCATTGCTCAGGCACGACGGCGAGAGACTTCTCGCCCGAACTGCCCCTCATGTCGCCGAGCGAAGTGGCCAGCCGTTCGAGCGTGGCACCCGCCACAGCTAGCGACTGGTGCTCGAACGGTCCGTCGATCGTGAAGGAGACGTCGCCGGCAAGCGGTTTTCCGCTTCCCTCTCCATACCAGAGCGAAACCTCGACGGTTACATCGAGGCTATCGGTCAGCCTTACTGGCTTTGAGGCATAGACCGTTTCGGAAACAGGAGGCCCGCCGACAAACCGATCTGACGCAGCCGCCTTGCTGACCTTGTCCAGATGCAGGAGATGTTCGGCCAGCTCGCCGACCGTCGCCGGTTGGCCGCCTTCATAAGAGAAGGACTTCGAAAAATCGCTCGCCGCCTTGCCGGTCTCCCGGATGCTGAAATCGTCTTCAATCTTCGGCATCTTGCCCTGCGCCGGCCGAAGAGGCGAGGTATCGATTGCAAGTATGTCGGCGTCGCGGATCTTCAGCGTCACCCGCTCGGCCTTGCCATCTCTCTGCCGATATCGAAGTAGCATCGATCCGTGGGAAAGGTCACAGGCCTGTGTGTCGAAGAACTGAACCTTGCCGTGACTGGCGGCGCCGAATTGCAATGGCAGCGCAGTTTGAAGGCGTTCGCTGATGGTCTTGAAGACATCGCCAGTCGGCCCCGAAAGGCTTTTGGGATCGAGTCCGAGCTTGTACTCCCGAGAACTTATTCCTTTCAGCTCAGCGTGAGCCGTGGTGCCCAATGAGACAGCGAGGAGCATTCCCAGGATGGATGAAACACGTCTTATGGTCATGACATTCCTCACTGATTTCCAGTGGTCAAATTTGCCACGGAGGTAGGCCGAATTTCCCCGTCGACAAGGCGGAAGTCTTTCCAAGATCGTTCGGGAAGCCGATCCCGGCCGCGAAATATTATGACAAAAACATGACAGATTTGTTCAACTTCGCCTTGACGGCTGTAACACTAGGGTCCTTTTAGGCGTTGTTTCGAAAACTAGATAGGAGGCTAACGGATGAACGAACTCAACCGTCGCCGGTTTCTGAAGATGAGCTCAGCGGTTGCCGCGGGCGCAATTCTCTCCACACCATTCGTGAAGACATCCTGGGCGGCAGACGAAACGCTGGTGCTCTACAACGGCCAGCACGCCCAGACCACCAAGGCTCTTGTGGAAGCCTTTAAGAAAGCGACCGGCATCACGGTCGATGCTCGCAAGGGCAGCAGTTCGCAGTTGGCGAACCAGATCATCGAGGAAGGCGCTGCTTCTCCTGCCGACCTGTTCTATTCCGAAGAAAGCCCACCTGTTGCCACCCTGGCAGAAAAAGGTCTGCTGTCTCCAATCGCCAAGGCCACCCTCTCGCAGATCCCCAAGGAGTATCATGCCAAGGACGGGACCTGGCTCGGCGCAAGCTCCCGTTGCAGGGTCGTGGCCTATAACAAGGACATGATCGATGCCGGCAAGCTCCCCGGCTCGGTTCTCGACTTCGCGACGTCGGCCTGGAAGGACAAGGTCGGCTTCGTCCCGACGAGCGGCGCATTCCAGGAGCAGATCATTGCCATCGAAATCCTCAAGGGCCGTGATGCTGCGCTCGCCTGGCTGAAGGGCCTGAAGGAAAACGGCAAGATCTATAACGGCAATGGCGCGGCCTTGAAGGCGGTTGAGAACGGTGATGTGGCGACCGCTCTCATCAACAACTACTACTGGTTCTCGCTGGCCAAGGAAAACGGCGAGGACAAGATGAAGTCCGCGCTTCACTATGTCGGCCACCAGGATCCCGGCGCGCTGATCACTGTTTCGGCAGCAGGCATCCTGAAGTCGAGCAAGAAGCAGGAGACGGCGCAGAAGTTCGTCGAGTTCATGGTCAGTGCCGACGGCCAGCAGGCCATCGCCGATTCCGTCGCCGAATATCCCGTCCGCGAGGGCATCAAGTCGCCGTACAAACTTCTGCCGTTCAAGGAAATCGGCGCTCCGGCGGTGACGCCCGCCGATCTCGGGGATGCTGCCGACGCACTCGCGCTTCGTCGCGAGGCCGGACTGGCGTGAGCTTTGCCATCCGACAGAGACAGGGGCGCGCACGTTCGCCCCTGTTCCTGACGCTTTGTTGCCTGCCAGCTCTGTCCCTCACCTGCATTCCGCTCTTCTACGTGCTGTCGCGCTCTGCCGAGATCGGATGGGAGGGGAGCGTCGAGGAGATATTCAGGCGGCGCACGTTCGATCTGCTGGTGAACACGCTCGTTCTCGGTTGCTGCGTGACCGCCGGAGCAGCGACCGTCGGGACGTCCGTGGCCTGGTGTGTGGAAAAGACCGAGCTTCCTGCCCGATCCCTGTGGCGGGTGATCGTCAGTCTTCCGCTTGCCGTGCCGGCCTTCATCTCCAGCTATGCGTGGTCGTCCTTCGATGCGTCGCTCCAGACGATGGGTGGCGCGATCTTCATTCTGACGCTCTCGACCTATCCGCTGGTCTACCTGCCGGTTGCGGCAGCATTCCGGGGCATGGACTCGACTTACGAGGATGTTTCACGATCTCTCGGCAAGGGACCGTGGGAAACGTTCTTCCGCGCTTCGCTGCCACAGGTCCGGCCGGCGCTCGGGGTCGGATCGCTGCTTGTCCTGACGCATATGTTCGCCGAGTTCGGGGCATTGGCTTTCCTGCGTGTCCAGACGTTTACGACAGCGATCTTCGACAGTTTCGAACTGGAATTCGACAGCCGTTCGGCGGCATTGCAGTCGCTCGTGCTCATCCTGCTCTGTCTTCCAGCAGCCTACGGCGAGATGCGGCTTCGAACAGGCGGCCGCACTGTCAGGTCCGGCAAGGGTGTTCGCAGACCTGACGCATTCGTGCGGCTCGGATGGCGCACGGTGCCAGTCCAGCTTGCCCTGGCCGTCCTTCTTGTATTTGCCCTTGCCGTTCCCATGGCCATCCTCTGCTACTGGCTGTCCGTCGGTCTCTCAGCGGGAAACGGCCTGTCCGACATCGATGACGCAGTCTACGGGTCACTGAGCCTGGCAATTCCCGGAGCCGTCATCGTCGTCGTCCTTGCCCTGCCGGTTGTGCTTCTCTCCAGCCGACATACAGGTGGGGTCTCCCGCATGGCCGACCGCCTCCCTTACGTCATTCACGGGCTGCCGGGCCTGGTCGTCGCGCTGGCACTGGTCTTCGTGTCGATTCACTATGCGAGTGCACTATATCAGACCTATGCGGTGCTGATGGCGGCCTATGCAATCTTGTACCTTCCGCTCGCTCAGTCCGCCCTGCGATCTTCCATCGCGCTCGTTCCTTCCAGTCTGGAAGAGCTGGCCCGCGGCCTTGGAAGAGGACCGCTCAGTGCGTTCATGTCGATAACCCTCCCGAACATCCTTCCGGGGATCGGAGCCGGCCTTGCGCTTGTGGCACTGGAACTCATGCGAGAGCTGACATCGACCCTGATGCTGGCGCCGATCGGGGTCACGACTCTTGCGACCGAGGTCTGGAGCCACACCAACGATACCGAGTATGCTGCCGCGGCCCCTTTCGCCGCCATGCTGGTCGTAGTCTCGGCCGTGCCGACTTATGTCTTCACGCGCCGGGGAACAAAGGGGGCAGATATCGAATGAATGCAATCGAGCTGACTGGCATCGTTAAGACATTGGGGAAGACAGAGGTTCTGAGAGGACTTGACTGCATCGTGGAGAAAGGCCGGATTGTTGCCCTCCTGGGTGCATCCGGAAGCGGCAAGACGACATTGCTGCGTGCAATCGCGGGATTCGACACAATCGACGGCGGAAGCATCAGGGTAGCGGGCGCGGTTCTCGCCGGCAAAGGCGTCCACCTTCCTCCCGAGCGGCGCCGTATCGGTTACGTGCCGCAGGAAGGCGCCTTGTTTCCCCATCTCACGCTCGCTCGGAACGTGGGCTACGGCGTATCGCGACACGCTCGCGCGCAAGGGCGCGTCGAGGAAGTTTTAAAGTTGACGGGGCTGGCAGATCTGGCGGACCGTTTTCCGCACCAGCTCTCTGGTGGGCAGCAGCAGCGCGGTGCGCTCGCGCGTGCTCTGGCCCCGTCTCCCGACGTGGTACTCCTCGACGAGCCGTTCAATGCGCTCGACCGGGATCTCCGGCAGTCGATAAGGGCTGACATTATCCATACTTTGCGCGACCTTGGTGTCACTGCCGTTCTGGTAACCCACGACCCCGACGAGGCCTTCGAAGTGGCGGACGAGGTCGCCGCAATGGTGGATGGCGTGATCGCGCAAAAGAGTGGCCCATTGGAGATCTATAGGCGCCCGGTCTCCCCGGCTGTGGCGAAGTTGACTGGCCAGAGCTATCTGCTGGATGGAACTGTCGAGGGACGACGAGTCCGAACCTGCCTTGGTCTCGTTGTTGCCGAAGGACACGAGAAGTTCCCCGGTGACAGTTGTATTGTTTCTGTCCGACCGGAGCAGATTTCGGTCGGATCTGCATGTGACGGGACGCCGGGTCAGTTGCTTTCCATCTCGATGAGGAGCGGTGTTTGGATCGCTTCGATCGAGGCCGCGGGCCGGACCTTCAGTGTGCCTCTGCTCCGGGATAGAGAGATTGGAGCAGACGGAACCGTGCTGCTTGGCATCGACGGACCTGTGATGGTCTATCCACAGAAGTAGCCTATTACAGCGATTCGTCCGGTTGACGGTCGCGCTTCCAACGCCGTACACAGCCCGGATGCACCGTATGTCGAGACATCTTCAGAACGTCCGGAAGCCAAAGTCGTACTTCCTGGTCCGTTTCTCAGCGGCGATCACGATCGCTTTCATCGGGTCTACGCCGGCCGCTTACGCGCTAAAAGACGAACGACTGAACGGGCAATTGCTCAAGCTCGACCCAGCGACCCGCCTGGAGCAGACCTGCGACACAGAAGTGATGCTGCGCATCAACCGCGAGAACAGAAAGTTCGGTGTCGACAAGGTGATCGCGTATACGTTCGGCGACACGACAACCAGCGAGAACATGGTCGAAGCCCCGGGGGCGGTGCTACGAAGCCGCGGCCAGTGGTATCGTCTTCAGTACGTCTGCAGAACCGGCCCTCGCCACCTCGACGCCCATGAGCTCAAGTACAAGATAGGGCCGGTTGTACCGCGTTCGAAGTGGAAGAAGTATTATCTATACGACTGAGCCGCGCGGATGCCAGTCTTGCACATGCTGACAATGTTTAGCTGGCTCATGACCATTTGTCGACTTTCGGGTTGACAGCCCGTCGATTTGTGACAGTTTTATGACAGTACGTGTCGAGCAATTTCAACCTCTTAACGCGAAGCATCTTCTAAGGCGCTGGGGATTTCAGCAGACTTGGAGCGAGACGTATCCTGCTTCCCGTTGAAAGGAAGGCCATGGCTTTCATCATTGGCCTCGTCGGACTGGCGGGTCACATTGCGCTCCTTTTATGGGGCACGCGCATGGTTCAGACGGGCATACAAAGAGCCTTCGGGCCGAGCCTACGGACATTCCTTGGCCGTGCATTGAGCAATCGTTTCAAGGCATTTATGGCCGGTCTCGGTGTGACCGCCGTCCTCCAAAGTAGCACAGCAACCGGTCTGATGGCGTCAGGCTTTGCAGCCGGCGGCCTTGTCGGTTTGATGCCTGCCCTATCCGTCATGCTCGGCGCGAACGTCGGTACGACGCTGATCGTCCAGGTTCTGTCGTTCGACGTTGCAGCACTCTATCCCGCGCTCGTCCTCGCGGGCTTCATCATGTTCAAGCGGAACGGTAACCCGCAGATCCATGATCTCGGCCGTGTCGTGATCGGCTTGGGCTTTATGCTGTTGGCTCTGCACCAGTTGCTGGAGATGATGACACAGTACGAAGGATCGGAGGCCCTGTCCTATGTCCTGAAGAGCATTGCCACGACGCCCATCCTGAGTGTCCTTCTGGCGGCTGTCCTGACATGGGCCGCCCATTCCAGCGTCGCCATCGTCTTGCTGATCATGTCGCTCGCCACCAAAGGGCTGATCGACCCCTATCAAGCGTTCGCGCTCGTTCTCGGTGCAAACCTCGGCACGTCCATCAATCCTGTCGTCGAGGGCCACTCGGACGGTGATCTAGCGTCGAAACGCCTGCCGCTCGGCAATCTTCTGACCAGGTTCGTTGGCGTCGTTGCCGCGCTCGCCACCCTAAGCCCGCTGACGGCGCTGATGAGTATGTTAAGCGACGATGCATCGCGCAGTGTCGCCAATTTCCATACCGCATTTAATCTCCTCCTCGCCATACTCTTCATGCCGTTCCTGCAGCCATATGCCGACTTCCTGGTGAAAATGCTTCCGCAGAGGATCGACGACGCAGACCCATCCAAACCTCGCTACCTCGATGCCGGAGCGAAGGAGACGCCGGTGGTTGCGCTCGGTGCTGCTTCCCGCGAAGCGCTCCGTCTGACCGATGTGCTACGCGAAATGATCATAGGCGCGAAGGCCGCAGTGTCGTCAACCGACCGTCGAGCCCTCGCTGAGTTGAGAAAGAAAGATAACATCCTTGATAGCCTGAACACCGCCATCAAGACCTACCTGACATCCATAGATCCCGACGAGATCGGCGATGCTGACCGTGGCCGGATGGACGAGATCCTTCTATTCTCGATGAACCTGGAACAGGCGGGCGACGTCCTCGATCAGAACCTGCTGCCACATCTTGCCAAGCGTGTGCGCCGCGGCTTGACCTTCTCCAAGCCCGGTCAGGACGAACTTTGCGGCCTGTTCGACAGGCTTGTCACCAATCTCGATACGGCTGCGGCCTTGTTCATGTCACAGGACGAGCGTTTGGCCCGCATGCTTGCAGGAGAAAAGGTGATCTTCAGACGTGCCGAACGTGAGACGACAGCTGCCCATTTCGACAGGCTTAGGAGGGGCGGTCTGGACACTATGGAAACGAGTTCGCTGCATCTCGATATCATCCGAGACTTGAAATCCATCAACTCGCATCTGATCGCCGCGACGGCATACCCAGTGCTTGAGAAGCAAGGCGAGCTGTTGCAGAGCCGCCTCTCGTCGAACGACAGCGCAGCTCCAGCACTGTAATCACCGTGACAGAGCATTTGAACGATACGGGCAGCAAACCCCGAAACAGCGATGAGACCCCTTCCCTTCTCGAACTGGACGATACCGCGATCGAGGATGTCATGGCAGCTGCCCACTTCTGGTGTCAGCAAAGCGGGGCTTCCATGGCGAGCAACCTTGGCCAAAAAGCTGTGCATATAGCCATCCGATACCGCAGAGATGCGCCTTTGACTGCCCGCCAATTGTTGCAAATTCTGATGCAGCAACTTTAGGGAAATTTTTGAAGTTGAGGCCGGCCTGTTGAAAAGTTCGCAGTCAATGGAAATGCCTCGTTACTGTTCCGATCGCCAACGAGCCGGAATAAGCAGTCCCAGCCTGACGCCGTTACCGATGGCCCAGCCACGTGGGACTACCGACGCGAGATCAGTTGCACGTGAACGAGCGCATTCCATCCTGCTGGACGGATATCTCAGACATCGCTCGGTCCTGCGTGCTGATGTCGAAATGTTCTGTGCCTAACAACCGATCGTTCCAATCCCGCACTGCCATTCGGGCTTTTAGGCGACGTTAGCCCGAACAGAGCACCAACGAACTGCGGGAGCCAATCCAATAGAAATGCCGAGGCCTTACACCCTGCGCGCGCCATTGCAGGTTTCGCTTCCCGGTCGAGTACTCCTCCGTCTGCTTCGATCCAGATAAAGCCCACTCCCAATGGTAAATGGGCGAGCACGTTTGATCCGTCATGTGCTTTTAAAAACATTCAATTCCTCCTCCCAGAAGATGCTCCGTCCATTTGGCAGGCTTACGGAGATGATTTCAGCCTCGGTCTCGACTGGTTATAACGCCCCCAAGGCGAGCGGCTGGTACCCGGCCACCGCTCGGTACTCGCTATGCGCCTCGCACTGTGCCCCGCCAGACCAAATCCGCATTGAGTCTAACCCCGGTTGGTGTTTCTCCCTCTGACGCATTCGCCTGGAGCCAACGAATAGCCTCCTTGGCGATCGCCGCCACCGGCTGCGAAAATGTCGTCAGATCATAGGAAGACCATGCAGCCTGTTCTATGTCGTCGAAACCAGCCACACAGAGTTCATGCGGTATCGCGATGCGAAACTGATGGCGTGCGGCATCCATGAACCCGCAGGCGATAAGATCCGTCGCACAGAACACGGCATCAGGGCGGTCGGATCGGGTCAAAAGACGCTGTGCAAGAACGCGACCCGCATCGTAGCCCGTATGGCCAAATCTTTGCACGACCACGTCCATTCCCAGTCGCCGTGCTGCAGCAACGAAACCATGTTCCCGGCCCATGAGACTGGGAGTTCCCGCCTCGGAATTGGCAAAGGCGAGACGTCGGCACCCTGCCCTGACGAAGGCCGTTGCGATACGTGCCCCGCATTCATGATCGTCGAGGTTGATACGCAGCGAACCAAGTTGATCGTCATCCCGATTAATGAGAACGAGCCTTTGACCGCTGCGCAGGCAAAGCTGAGCGATCGACTTGTCTGGCATCCCCGACATGATGATCGAAGCATCGGCGCGGTAGCGTATCGCCTGCTGCAGCGCGCGATCGACACTGCCGTCAGACCTGTCGGTATTGATCAGCATTGCCACCTTGCCCACGCTTTGGAGTTGCTGGGTCAGTTCGCGTAGCAGGACCGAGCGATAAGGCGTGGCAACTTCAGATCCTACAAGGCAGACGATGCCCGTCTCGTTGCGCATAAGCCCACGGGCGAGCTGGTTGACGTGGTAACCAAGCTCATCGGCAGCGGCCAAAACACGTTTTCTGGTTTCCGGAGATACGCTTGCACCAGCTGTAAACGTACGTGAGACGGCCGACCGTGAAACCCCTGCCTTTTCCGCTACCTCCTGGGCACTGACAAACTCTTTTCGCATCTCAAACCCCACGATATTGCACAAGGTAATGCACCATATTGCAATTGCGTGCAATGCCGAAATGAACACGAATATCCGCATCACTGGGGTTTAGTGATTGACATAAAGCAATGCCCATGAGAGCGTTGCACACGCTTGCAATAGCTGGCGACGTGGAGGCGTCGCCCCTAAGGAGGAAAATATGAGCATCAAGACACTGGCCGCGGCAATGCTTGCCGGGGGCGTATCCCTTATTGCCTTTTCCGCGCATGCTGCGGACGATCTCAATATGATCTGCTCGGCAGATCCCGAAGTTTGTGACGTCATGAAGAACCTGTTCGAGAAGCAGACGAGCATCAAGGTCAACATGGTCCGTCTCTCGGCGGGGGAAACCTATGCGAAGATCCGTGCGGAAGCACGCAATCCGAAGACCGACATCTGGTGGGCGGGAACGGGAGACCCGCATCTTCAGGCTGCAGCGGAGGGGTTGACGCAGGAATACAAGTCACCGCTGTTCGACCAATTGCAGGACTGGGCGAAAAAACAGGCGGAGAGTGCCAAGTTTCGCACCGTCGGGGTTTATGCAGGTGCGCTCGGCTGGGGCTACAACACCGATCTTCTTAAGAAGAAGGGGCTGAAGGAGCCGAAATGCTGGGCCGATCTTCTCGATCCTGCCTACAAGGGCGAGATACAGATCGCCAACCCCAATTCATCGGGCACATCCTACAACACACTTGCGACGCTCGTGCAAATCATGGGCGAGGACAAGGCATTCGACTATCTAGGCAAGCTTAATGCCAACATCTCGCAATATACCAAATCCGGTTCGGCGCCGGTGAAGGCCGCGGCCCGCGGAGAGGCGACGATCGGCATCGTGTTCATGCATGATGCCGTTGCCCAGACGGTCGAAGGGTTTCCGATCAAGTCCGTTGCCCCTTGCGAGGGGACTGGCTACGAGATTGGATCGATGTCGATCATCAAGGGTGCCAAAAACTTGGAAAACGCCAAGAAATGGTATGACTGGGCACTGAGTGCTGAGGCGCAGTCGCATATGAAGGATGGCAAGTCCTATCAACTGCCATCCAACAAGTCGGCAGAGATACCGAAAGAAGCGCCCAAATTCGAAGACATCAAGCTGATCAACTATGATTTTGCCAAGTATGGTGATCCGGCTGTGCGCAAGGCGCTGTTGTCCCGTTGGGACAAAGAGATAGGCGCCAAGGCGAACTGATCTGCCCTCGACCACTGCCTGGCCCGTGGGAGGACAACCACCGGATCAGGCAGTGCCAATAGCCCGGAACACAGGCGAATGCCTGGACCGGAAAGCTCTTATCACTTCGGGAAGATCACCATGACCCATCTCATTCGAAGGGTGCATTGGAGGCAGGATATTGCCTTCATCGTCGGCCTCGTCGGCCTTATCACCCTGCCCTGGTATCGGATCGAGGGTGGCTTCTACAGCTTCGGCTGGCTTTCGAGCTTCCTCAACGATGCCGCAAATGCCCCGCTTGTGCTGGAAATCGCCGAATTCGGAAGGTGGTGGCTGATCATCCCTGCCCTACTCCTCCTGACCGCTGGTGCAACGCGCTTCCTGCAGGCCCCGGAAACTCGCGGCGCCGCGTTGTCCTGTGTGGGTGCTGCCGGCGTGCTCTTCCTGGTGGTCCAGGGCTTGGCGATCAATTTTTCCGGCTGGAGCTGGTCATTTCTTGAGGCGCTCTTCGGTCCACTTGCCGACGGTCAACCCTCCATCGGTGCAGGCGGCGTTTTAGCCGGCATCGTCTTCGTCCTGATGTTCGCTTTTGGCCTTGCTGAACGGGGCGTGATGAAAGGCGATGCCTTTGTCATCGGTGCCATATCGATGCTGATCGTACTCGTGTCGATCTTCGTCTTTTACCCGGTTGGCAGCATGTTTGTGGCCGCCTTCCAATCCTTCGATGGCTCGTTTGATGCCAGCGGGTTTACCGGCAATATCCAGGACCCATCGATCTGGAGCCTCGATTGCCTCGTTGGCGGTGACCGATGCGGCGTTGCCTGGCGTACGCTGTGGCTCGCCATAATGACGGCGTGCGGCTCGACATTGCTCGGCCTTTGTTTCGCGCTGGTCGCAACACGCACGCGCTTTCCTTTCAAGAAAGGCCTTCGTCTTCTCACCATCTTGCCGATCATAACTCCGCCTTTCGTTATCGGCCTGGCGCTCATCCTGCTGTTTGGTCGCTCCGGCGTCGTCACCCAATGGTTCGCAAGCCTCACCGGCACGGAGCCGAGCCGTTGGCTCTATGGTCTGATCGGCATTTGGATCGCCCAGGTCTTATCGTTTACCCCAATTTCATTTCTCGTCCTGATCGGCGTCGTCGAAGGTGTCAGCCCGTCGATGGAAGAGGCCTCGCAAACTCTGCGCGCAGACCGCTGGCGCACGTTCTGGCGGGTTTCCTTGCCGCTGATGGCCCCAGGGATCGCAAACGCCTTTCTGATCGGATTCATCGAAAGCATGGCAGATTTCGGCAATCCGATGGTGCTTGGCGGCAGCAACGGCGTGCTGTCGACTGAGATATTCTTCGCCGTCGTCGGCTCCCAGAATGATCCGTCACGCGCGGCTGTTCTGGCGATGATCCTTCTCTTCTTTACAATGACGGCCTTCATCGCTCAGCGTTTCTGGCTTTCGGGCAAGAATTTTGCAACGGTGACCGGCAAGGGCGATTCCGGCGCCCATGCCGGCCTTCCCCGAGGCCTGTCAATCGCGATTCATGTGCTCGTGCTTCCCTGGATCGCCTTCACGCTAGTCATCTACGGAATGATCCTGTTCGGTGGTTTCGTTCGGACCTGGGGCCTTGATAACAGCCTGACGATCGAACACTATGTCCGTGCCTTCTCGGTCGGGTTGCGCAACGATGGGGCCATCGAATGGTCCGGCGTCGCCTGGAACTCCTTCTGGACGACGATGGAGATCGCGCTGATTTCGGCACCGTTGACGGCAGCCGTCGGGCTTCTCACTGCTTATATCATCGTTCGCCAGAAATTTGCCGGCCGCAACCTGTTCGAGTTTGCGCTGATGATGAGCTTTGCCATTCCGGGAACCGTGATTGGCATCAGCTACATCATGGCCTTCAACCTGCCGCCGCTGGAAATGACGGGAACGGCGCTGATCCTTGTCGCCTGCTTCGTCTTCCGCAATATGCCGGTTGGCGTGCGCGGCGGCGTCGCGGCCATGAGCCAGCTCGACAAGAGCCTGGATGAGGCGTCGCTAACCTTGAGAGCGAATAGTTTCAGAACAATCCGCAAGGTCATTCTGCCGCTCCTACGTCCCGCGATCAATGCGGCACTGGTCTATTCCTTTGTGCGGGCCATCACCTCGATCAGCGCCGTCATCTTTCTCGTCAGTGCGCAATACAACATGTCGACCGCCTTCATCGTCGGGCTGGTGGAAAATGGCCAGTATGGTGTCGCCATCGCCTATTCCTCCGCCCTCATCCTCGTCATGCTCACCGTCATTGCCGGCTTCCAGCTGCTTGTCGGGGAGCGGCGCCTGCGGCGCGAAAACCGGGTTGCGTCGGCGGCGCCGGCAGCTTCGGCGAGAACGCCAATCGCTCAGGAGAAAGTAGCATGAGCATGATTAATCCCGGCTCCGTTGTCTTCGAGAATGTCCGCAAGTCGTTCGGTGCCTTTACGGCCATTCCAGATCTGTCGCTCACCATCAAGCCCGGCACGCTTGTCACCCTCCTTGGTCCGTCCGGCTGTGGCAAGACGACGACGCTGCGGATGCTGGCGGGTCTGGAACATCCGAGTTCCGGCCGCATCCTGATCGGCGGCAAGGATGTCACAATGTTGCCCGCCAACGAGCGCGACGTGTCGATGGTGTTTCAGAGCTACGCTCTATTTCCCCACATGACCTCGCTCGACAATGTCGCATACGGTCTCCAGTCTTCCGGCATCAAGCGTAACGAAGCGCGCGAGCAAGCCGAGGAGGGCTTGAAGCTGGTGGGACTTGCCGGCATGGGACATCGGTTGCCTGCCGAGCTTTCCGGTGGTCAGCAGCAGCGTGTCGCAGTGGCCCGCGCGCTGGTCCTGGAACCGCAGGTCCTACTGCTCGACGAGCCGCTATCCAATCTTGATGCGCGTTTGCGCAGGCGGGTGAGAACCGAGATTCGCGAGTTGCAGCAGCGGCTTGGCTTCACTGCGGTGTATGTCACGCATGACCAGGATGAGGCCCTTGCAGTATCCGACGAGATCATCGTCATGAAGGACGGCAGTATTGCCCAGCAGGGCGCCCCGCGCGATCTCTACGAGGCGCCGACATCCGCCTTTATTGCCGATTTCATGGGCGAGGCCAATGTCGTCGATTGCAACGTGCTCGCGGTGGACGCCGGACAGGCCCTGATCGACATCGCGGGTCTTCGCCACCGCCTGCCCGCCGGCAAGGCGCAGCAAGGGGCCGCACAGCTTGCAATCCGACCTAACGCCATCGACCTTTCCCCCGATGGCTCGGCTGTCGGTTTTTCTGGAGAGATCATCCACGCGGCATATCTTGGGGATCATGTCGAGTATGAAGTGGACACCGGATCCTCGAAACTCTTCGTTGTCGATGCCACCGCCGATGAACCGCTTCCCATCTCGACAAGGGTCAAGATCGGACTTCGCGATCGCGGCATCGCTATCATCGGCTAATTCCTTTTCTTACGAGCCAACCACGCAAAGGATCTCCTCCATGAATTCCCCGTCGATCGCCGGCCTTGACGAAAGGTTCCAGCTGGCACAGGTCGTTGTGCAGGAAGCGGGCAAGCTCGCTTTTCATTATTTCAAGGAACGTGACAAGCTGGTCATCGAAACCAAGCGCGACCCTCAAGATGTAGTGTCCATCGCGGACCGTGAGGTAGAAGAACTGATCCGATCCCGCTTTGCCGAAGCCTTCTCAGACGATGGTGTTCTTGGCGAAGAATATGGTCTGCAAAATGGCAATTCCGGCTTTACATGGGTTGTAGATCCGATCGACGGCACCAGCCCCTTCGTCAATGGGATGCCCAACTGGTGCGTTTCGATCGCCCTCCTTCACGATGGAAGTCCAGTGCTTGGCGTGATCTATGCGCCTTGCTTTGATGAAACATACGCCGCGCGCGCCGGCGGCGGCGCAACCCTGAACGGCAATCCTTTGTCACTCTCACCTGACAAGACCATCCGCAATGCCGTCACCGGTATCGGCGCCAATAGTCACGTCACGCCCGCCTTCGTCGCAAGGATGGTCGAAAGCCTCTTGGAGGCCGGCGGAAACTTCATTCGCAATGGTTCCGGTGCACTGATGCTCGCCTATGTCGCGGCCGGTCGCCTCGTCGGCTATTACGAACCCTACATGCATGCTTGGGATTGCCTTGCCGGCTATTGCCTCGTGAAGGAGGCGGGCGGCTGGTATCATCCGTTCCCGACCGGGCAAGAGCAATTGACAAGGGGCGCACCCGTCGTTGCCGGCGGACCTGGTGCCCTCGACGATCTCACACGGATTGCAGGCATTGACGCCGCAAGTCTAGCGCACACATAGTCACAACATGGCGCTGCCCCGATCGAAACATGGAGGCGGCCCAAGGTGGGATTGGAGGATCCCGCTCGCAGAGATCGGCTTCATGGTAAAGGGAGGAACATCCATGAGAAGCAGTATGAAGACAGCAATTGTTGCAGCCGGCTTGTCGGCTGTGATGGGTTCGTCCGCGATGGCCACCACTGAGATTCAGTGGTGGCACGCCATGACTGGGGCCAATAACGAAGTCGTCGAGCAGCTCGCCAAGGAATTCAACGACAGCCAGGGCGACTACAAGATCGTTCCAGTGTTCAAGGGCACCTACCCCGAAACACTGAATGCCGGGATTGCCGCCTTCCGGGCCAAGCAGCCGCCGGCCATCATCCAGGTCTTCGATGCCGGCAGCGGCGTGATGATGGGCGCGCAGGGCGCGATCGTGCCGGTGGCCGACGTGCTGACCAAGGGTGGATACACATTCGACAAGTCGGAATATCTCCCCGGCATCGTCGCCTATTATTCTAAGCCCGACGGCACCATGCTGTCCTTCCCCTACAATTCCTCGTCGCCGATCCTCTATTACAACAAGGACGTCTTCCAGAAGGCCGGGCTCGATCCTGCCAATCCACCGAAAACATGGCCCGAACTGTTTGAGGCGGCCCGCAAGATCAAGACCAGCGGGGCGGCACCTTGCGGTTTCACATCGACATGGCTGACGTGGATCCAGACGGAAAACCTCGCCGCCTGGAATAACGTTTCTTATGGCAGTAATGAGAACGGCCTCGGCGGGACCGATGTCAAGCTGACGTTCAATTCCGATTTTTTCGTCAAGCACTTCCAGTCGATCGCCGATCTCGCCAAGGACGGCACTTTCCGCTATGGCGGTCGTACATCCGAGGCTAAGCAGCTCTTCACGTCGGGCGAATGCGGCATCCTGACTGAATCTTCCGGTGGTCTCGGCGATATCATCAAGTCGGGCATGAATTACGGCATCGGCCAACTCCCTTACTACGAAGGTGACAGACGGCCGCAAAACACCATTCCTGGAGGAGCAAGCCTCTGGGTCTTTGCCGGCAAGAGCGATGCGGAATACAAGGGCACCGCAGCCTTCTTCCATTTCCTGTCGCAAACTAAGATCCAGGCCAGACTGCATCAGGTTTCCGGCTATCTTCCCGTCACCCTTGCCGCCTATGACGAAACGAAGAAATCAGGTTTCTACGACAAGAACCCCGGCCGCGAGACGCCGATCCAGCAGATGATGGGCAAGGCGCCGACGCCGAATTCCAAAGGTGTTAGACTTGTCAACCTGCCGCAGGTTCGCGACATCATGAACGAGGAATTCGAAGCTATGCTCGCCGGCAAGCAGGATGCCAAGACGGCCCTGAACAAGGCGGTCGAGCGCGGCAATGCGGCGATCCAGAAGGCCATCGGAAAATGATCGGAAAGTGACGTGAATCGGCTCCCGAGACAGCTCTCGGGAGCTGCCCTTCCTGAGGCCTGGAGGAGCCCCATGCAGAACGTCATTTTTCCAAACAGGATCCTGCCTTATTTCCTGGTCGCCCCACAGATCATCCTGACGGTCATCTTCTTCTTCTGGCCCGCGAGCCAGGCGCTCTACCAGTCGATGATGCGCGAAGACCCGTTCGGGCTGCAGAGCGGCTTCGTTGGGCTGGCGAATTTCACCGCCATCCTTTCTGACGAGACCTATCTGTCGTCACTCAGGACGACCGTAATCTTCAGCGTGGCGACCGCCTTTCTGGCGATGGCCGTGGCGCTTCTGCTTGCGACCTCTGCCGATCTTGTGGTGCGCGGCAAGGGGCTCTACCGTACCATGCTGATCATTCCCTATGCGGTAGCGCCAGCGCTTGCCGGCATGTTATGGCTCTTCATGTTCAACCCGGCCATGGGGACACTTGCCTATCTGCTGCGCCGAAATGGCGTGCCTTGGGACCCGCTGCTTAACGGCAATCAGGCGATGGTTCTCGTGGTGATCGCCGCCGCGTGGAAGCAGATCAGCTACAATTTTCTCTTCTTCGTCGCAGGGCTGCAGGCGATCCCGAAATCGTTGCTCGAGGCTGCCGCAATCGATGGCGCGCGTGGCAGCCGCCGTTTCTGGACGATTGTCTTTCCACTTCTGGCGCCGACGACCTTCTTCTTGCTGGTGGTCAACACTGTTTACGCCTTCTTCGACACGTTCGGCATCATTCATGCAGTGACGGGCGGCGGGCCTGCGAAGGCAACGGAAACGCTCGTCTACAAGGTTTATAACGATGGCTTCGTCAATCTCGACCTCGGCTCGTCGGCGGCCCAATCGGTGGTGCTGATGGTCATCGTCATTGCGCTCACGGCCTTCCAGTTCCGCTTCGTCGAGCGGCGCGTGCATTATGCGTGAGGTTCCGAAATGATCGAAAACCGCCCCCTTGCACGGCTCATGGCGCATCTGATGCTGATTATCGGGATCATCATCGTCGCCTTTCCGATCTACTATACGTTTGTTGCGTCGACCGCGACGTCGTCGGCCATTCTGCGTCCGCCGCTCTCTCTCCTCCCGGCTGGACATATGGTCGAAAACTACGCCGATGCGATCGGCGGCGGCGTCGAACGGGTGGTCGGCGTGAGCCTCGAACGTCTTCTCTTCAACAGTTTCGTCGTGGCGATGACGATCGCCATCGGCAAGATCGTCATATCCTTCCTGTCCGCCTTCGCGATCGTCTTCTTCCGGTTTCCATTCCGAAACCTGTTCTTCTGGATGATCTTCGTCACGCTTATGCTGCCGGTCGAAGTCCGCATCCTACCGACCTACAAGGTGATCGTTGATCTCGGCCTTCTCAACACCTATGCCGGCCTGACGCTGCCGCTGATGGCGTCCGCAACAGCGACCTTCTTGTTCCGCCAGTTCTTCCTGACAATTCCCGGAGAAATGGTCGAGGCTGCCCGAATCGACAACGCCGGGCCTTTCCGCTTCATGCGCGACATTCTCCTGCCGCTGTCGCTGACGAACATCGCCGCCCTGTTCGTCATTCTCTTCATCTATGGCTGGACGCAATATCTCTGGCCGCTTCTTGTCACCGACAAGGCCGAGATGAACACGATCATCATCGGGCTTCGCAGGATGGTCGATTTCGCCGACGCGTCAACGCCGTGGAACTACGTCATGGTCACAGCAATTCTCGCCATCATCCCGCCGGTCGTCGTCGTGGTCCTGATGCAGCGCTGGTTCGTCAAAGGTTTGGTGGAGACTGAAAAGTAATGGCACAGATCGAATTGAACGATGTCCGCAAAATTTATGGCGGCACCATCGAGGCGATCAAGGGCGTCTCGTTGCAGATCGCGGATGGCGAGATGATCGTGCTCGTCGGCCCATCCGGCTGCGGCAAGTCCACGCTATTGAGAATGGTGGCGGGCCTCGAAGGCATCACTTCCGGCGAGGTGGCAATCGGCGGAAGGCGGGTCAATGACCTGGAACCAGCCGCACGGGATATCGCTATGGTCTTCCAGAACTATGCGCTTTATCCACATATGACGGTGCGCCAGAACCTCTCCTACGGGTTGAAGAACCGTGGCACACCGAAAGATGAGATCGACCGCCGCATCACCGAGGCTGCGAGGGCGCTGGAGATCGAGCCGTTTCTCGACAGAAAACCCCGCCAGCTTTCCGGCGGCCAGCGTCAGCGCGTCGCGATGGGCCGGGCAATCGTCAGAAAGCCGGCCGTCTTCCTGTTCGACGAGCCTCTGTCCAATCTCGACGCCAAGCTGCGTGTGCAAATGCGCGTGGAAATCCGAAGACTCCAGCGGTCGCTTGCCACAACCAGCATCTATGTCACCCATGACCAGATGGAGGCGATGACGCTGGCGGATCGGCTCGTGGTCCTGAACGGCGGCCGGATCGAGCAGGTGGGAACCCCGATCGAGCTTTACGAGCGGCCGGCAACGACCTTCGTCGCGACATTCATCGGCTCGCCCTCCATGAACCTGATCGCGCAGGAAACCGTCGTTGCGGCAGGGGCCGCCCTGGCGGATGGCGCGGAGAAAGGCGGAACGATCGGGGTCAGGCCGGAAGATCTCGTTCTCGGGCAGGACCCTTCCCATCCCTTCGCCGTTCGCGTGACCGTGGCTGCCGTCGAACTCGTGGGCGCCGAAAGCTATGTTCATGCAACGACGGCCACCGGACATCCGATCGTCTTCCGCGTTCCCGGCCGCTCGCGGATTGCTATCGGCGACGAGGTGAGCGTGTCGGCGGCTGCTGGCAATCTGCACCACTTTGACGCGGGGGGAAAAAGGCTCGATCCCTGATGGCCGCGCCATGGTCGCTACAGGCCATGGCGCTTGATCGTTTCTGAATGCCGTATCGTCCGACGGAATTCCGCCGGGCGATGCCGTCACCGCATGAGATGCGCCACCGGTGGGGCGGCGACAAAGCGCCATTTGCGCAAGGGGCCGGCCATCACGTTGAGATAGTACATTTCAAATCCATGCGGCGCGCCGCATGGATGGTGTCCGCGCGGCACGCAGACGACATCACCGTCATGCACGGCCATGGTTTCGTCGAGCTGGCGGTCGTCCGTATAGACGCGCTGGATGCCGAAGCCGTCGGCGGGATCGATCCGGTGATAATAGGTCTCTTCCAGATAGGTGACGCGCGGAAAATCGTCCTCGTCATGGCGATGGCTCGGATAACTCGACCAGTTCCCGGCCGGCGTGAAGACCTCCGTCACCAGAAGGGCGTCGCAGTAATCCTCGTTCTCCATGGCGATATTGTTGATGAAACGGGTATTGCTGCCCTCGCCGCGCTGGGTGAGCGTGATGCCGTCGGGGCCGATGCGGCGCGCCTCGTGGCTGCCTTTGCCGGGCGCCGAGCAGATCGCGATGACGCAATCGGTCGCAGCCTTCGCCGTCCATTCGCTGCCATTCGGCAGGTAGAGGCAATGGGGAGGCGATTTTTCAAAGACGCTCATCCGCTCGCCGAGCACGCCCCAGTACCGCCCCACCCCCTCGATTGCAGCCTTTCCCTCGATCATGACGAGGATGACCTCGCGCTCGCCTGTCGCTTCGCTGGCCGTTTCGCCGGCGCGCAGGCGATAGAGCGAAAAGCCGACATGGCGCCAGCCCGCAAGAGCAGGCGTGATCTCGTGAACCTTGCCATGCGTGCCGAAGGGGCGATGGAGAAGATGGGACATGACGAACTCCTGTTCCCTGTCAGGCGAGATTGAGGCTTGCGGCTTGCGCCTTCAGCGTCTTTAGGCCGAGCGACTGATAATGGAAGGGATTGCGGACATCAGGGTCCTGCTCTGCCTCGATGACGATCCAGCCGTCATAGCTGGCCTGCTTGAGGATACTCAGAAGCGGTGCGAAATCGACGCCGCCTTCCTCGTCGCCCGGCACGGTGAACACGCCGGCACGCACGCCATCCATGAAGGAAAGCCCCTCCTCGCGCACTTTCCGCATGATCGCAGGGCGGACATTCTTGGCATGGAAATGGCTGACCCGGTCGATATGGCGGGCAAGCACCGGCGTCGGATCTCGGCCGTCGCCGCCGAAATAGTAATGGCCGGCATCGAACAGAAGGCGGGTTTGGGGGCCGGTCGCCGCCATGAAGGCATCGATCTCTTCCGGCGTTTCTACCACCGTTCCCATGTGGTGATGATAGACGAGCTTGATGCCCTGGCTTGCGGTGAAGGCCGAAAGCGCCTCCACCTTTGCCCCGAAAGCCTTCATTTCTTCGGACAAGAGTACGGGGCTCTGCGACAGCGGTTCTTGCAGCCCCTGCACGCTGTTCGATGTTTCGCAGGCGATGCAGACCGTGCAGCCATTGTGCTTGAGCTTGTCGAGATGCGGCTGGATCGCCTTCTTCTCGTCCTCGACCGGCTGCGTCAGAAGGTTGAGCGAATACCAGCCGGAGACGAAGGCGAGGCCGAAGCTCCCGAGCAATTCCTTCAGGGCCTGCGGATCGTTCGGCCAGCGATGACCGTTTTCAATACCGTCAAAGCCGATCTCGCTTGCCTCCCGAAGGATCTGCTCCGTGGGGATATTGGCGCCGAGGCTCTGGTCGTCGTCATTGGCCCAGGCGATGGGATTGGTGCCGTAGCGGATCATCTCTTGTCCTCAGTTGACGGTGTTCTGTTTGGCGGCGCTCTCGAGATAACGCGCGTAAGCCTGTTTCAGCTTTTCCGTATTGCCGACCTGCGGCACCGCGACATCCCACCAGTTGCCGGCATCGCCGAAACCCGGACCATCCGTCGGATCGGTATCGATGACGATGACGGTCGGTATGTCGCGCGAGCGGGCCTTCTCGATCTGCCGCTCGAGATCCGCGATATCGCTTGCCTTGACCGAGGCCGCGCCGAGTGCGGCGGCATGGGCGACGAAGTCGATCTGCGGCTGCTGTTCGACATTGCAATCCCGATAGAGATTGTTGAAGGCCTCGCCGCCGGTGCCGCGTTGCAGACGGTTGATGCACCCATAGCCACGGTTATCGGTCAGAACCACGGTGAACTGCACCTTGCGCATGACGGCGGTCGCAAGCTCGGAATTCGCCATCATGTAGGAACCATCGCCGACGAAGCAGATGATTTCCCGCTCGGGGCTGGCGAGCTTCAGCCCCATCGCACCGGCAATCTCGTAGCCCATGCAGGAAAAACCATATTCCATGTGGTAGCCGCCCTGGCTGGGCTGCCACAGAAGCTTCAGCGCCCCCGGCATCGTGCCTGCCGCGCACATGGCAATGGCGCTCTCGCCGGTCGCCCGCTGCACGGCGCCGATCACCTGCGCGTCGCTTGGCAGGCCGGCCGCCTCGGGGGCCGCGCAATGCTTGTCCACGGCCGCAAGCCAGGCCGTCCGGATGGCGGCATCCGGGGCTGGTGCGGTGAAGGCGCCGAGCTTCCTGCCGAGTGCGGCAAGCGCAACCTTCGCATCGGCGACAAGGCCGGTTGCGCCATGCTTGTCGGCGTCATAGGCCTGCACATTGATCGATACAAGCCGACGCCCCCTGGCTTCGAAGAGCGACCATGAGCCGGTGGTGAAATCCTGGAAGCGGGTGCCGAGGCCGATGACGAGATCGGCTTTTCGCGCAAGTGTATTGGCGGCCGCCGAGCCATCCACGCCGGCTGCGCCGAAATTCATCGGATGGCTTTGCGCCAGCGCCGATTTTCCGGCCTGCGTCTCGATGACGGGAATGGCGTGACGGGTGGCGAATTCGGCGAGATCTGCCTCGGCGCCGCTATAGATCACGCCCCCGCCGGCAACGATGACCGGGTTTTTCGCCGCAAGGATGAGGCCCGCCACCTCTTCGAGATCGACGGCATCCGGTTCCGGTCGGCGAATGCGCCAGACTTTCGGCTCGAAAAACGCCTCCGGCCAGTTATAGGCTTCCGCCTGCACATCCTGGCAGAAGGACAGCGTCACCGGCCCGCAATTGGCCGGATCCGTCAGCACGCGCAACGCCCGCGGCAGCGCCGTTAAAAGCTGTTCGGGCCGTGTTATGCGGTCGAAATAGCGGCTGACCGGGCGCAGGCAGTCATTCGCCGATACCGTGCCGTCGTCGAAATCCTCGATCTGCTGAAGCACCGGATCGGGCCGTCGATTGGCAAAGACATCGCCGGGAATGAGAAGCAGCGGCAGCCGGTTGACATGCGCGAGAGCCGCCGCCGTCACCATATTGGTCGCGCCCGGGCCGATCGACGACGTCACCGCCTGCACCCGGCGGCGCTTCGAAGCCTTTACAAAGGCTATGGCCGCATGGGCCATGGTCTGCTCGTTCTGGCCCCGCCAGGTGGGCAGGCTGTTGCCCGCCTTTTGCAGGGCTTCGCCGAGACCTGCCACATTGCCATGACCGAAGATCGCCCAGATACCGTCGACGAAACGCTCGCCGTCTTCCGTCATCTGCGCGGCAAGCCATTTCACCATGGCCTGCGCGGCCGTCAGTCTCGTCGAAGTCATGCTGCCTGCTCCCGTGCCTTGTCCCTTGCCACGTCCCAGATCCGGCAAAGCCGCTGATAGCGTGCCGACATGTCCGCGACCGCTTCCGCATCCGTCACCTCGCCGGCAAGCCAGCGCCGTGCCGCCTCGCCGAAGATCGTACGGCCGACCGCGAACCCCTTGACCAGACCGAATGCCGCCGCCACTTCGAAACTCGCCGAAAGCTCGGCCTCCGGCGCATCAAGCCCGAGCACGACGATGCCGCGCGTGTGCCGGTCATGGGCTTCGATCGCGGCGATCGCATGGGTCCATGCGACCGCAGTCTTCATCGGTTCCAGCTTCCACCAGTCGGGATAGATCCCGGCGGCATAGAATTGCCCGATCAGGGTCGCAACCGTGAGGTCGTCGGTCAGGCCGACCTTGGAGGGAATGATTTCGAGCAGGAATTCCAGCCTGTTGCGTCTAGCGGCTTCGAAGAGGCGCTTGACGGTCGCCTCCTGATCCGCCCGCGTCGCCGCGTCATCGTCCGGGTGGCAGAAGCAGAGAACCTTGACGACATCCTCGCGCGCCCATTCGCTCAGCGTTCCGCAATCGCTTCCCAGTTCCGGCTCCAGTTCCAGCGGCCGCGACGCCGGCCATTCCGCCGGACGTCCGATCCACAGGCCGGAGCCGGAGGCGCGGTGCAGGGCGGAGCGGCCAATGCGATTGTCGCAGAGAATGCCGTATCCGGGCCTACCGGCCTGCACGGCAAGCGCTGCCTTGAGGCACAATTCCTTGAATGCCGCCCCCTTTTTCAACGAATAGCCGGGCATTGCTTCAAGCTGCACCCGATGGTCGAAGGCGAAGACCCGCATCGTCGACCAGTCGCCATCGACGCGGGTGTGACGGGTCAATGACCAGTGAAGCTGCTCCAGTTCGGGATCGTTGCGCAGATCAGGCCGAACCACGCCGCGCTTGAGGAAGAATTGCAGCTCTTCGAATGTCGGATAGGCCGGCGTGCAGCCATGGCGGCTGACGGCGAACGCGCCGCAGGCATTGGCGAATTTCAGCGATGTCGGCCAGTCCTCGCCGGTCATCCAGCCGCGCAAAAGGCCCGAGAAGAAACCGTCGCCGGCGCCGAGCACGTTGAACACCTCGATCGGAAAGCCTTGCCCTGCCTGCCCCTTGTCGAGACTGTCGGGAATGGCATGTTCGAAAGCCGTCGCGCCCATGGGGCCGCGCTTGCAGACAAGCGTCGCCTTGCTCACGGCCCGCACCGCGCGCAGCGCCTCCAGCGTGTCCGTCGAGCCGCCGGCAATGTGAAATTCTTCTTCCGTGCCGACAATCAGGTCGAACAGGTGGAGCGTGGCTTGCAGCCTGGCGGTCACGCTTGCGCTTTCGACAAACCGGCTTTCCCCGTCGCCATGGCCGGCGACGCCCCAGAGATTGGGGCGATAGTCGATATCGAGCGCGGTGCGAAGCCCATGCTTGCGCGCCAGCGTCAACGCCTTGAGGACGGCGGCCTCGGTTCTGGTATTGCTAAGATGCGTGCCGGTGACGACGACAGCGCGGGCGGAGGCGATGAAATCCTCGTCGATGTCGTCCTCGCAGAGCGCCATGTCGGCGCAGTTCTCGCGATAGAAGATCAGCGGAAACTGCGTGTCGTCGCGAATGCCGAGGATGACGAGGGCCGTCAGGCGTTCGGGATCGATCCTGACGCCTTCGGTGGAAACACCCTCGCGTTTGAGCTGTTCGAGGATGAAGCGACCCATATGCTCGTTGCCGACCCGGCTGATCAGCGCGGTTTTCAGACCCAACCGTGCGCCGCCGCAGGCGATATTGGTCGGGGAACCGCCGATATATTTCTCGAACGAGCCCATGTCCTCGAGGCGCCCACCGACCTGCGCGCCATAGAGATCGACACCGGCGCGGCCGATGGTGATGACATCGAGTGCCTTCATGACGTGTCCTAACTTTCGATTTTGCGATCCGATCCGGCGACTGCAAGGGATCCCGGATCGGCCCTTTTCGGCCGCAAACACAGGCAATCGCCGGTCCTATTGCGCGAGCAGGACCGCCTGGCCGGAGCGTGCCGATTCCGTTGCCGCTTCCGCCAGCGCCAGCGCGGCAACGCCGTCTTCCAGCGAAACAGGCACGGCGGCGCCGTCGAGCGCCGAGGCGACGAACGCATCCCATTCCGCCACATAGGCGCGCATGTAGCGCTCGAGGAAGAACAGTTCCGGCTTGGCGCTGACCACGCCGCTGCCGGTCGATCTTGAAACGGTGTTTTCGAGAACGTTGCCGGCCGACAGAAGCCCCTGCGACCCGAGCAACTCGACACGCTGGTCGTAGCCATAGACGGCGCGACGGCTGTTCTTGATGACCGCGATGCGGCCGTCGGCATAGGTGAGCGTCACCACCGCCGTATCAACGTCGCCGGCCTTGCCGATTTCGGGGTCGACGATCGAGGTGCCGGCCGCGTGGATTTTCTGCGGCGCGCTTCCCATCAGGAAATTCGCCATGTCGAAATCATGGATCATCATGTCGCGGAACAGGCCGCCCGAAACCTTCACATAGGAAACCGGCGGCGGCGACGGATCGAAGGAGGTGATAGACAGAAGCTCGGGCTTGCCGATCTCCCCCGCCGTCAGCGACGCCTTCAATGTGGAAAAATTCGGGTCGAACCGGCGATTGAAGCCAATCATGACGGGGATGCCCGTTTTCGCAACGGCGGCCAGGCACCGCTGCGCGCGCTCCAGCGACAGATCCACCGGCTTTTCGCACAGAACGCGCTTGCCGGCGGCGGTCGCCTTTTCGATCAGATCGGAATGGGTGTCCGTCGACGTGGCGATCAGAACCGCGTCGATCGACGGGTCGTTCAGGATCGCATCCCATGTCGAAGCTTTCGCGCCATGCGCCGTGGCCAGCGTCTGCGCCGCATCCGCGTTGACATCCGAGACCGCAACCAGCTGGCTGCGCGCGTGAGCGGCGATATTGATGGCATGCACGCGGCCGATACGGCCTGCGCCGAGCAATCCGACTTTCAGCACTTTCTTCCTCCCATCAGGCAGCTCCCGACTGCCCACGAGCGAAGGATTGCAAGTTTTGCTCCCGTGAGCAAGGGTGTTTTGCTCCCGTGAGCAGAATAAATTTCAAACGCCTTGAAAATGCGCTATGAAATTGCAGACCGACCGATCCAGGGAAGGTTTGGGGGATTTGAATGCCGAATGAAAAGAGACCTTCCTTCTCGGGGCATATAACGGCGGACGATGTAGCCGCGGAGGCGGGCGTATCGCGTTGGACGGTGAATCGCGCGTTCCGCAAGGAGGCCTCGATCTCGCCCAAAAGTCTCGAAAAGGTTCGCATCGCCGCAGAACGCTTGGGCTATGTACCGGATCTGCGGGCGGCCAGCCTCGCCTCGGACAGGACAAACCTCGTTGCATTGCTAATCGATGATTTCGCCAATCCGCACAAGCTGGTGATGATGGAGCGGTTGACGCGAATTCTGAGGCGCGCAGGCTGGGATATCCTTCTCGTCAACACGATCGACCGCGACGACACGGGGAATGCGCTGGCAAATGCCAGCCAGCGCCGCGTCGATGCCGTCATCCTGATCGGCATCCAGTTCGATGACGACGTCCTCGATGCCGCCCTTCATGCACGTCGTTTCCGTAAGCTGATTATTTTCGCCCGCACCTCACGCAATCCCAACACGATTTCGATTGCGGTTGACGATGTGAGCGCCATGACGGAGATCGCGAACTACGTGCATGAGCGCGGTTACCGGCGACCGTTGTTCCTGGCCGGCCCGCGCACGGCCTCGGCGCATCTGTTGCGCCAAGAGACATTTGTCGACTATTGGCGCCAGCATTTCGACAGCGAGCCGGAAACGGTCGCCGTGACGGCTTATGATCCTGCGCTCGGCGCGGCAATTGTCGAGCAGACGCTTTCCGGGCGCCTGGAACCGGAAATGCCTGACATTCTTGTCTGCGAAAACGATGCGCTTGCCATAGGTGCAATCGATGCCATTCGCCACAGCCTCAAGCTGCGCATCCCCGAAGATATCGCGGTTATCGGCTTCGATGACGTACCCGAGGCAGCGAGCGCCAATTATCGACTTACCACCTACCGTCAACCCCTCACCGAGATGACGCAGTATCTCGTTCATGTACTCGGCGAAAAAGATGATCGTGACTTTAACCGGATATTTTGTGGCGAGCTGGTTGAGAGAGATAGCGCGTGACAGCGTTATGCGCGGTGATTACCGAGCTTATCCTTGTGTATCACCCTACGGTGGCTTTAGCACTTGGGCTCTTGATGGGAGCCGAACCTTCGACCCGCAAAGTTCAAACGAACCTAGTATTCAAAGATCCTTTAAATAACAGAAGTTTGGCGGTCTGTGCACTGAGTGCGGCTGGCGATGACCTCAGATCGTGAACCGAGAAGCGCTGTGCATTCCCGAAGAACGCGAAACACCGCCGATCGCGCTGAACCCTTCTCTGCCTAGGCTTGTGGCTAGGCAGCCGAAGACCACCTCGCCAGGACCTTTCACTTGCCTTGCCCAATGGCCAGCGCAAACAGCCTGGCCTGTCGGTCGGCAAAAGCCCGCGGATTGGCTGGTTTGTCCCCGTCAAGAATGCGTGCTTCGTCAAGCAGCAGCCAAGCCGCATCCTCCCGGAAGGCCGGGTCGTCGATCGAGGCGATACTTCTAACACGCTCGCTCTGGGCATTGATCTCCAGGATCGGCTTCGTTGCCGTCTGCAAACGCCCCGCCCCCTGGAGGAGCTTTTCGAGTTGGCGATCGGGCCCATGCTCCGACGCGACAAGGCATACCGCACTTTCGGTCAACCGATCGGAGACACGCACGTCAGCGACTTCCTCGCCGAGGACGCTTCGAGCGAAATCGATGAACGCGGTAACTTTAGGAGAGGCTTGCCGGCCAGCCTCATCGTCCCCGCCCGCCCTTGAAACAGCGTTCAGATCGGCAAGGCCCTGGGTAACCGATTTGAATGGCTTGCCCTCGAAATCCGCAACATTAGTTGGCCAGAAATTGTCCACGCCATCAGTCAGGAAAAGCACCTCTATCCCTTTGGCTCGAAAACCCTCGAGTTGCGGCGACGATCTCAGTTGGTCCAGACTGGAGCCGCTAATGTAATAGATCGCCGACTGCCCTTCCCTCATTCCGGCCAGATAGTCGGCCAGGCTCCGAGTTGCCCCATCGGATACGGTACTACGAAAGCGCGCCAGCTTCAGCAACTGTGCGCGCCGCTCGAAGTCGTCGTAAATACCTTCCTTAAGAATAGGGCCGAACAGATCCCATACTTTGGAAAACGTCTCGGCTTCGCCTTCAGCCATTTTCTCCAGAGCCGAAAGGATCCGACTCGTTACGCCCTTTTTGATAGCGGCAAGCACGGGACTTTCCTGGATCATCTCACGGGAAATGTTGAGCGGCAGGTCCGAGGTGTCGACGATGCCACGGACAAAGCGCAGGTAGCGCGGCAGCAATTCGGCCTCATCGGTTATGAAGACGCGCTTCACGTAGAGCTTCATCCGACCCCGTCGGTCTGGATCGATCAGATCGAATGGTTGAGAGCCCGGTATGAAGGCAAGCGTAGTATATTCGTGGCGGCCCTCAGCGCGGAAATGCACGTTAGCCAGCGGCTCATCGTACTGGCCCGAGACACTACGATAGAAATCGTCGTAGTCCTGCTTAGATATCTCGCTCTTCTGCTTGAGCCAGAGCGCTGCACCATCGGACACCTGTGACGGCTCCGCGCCCTCGTTTTCTACCAGACGTATAGGAACAGGCACGTGGCCGGATTGATCACGAATGATCTTCTCGACCGTCCATTTGCTGGCGTATTTCTTCGCATCGTCCATGAGATGTAGCACGACACGCGTACCGCGTGCTGGTGCTTGCCCGTCTTCGGTCCCGACGATGTCATAGCTTCCCTTACCGTCGGATGACCATTTCCAGGCCTCGCCCTCGCCGGCGCGGCGGGAGATGACATCGACCCGATCGGCGACCATGAACGAAGAATAGAACCCGACGCCGAACTGGCCGATCAGCTCCGCCTTCTCGCCAGCCTTGGCCGCCTCAAGCCGCTCCATGAACGCCTTTGTTCCGGAGCGCGCGATCGTGCCAAGCGCGTCGATCATCTCCTCGCGGTTCATGCCGATGCCGTTATCCTCAATAACGAGTGTCTGCGCCGCCTCATTGAGCGTTACGAGAATCGCCGGCGGGGTTCCATCGGACGCGAGCTGCGGCTTGGAAATGGACTCATACCGCAGCTTTTCGCAGGCATCCGCGGCGTTCGAGATCAATTCCCGGAGGAAAACATCTTTGTCCGAGTAAACAGAATGCACCATCATGTGCAGGAGCCGGCTGACGTCGGCCGCAAATACGTGTTGCTCGGGCTGCAGCTCTTCTACTGTCGTCACGAATACCTCCATTCGTACAGAAATCGCCGGTCAAATGGTTTTTCTGGGATAAGAATTCAAGCGCCATCGCCCTCGCCCACTTGACACTTTTCTAAGACTTTTTTCGTTCGTGTCTGAAACCTGGAGACAGCGCTACCTGAGCGTCTCATTTTCGTAGTGTCTTCCCGACTTACTCTCGTACGATCCTGTCTGACAGGAGTAGCGACATGAGCAATCTGGTTCCGAACGCATTCTATTGGGCTCGTTCCGTAAAACATAACGAGGGGCGTCTTACGGTTGTGAAGGTTTCTACGATATTTGGCACAAGTCGAGAATTCTGGACCTTGGCGGTGCCGGGATCGTATCAGCATTTCATGATCGACGACTTCGAGATCCTCAGCGAGATCGAGCAGCCTAAAACGGCATTCCGTCTTCAAGCAGCTGAATAAGACGACCCGCAAGCAAGTTTAGCACTGCTCGACAGCCCTCAATCAAACCGTCTCTGTGTCACGTCGCGTCGTGACGAGGTTGCCATCGTTACTTCTTCAAAAGCCGTGACAACCCGATTGGCTCCAACGAACCTACAATGCCGTCAATGACGAGTTGTGAGGGCGGACAGTGGTCTGGTGGATGAGCAAAATACCGCCGAGCCAACGCAAAACCTGTCCAACTCGACGGCAAAGAGTGCTGAGCGGGAACCTTTAGCAGAGCCCGTCTTTTTTGACTGTGAGCGGAGTTTTTTATAAAATCGCTGGGCAGATGCTCCTGCATGTGGGGACCTGGTGAGCCCCTCACTGCACATGGGGATCTGTGTCGCTACGCGACCGAGCTGCCACAACCGCCGGCGTCTCAGTCGTAAGAAGCTCGTGCTTCTCTGCGAACGCTACGAAAAGGCCGCGCGCCGTCTCCGATTCGATCTCGCCATGCAGTGCTGCCTGGCACGCGTTCAAGGCGACAGCGTGAGCCCTGTCCCTGAGTGAGCCTGGCCACTCAACAAGGTGTCGGTAAGCATCTGTCACCCCTCGAACTTGCGCCGGGAACCCGAGGCCAACCAGAATGGTGACGGGTTCTCTGAACATATCGGGTTTCATCGTTTTCTCCTTCCCTACCCGCAATGTTGATGGGCGCCATCGCAATGGCGCCCTGACCCAATGAACGAATTTCAGGATCACGCCGCTTTTTGGGCTTCGATCTGTGCTGGAGCGACCGACGTCAATGCAGGCGTGCTCTGGATCGAAATCTTCCTCGGTTTCAGAGCCTCGGGGATTTCACGAACGAGCTCGATCGTCAGCAGACCGTTGTTCAAGTCGGCCGCGTTCACTCGGACGTGATCAGCTAGTTCGAAGCGGTGCTCAAACGGACGACCTGCGATACCGCGATGCAGGTAGTCCTCCGACGGAGAGTCTTGCTTCTTGCCCGTGACTGTCAGCAGATTGGACTGGAAGGTGATGTCGAGATCATCCTGAGCGAAGCCCGCGACCGCGATCGAGATACGGTAGGTGTCATCATCCGTTTTGACGATATCATAGGGCGGCCAGTCGTTCGACGAGCGGGCGCGCTGGGCGTTTTCGAGAAGATTGAAGATCCGGTCGAAGCCGACGCTCGAACGGTAGAGCGGTGCGTAGTCGTAAGATGTTGCCATAGCCATATCCTCCTTGAAGCAACATGGGTACGGGAATGCCAAAAGCGGCGCTCCCGGCAAAGCCAGCCCATTGTTGAGCGGCTGGCGACATTCGATTTTGGTTTGCCGATTTTTCGATTCAAGATCTGTCGCGAAAAAAATCGACGGTATCAGTGGATCGAGCGGCTTAGGACGCGATGGGGATAAGTTGCCTTGAACTGCGATATCATTGCGCATGCCTGCTGCAACAGGCGCGCCGCCGTTTCAGGCGTGTCGCGCGCAAGGTCATCAGCGTTGGCACGGATCGCCTGAGCCAAGTTTGCAGACATCAAGGCGAAACGTCCCTCGCCATAGACCAATGCATCCTGGGACGTTGTCTCGAGCCACCGGGCGAAATCGATAATGATTTCTTCCCTTTCGGAAACGCTCGCGTTTTTCATGATCTCGATATTCTGTTCCATGCGGTCTCGACTCCATACAGACGTGGAAAAGCGACCGAGCTCATCAAGCCTCGGCCGCCGCTCAGCTAGGAGAGCGAGAAATCGAATTCAAGGTTCACTGCAGCTTGAATTCGCCATCGACGCGTCGCCATTCATTCGGCCCGATCAGGCGCTGGTGGCTGTAACGAACAGAATGCAAAGGCCCATCGAGAGAGGTCTTCCAGAAATCCAGGAACTTGCGCATCTCGGGGAAATCAGGTGCGAGATCGTAGTCCTGCCAGACATAGGTCTGAAGAGCGAATTCAAAGTCTGGGATGCGATAGAGGATGTGTGCGGTGGTGGCCGTAGCCCTTGAGCTGTCGATCAATGTCCGATGAGAATTGCATGCTTCATCTCCGTTTCGTGACAATGCTAAGGTGACCCAAATTATGAGGGACTTCAAGATAGAACCATTATTCTTGTCGATTTTACTCAACGATTGCAGTGCGTTAGCAGCCGATGCGGCCGAGTGCTAATTTTTTCAGTTCACCCTCTTGAAATCGAAAAATCTCAAAAATAAATTTTGCCCGCGAACGCTCGAATGAGGTTCGCACCCGTCCGGATTGGTCACCCGGTCCGGTAGGGGATTTTGCGTCATCTTTTTTGTCCAATGGAGGAAAACATGTCGTTCCGACCACTTCACGATCGCATTCTCGTCCGCCGGGTCGATTCCCTGGAAAAGACCAAAGGCGGCATCATCATTCCGGATACCGCCAAGGAAAAGCCATCCGAGGGCGAGGTCGTCGCCGTCGGTCCTGGTGCGCGCAACGAAGCCGGCCAGATCCAGGCGCTCGACGTCAAGGCGGGCGATCGCATCCTGTTTGGCAAATGGTCAGGCACCGAAATCAAGATCAACGGCGAAGACCTGTTGATCATGAAGGAAAGTGACGTCCTGGGCATTATCGAAGCCCAAGCTGAGCAGAAGATCGCTGCCTGAGCATCAGCCGGCAACCCTATCAGTCAAAAAGCTGCCTATTGAAGGAGTGAACAAATGGCTGCGAAAGAAGTCAAATTCAACACCGATGCCCGCGAACGCATGCTGCGTGGCGTCGATGTTCTTGCCAATGCGGTAAAAGTCACGCTTGGTCCCAAGGGCCGCAACGTCGTCATCGACAAGTCGTTCGGCGCGCCACGCATCACCAAGGACGGCGTTTCCGTCGCCAAAGAGATCGAACTGGAAGACAAGTTCGAAAACATGGGCGCGCAGATGCTGCGCGAAGTGGCGTCGAAGACCAATGATCTGGCCGGCGACGGTACGACAACTGCGACCGTTCTCGCCCAGGCCATCGTCAAGGAAGGCGCTAAGGCGGTTGCGTCGGGCATGAACCCGATGGACCTGAAGCGTGGCATCGATGTCGCTGTCGATGCAGTCGTCAAGGAGCTGAAGACCAACGCTCGCAAGATCACCAGCAATTCGGAGATAGCTCAGGTCGGCACCATCTCGGCCAATGGCGACGAGGAGATCGGCAAGTATCTGGCCGAAGCGATGGAGAAGGTCGGCAACGAAGGTGTCATCACCGTCGAGGAAGCCAAGACCGCCGAGACCGAGTTGGAAGTCGTCGAAGGTATGCAGTTCGACCGCGGTTATCTGTCGCCGTACTTCGTGACCAATCAGGACAAGATGCGGGTCGAGCTCGAGGAGCCATACCTCCTCATCCACGAGAAAAAGCTGTCGAACCTGCAGGCTCTTCTGCCTGTGCTCGAAGCTGTTGTGAAGTCCGGCAAGCCTCTGCTGATCATTGCCGAAGACGTTGAAGGTGAGGCCCTCGCAACGCTCGTCGTCAACAAGCTGCGCGGCGGCCTGAAAATTGCGGCCGTCAAGGCCCCTGGTTTCGGCGATCGTCGCAAGGCCATGCTCGAAGACATCGCCATCCTCACGGGCGGAACGGTCATCTCCGAAGACGTCGGCATCAAGCTGGAAAACGTCACGCTGAACATGCTCGGCCGGGCCAAGAAGGTGGCGATCGAGAAGGAGAACACGACGATCATCGACGGCGTTGGTTCCAAGGCCGAGATCGACGGACGAGTGGCCCAGATCCGCGCCCAGATCGAGGAAACGACCTCCGACTATGACCGCGAGAAGCTGCAGGAGCGTCTTGCTAAGCTCGCGGGCGGTGTCGCCGTCATCCGCGTCGGCGGCTCTACCGAAGTCGAGGTCAAGGAGAAGAAGGACCGCGTCGACGATGCTCTGCATGCGACGCGTGCAGCCGTCGAAGAGGGTATTCTGCCTGGTGGTGGCGTAGCATTGCTTCGTGCGGTCAAGGCGTTGGACGGTCTACCGACGGCCAATGACGATCAGCGGGTTGGCATCGACATCGTTCGCAGGGCGATCGAGGCACCTGTGCGTCAGATCGCTGAGAATGCCGGTGCCGAAGGCTCCATCATCGTTGGCAAGCTTCGGGAAAAGAGCGATCTGTCGTTCGGATGGAACGCCCAGACCGGCGAGTATGGTGATCTCTTTGCCCAGGGCGTCATCGACCCGGCCAAGGTGGTGCGCACCGCGCTCCAGGACGCGGCGTCGGTCGCAGGTCTGCTGGTGACAACAGAAGCGATGATCGCCGAAAAGCCAAAGAAGGACGCCGCCCCCGCCCTTGCCGCTGGTCCGGGCATGGACTTCTAACCAGTTCCAACGCCCGCCCCACCGAGGGGCGGGCTATTCTGGCGGGGATGATATGACAGCACCAATTTCGAAAGAAGATGCGCGCTTTTGTGCCAGCGTCGTCAAGGAGGTCGCACGCGCTCAAGGCATCTTGCGCGATCCCGCAGCAATAGGTCGCCTGACCGCAACGGTTGCCAGACTTTACAACAGAGGTATGCAGGATCGTGACGAGCTTCTCAACGCTGCCCTAAAGTCAGTCACGGGCGAACAACCCAGGTGAGAGCTGAAGAGAAATCGTCGTGAGATTGATCATGGAGACAATCCATGGGATGATGAGCGCCTGGTCAGTTGCCGAACTCTGATAAGTCGTGAACCATTGCGATATCAGCCAGTCCCCTGTGACCGTCCATGGCCTGAACCAACTCGGGCAGTGTATTATGACCTTCGCGGAATAGATTGAGGCAGATCTCGGCAGCAATTAATGCGTCGGGGTCATCTTTGGTCAGCCCGTACCGATTTCGCCAGGATTTCAAGGCGACGTCGATGATTTCCAGTTCGGGCGGGCCAAATGTTGTTTCGAAGAATGATGGCATTTCGGTATTCCTTCACAGCGCAAAGCGATGTGGGGAGGAAGTCAAGGAATTCAAGCGGCTTGGCTAAGTTTAGATCTTGAACCGATACGAACCGGTGACCCGCCGTTTCGAACCATAGCGAAATCATACACTTATCGACGCACCATCTAAATGATTGGACGCGGCGACGACAAAAAAGGCCGGGGCAAAATCGCACCGACCTCCCTCACCGTCGCCTCTTTACCAGTGCCAGTACATCCGTGGTCAAAGCCAGGTGGCGACGAAGCATTGCGAGCGGCGAATTCATTCAGCGCTCATCAGCAATACCGATGGCATCTTCTACGCGACCAATGTGTTCACAAGAAGTCAGTCATCAAGCTACCGAATTCACCTGACTTGAACCGCACCGCGTTCATCTAAAGCCTCAACCGACCAAAGGCATGCGGAAGGTGAAGCGCGTCTCGATCTCGTCTGACTTCACCTCGATCGTCCCGCGATGAGCAGTGGCGATCTCCGAGGCGATGAACAAGCCAAGACCGAGCCCCTGCATGCTCGGCCGCAGATCACCGCGTCTAAACGGCTGGAATAGCTTAGCAACCGTTTCTTCCGAAATCGGCTGCCCGCCGTTGGCAACGGACACTTCCAGCATCTGACCATTCACGCCAGCCACAATCCTGACAGGCTCGGTCTCGACACCATGGGTGATGGCATTCGACACCAGATTGGAAAACAACTGGGCAAGCCGCAGCCGGTCGATGGCAAGTGCTGCCGGGAGATCGAGGGATACGGCGATCTCCCGATCCGGATGAGACAGCTGCAGTTCTTCAACGACATGCCGTAGAGTGAGGCCAAGGTCGTCGTCTGCCAGATCGAGGACAATGCCTCCACCCATCCGCGCGCGAGCCAGGTCCATCACGTTGTCGACAAGGCCGATCATCCGCGAAATACTGGCCTTCATCAGTTTCAGGACGAGAGGGCTGCGGGCGGTCCAGCCTTCCTTCAGGAGGCGCGAGGTGCCGGCGTCGACCGCGGCAATCGGATTGCGCAGGTCATGGCCAAGAACGGCGATGAACTGCTCGCGCAGCTCCGACAGACCCTTCTCGCGTTCGAGCAGCTCTTCCGTCGCCTTGAGGCGGTCGTCCGCATAGAGGTGATGGCCGATCAGTTCAGCAAACAGCTTGAAGGTGCCGATGACTTGCGGATTGTTGACCTTGGCCGGATGGGGATCGATGGCGCAGAGTGTGCCGAAAAACTGGCCATTGGCCAGGATGATCGGAACTGAGATATAGCTGCGCAGACCGTAGATCCGCGGCGTATGGTGGTCGCGATAGAGAGGTTCTTCAGCGGCATCATCGAAAACGATCGGCTGGCGATGCCCGCGAATTTCGTCGCAGAGCGTGCTTTGGACCGGCAGCTCGTCGCCGGGCTTCAGACCAAAGCCGACATGGTCGAGCGATTGGCAGGTGATCCAGCGATCGTCGGTCACCCGAGCGACGGCAGCAAAGCCCATTCCCGTCATGCGAAGAACGACATCGAGGATCGTCGGGACCGCGGCGATACCGGCGACGCGTGCTATATCCTTGGAGAAGTCTTCCGCGCTTGCGGCATCGTCCACGACAGGCGCCTTCTCGGCGTTGGCAACGATTTGGACTGCCTGGGTCTTCTCGATTGCGATGGCAGCCGCTCCCGCGAGCGTTTCCAGCACATCGACTTCCCAGTCGGCCGGTGAATACGGTCGCGCCCAATAGGCCCCAATGGCGCCGATCGGATTTTCGACACGAACTGGTGCCATCGCGACGGATTTGACAAAGGTGCCGGCATAGAGCTCGTAGGGAATTCGATCGTCCTTTGTCACGTCAGGAACGACGACCGTTTGCCGATGGATCATGGCCCAGCCGCTGATGCAGGCCGAAGCAGGAAACTTATGGCCCTTCCACAGCGGGCCGATCGCATCTTCCTCGATGTAATGGCAGAGATCGCCGTCAAGACGGATGATGGCAATACCATCGCAGCCGATCAGCGAACGGGCGGTGGCGCGCAGCGTTTCCACGACATCTTCGAAACTCTCGGCACGTCCCATCGCTGCGATCGCCTTATTCAGCGTCGACAGGGGTGTCGCGACTTTCAAAGTTTCGATTTCGACGGGAGTGATTTCAATAGAGATAGACACGGCTTCACTCCTGCTTGGGGCAAGAGCGGATCATCTCCCAGCCGTCCGCGCCCTATCAGTCTGCGAACGATAGAATGACTCTAAAGCGCCAGAGGCCAAATGTCCATCTCCGCATTATCCCGACCTTACCATCGCGATCTGCCCGCTCCAGCTTGAATCACCTTGCAACCGAAAAAGGCAGGGATATCATTCGCTACGGACAAACATTCTCAGTGATACAATGAACCCGCATCAGCAGCTATCCGAACGCTCCGAACTCTCTGGCCGTTACACCGACAATGGGATCACGGTCCTTGTGGAAATCTTCCGCCCTTCAGGCGGAGATGATTGGCGGATGGAAGTGACCAGCCTAGAAGACCAGCTCACCGACTGGAATGAACCCTTTGCGTCAGCTCATGAGGCATGGGAAGAGTTCATCTATGTCGTCAATACGGAGGGGGTCGCAGTTTTCCTTTAGCGCCCCCGACTTATCGAGGAACCTGGATTGGCGATCGACAGCGACAGACGGCGAGTGATTTTCGATCAGGTTCGCAGCAAGGCGATGTCGCGGGGCACGCCTATCGACGATGACCCAGAGTTCCTGGGTTGGGTCGAGCTGTGGATCAGCGGCGAGTACGAGATCTCCGAGCTCAGGTCTCGATACAATGAACTCGCGACACGCCGCACTCATCGATCCAAATTTGCCACTGGTGCATTGGAACCCGCCTCCTCCGAAGCCGCTAGGCGGGATGCCGACTGAACCTGACCGCGTCCTTTCCGGCAGTATTCACTTCGTGATGTGGCCCCCTCCAGATCTTGAAGACCCCCACGTGCATATCTGCGATGACGGCTGGCGTTTGCGCCCAATGGCAAGCTGCTATTGCGCAGGCTCCTTGATCTCAGACGCGGTCGAAATTATCTCGGGCCTCATCGGAATAATCGAAGGCGCTGATATGGGCGACCTCCAAGACCGGTAAGATCAGGGAGGAAAACATTAACAGAGGGAGCCGGGGTCTTTCCACGAGCGACATGCGCATACTGAGAACGCTGCTGGGCCGCTATGCGGCGCGCTACCATCTCGCTGGGCCAGAGAAAGACAACTTGATCGAGCGAACGTTTCAGGCGTTGGCGAACAATCCGGAGATTTTCTTCGAAATTCCAGTTGAACAGGCCGCCGCAGAGACGATGCACCGGATCTACGCCGGCCACTAGCTTTGAAACTGTCGCAGCTTTTCTGGCTGTTACGCCCCGCCGATCTTCGCGCTCGTATCGCGCCGGAGATGAGGCGGGACGTCTTCCAGCTCGGCAAGCTTGCCGTTCTGCTTCAGAAAAATTCGAAAGTTCTCTCTGACTGCGTCGATCGGCCAGTGACCGTTCGCCGCCTCACGACAGTATCGGACAAGCGTCTCGTAAGCGAGATTGCGCTTCTCCATAGGCCATTCATCGAGAAAATCGAATACGTCATCCAGTCCAGTGATTTCTTGCACGAAATACCGGCGCTGTGCGTAGACGGGCTTGTCAAATTGAGCGAGCAACATGGCAACCTCCTTCGTTTGCTCGGTACCGACTGATGACTGAAGCCGGCCCTGGATCGGGCCGACTGATAGCGATCGCTCATTCTTCCTGGCCCTCGGGTCAGGCGACCTTACGGTCGGTTTCGAGCCGGAGCGGCTCGCTAGCGGCCGGATCGACGCCGATTTCGATCTTGCGCGGTTTCATGGCTTCCGGCACCTCGCGCTTCAGAGCAATTGTCAGCAGGCCATTTTTCAGATCGGCCCCTTCCACCCTCACATGATCGGCAAGCTCAAACTTTCGCTCGAAAGAACGACCGGCGATGCCGCGGTGGAGATACTCGCCCTGGAGCTCTTCAGCCTTCCCGCCTTTGATCACCAGAACATTGCGCTCCTGCGTGATATCGAGATCGCCTTCGCCAAAGCCTGCCACCGCCATCGTGATGCGATAGTCGTCTTCACCGGTCTTGACGATGTCATAGGCCGGCCAGGTCTCGATCGCGTTAAGGCGCTGCGTATTGCTAAGCAGATTGAACACGCGGTCGAAGCCGATGCTCGAACGATAGAGCGGGGCAAAATCAAGTTCAGTTCTCATAACCATATCCTCCGTAAAGCAACATGGAAGGAAGCGGTGAATTCCGCCTCCTCGGTCAGCCGACCCCCGGTTGGGCCGTCGGCGTGGACCGATTTGGTTTTTGATATTTTGTCGTTCAAGACCCCGCTCGAAAATTTTTCCAGCTCATCTGAAATCATCTTGTTCGCTGAAAATGCGGTCCTATTTCGAGTCGCGATCTTCGCTTTGGGAGCATCGGGATGGATGATGCAATGACCGAGATGTTTTCGGACGCCGACATTGAGATTTTGCCTCCGGCGCACAACACTGAACACGAGATGGCCATTTGCCTTTGCTGCTGTCGCCAGCGTCCCCACTCCGCCATGGACGAAGACGGCTGCGGCATTTGCGACGAATGCCTGGCGCCTTGACCCTGCGAGAAAGGCCGATGCGACATTTGTCGCGGCAAATCGGTGCTTGGCAAAAAGGGGAGGGAGAAGTGGCGGGAGTTTCCGGCTGGCTGAAAGATCATGGAGCTGAGTAGGCAAAACTCGGAGGTTGGAGGTAACTACATGCTTTCATGGAAAGCACTCAGTGACCTGTAGCTACGTCAGTTTCTGAAAAGTGCCGCTTTCGGTCGCGGGCCGCCCCGGCCGTATCAGCGCGGGCGACCATTTGCTCCAAGTCGTCTGAAATCCGTCCGCGTCACTCATTACTCGTGCTACCTCTTCACTATCTACTTCAAGTGAGCATCCGAAGACTTGAACTAACGCTGGCGATTGATGTCACCGGCCCGACACCCTCATCGCCCCTAGGTCACCCATGCTGCGCTGGATAGCGGCCAACCGGTCTGCTGCAATGTCGACTGAGATCTCAATTTCACCTGCGAGCGGCGCATCCGTTCTTACATATCCAGAAGATGAAACGTCCCCTCCAGAGGGCGCCGAACCGGCCGTGTTTCCATCACCTGCCGCCTGAACGAAAATATCAGATCTAGGAATGCCATGCTTCTGGACCAGATGCTCGACGGCGAGATCTGCTGCCTCGCGCGTTTCAAATATTGCGCGGACTGTGGTGGTGCTGTTGTCGGACATCGTCTTACTCCCTCGTGATGGTAAAGGGTGAACTGGCGACACCAATATTGGTTTCAGTGAGTGGCGGAGAGAATTCCGTCGCGGCTTACTCCCGAAGTAGACCCGCATTTCTGGCGGCAACTCTAAAAGCCGCAGCGGCGCTGTCGCCAGGAACTGCACCAGAGACTGCCCGGAGGCATACTTTTTTGGCAGTGCCTACATCCGGTCCGCCTTTGGGGAAGTCGAGAGCCAAGGACGCCACGGCCTCTCGGGTGTTCCTGATGCATTTCGAACCGCCGGCTGCGCCGGTTGCGATCTCGACAGGGTATTCCCAAAGTTCAGTCATCGGTCTTCCAATGCAAAAGAGTTTGTCGACAGCGATCGGTCGATCGCAGGGACGGGCCCATCAGTAACCCGAGTGGTCATCAGATTGTTCCCAGCTCACTCCCGCTCTCGAAGCACGTAAAGGACACGCCCAGGGCGACCGAAAGCTTGGCTCATCGCGGAACGTTGTCGGTGCCAGGAGGTTTCTCCCGCGACACATATCGGTCCTGGCCGGTCCACCCCGCGATCGGACGCAAACACCACCTCGTGACTTCTTTGGAGCCATTCCATGACAGATCATATCGACAATCCGGATGGCAAAGGTCCTGCGGGGGGATGGGGATCGTTGATATCGATCGCCCGCATTTATGGTGAGAGCGAGCCGCCGGCAGCATTCCTGGAAACGCTTGCGCGGCAGAATAAGCCGGGCGGCTTCATGTGCGTCTCTTGTGCCTGGCCGAAGCCGAAGAACTATCATCCCTTCGAATTCTGCGAGAACGGCGCCAAGGCGACCATGTGGGAGCTCACGAATGCTCGCTGCACGCCCGACTTCTGGAATGAGCATACCGCGACCGAGCTGCGATCGTGGAAGGACCACGATCTTGAGATGACCGGCCGCCTCACCCACCCGATGCGCTTCGACCATGCAACCGATCGATATGTGGAGGTGACATGGGATGAGGCATTCGAGAAGATCGGCAGAACCCTGCGAAGATTGGAGAAGCAGAGCGTCGTTTTCTACTCGTCCGGCCATGCGGGGCTCGAGGCTTCCTATCTCTATGCGCTGCTTGCCCGCGCCTACGGCAACAACAACCTGCCGCAAAGCTCGAACATGTGCCATGAGACCACGTCCGTCGGCCTCAACAAGGTGATCGGGTCTCCTGTCGGCACGATTGTCTGGGACGATCTGGAAAAGGCCGACGCCTTTTTCTTCTTCGGCCAGAACCCGGGAACGAACAGCCCGCGGTTCCTGCATCCGCTGCAGGAGGCAAAAAAACGTGGCGCCAAGATCGTCACTTTCAACCCGGTGATTGAGCAAGGGCTGGTAAGCTTTGTCAATCCGCAGAACCCGTTCGACATGCTGACAGGAAATGAGACCAAAATCTCCGATCAATACTGCCAGGTGAAGGCGGGTGGTGACGTCGCTGCTATGCTCGGTCTTTGCAAGGTCGTCGTGGAGGCCGATGACGCCGCTGTCGCCAAGGGTGCCCCGCGCATCCTCGACGTCGACTTCATCGCAGAACATACGACTGGGTTCGAGAGGTTCATCACCTGCGTGCGGGAAACGTCTTGGTCGGATATCGAGCGTGAAAGCGGATTGTCGGAAACCGATCTGCGTGAGGCGGGTGAAAGCTATATTGCAGCCGAACGTGTCATCGGGGTTTACGGAATGGGCCTTACCCAACATGCCCAGGGAGCGCTCAACGTTGCGATGCTCATCAACCTCTTGCTCCTGCGAGGGAACATCGGTCGCGAGGGGGCAGGCTGCTGCCCCGTGCGCGGCCATTCGAACGTGCAGGGGCAGCGCACCGTCGGCATCGCGGAAAAAACGAAGCTGATCCCGATGGACAAGTTGAAGGCGCTTTTCGACTTTGATCCACCGACGGAGGACGGCACCCATATCGTCGATGCGGTGAAGGGCATGATGGCGGGCACGATCCGCGCCACGGTCTCTCTGGGCGGCAATCTGCTGCGTGCGGTTCCGGACCAGGAGGAAATGGAAAGAGCATGGGCCGGCCAGGAACTGACCGTGATGGTTTCGACCAAGCTCAACCGCAGCCACCTTTTCCCCGGCAAGGAGGCCTGGATACTTCCCTGCCTGAGCCGAACGGAGATGGACATGCAGGCGACAGGCAACCAGTCCGTGACGACGGAGGACAGCTTCTCGCACATCTCGGGTTCGACCGGAAAGCGGACGCCGGCTTCAAAACACCTCAAAAGCGAGCTTGCGATTGTTGCCGGCATAGCGAAGACAACGCTCGATCCCAAGCCGACACTAAAATGGGATGAGTGGACCGCGGATTATGGATTGGTCCGGGATCTGATCGAGGCGACCTACCCCGACGACTTTAAGGATTACAATGCACGCATGTTCGAGCCGGGAGGCTTTTACCGGGGCAACGACGCGCATAAGCGGATCTGGAATACAAAGGAGAAGAAAGCGCTCTTCACCAAACCTGAGCGGATGAACGCCCTCTCCTTCGAGGATGCACCTGGCCGTTATCGATTGATCACCATGAGATCGAACGATCAGTTCAATACGACCATCTACGGTTATTCGGACCGCTTCCGCGGCATTGAGGGAACGCGGGACGTGGTGCTGATGTGCCCGGAGGATATCGAAGCCGCCGGCCTGAGCGAAGGTCAGACGATTGCCCTTGTCAGCGACTTCGGCGATGGCAAGCACCGCGAACTCGGCGGGCTTGCCATTCGAGCTCACAAGCTGCCACCCGGCACGATTGGCGGCTACTATCCGGAATGCAACGTGTTGAACGCAATTGATCACCACGACGCGTTATCGAAAACGCCAGCGGCTAAGGCGATCCCTGTTAGGATCATGGCGCAATAAGATGCGTTGAGAGGCGGGTTTTACCTGCTGGCCGGTCGCTGCACCAAAACAGCGCGTCAACAAGAAAGAGGCCCCGCCAAAGCGAGGCCTCATTCTTTTGATTTCTACGGCCACTACATCCGCGTCGGCGGAAGGCCATAGTAATCGTCGATCCGTCGATCGTTCGCATGATACCAGGAGTCGTCATCCAGATCAGCATAGCGCGGCGCGCCGGTGATCTGGTCCTTGGTAAGGTCAATCCGGTAGCCATCAAGACCTTCGTCATAGGTCAGCTTTTCCCAGGGCAGTGGATAGTAATCATCACCGATGCCCAGGAAGCCACCGAAGCTCAGCACCGCGTAGGCCACTCGACCGCCCTGCTTCTCCAGGAGAAGACGCTGGATCGAGCCGATACGCTTACCGTCGGCGCCGTAGACCTTCGTGCCTTCGACCTTGTCGCTTGCGATCAACGAAATGGTATCCTTGACGTAAGGATCCTGACCGGTGACGCGATTTTCCTGATTCAGCATATCTGCCTCCTCTTCGTGGGTTTCAGGTACGGTGGGCAAACAACAGGACTGCGGTGATTGTTCCGACCAAACTCGCAAAATGGTGCCAGTAAAGATCTTCTGGGCCATGCGCGGGCAACTCTGAGGTCCATGTGCGAGCCAAAATATAGCCGCAGCCACCAGGCCCAGCTGTTTCGTACGCCCCCGCAACGCCCCCGCAGCATGTGGAACATTTGTCGGCATCAATGCTTAGCCTCGTCAGTCCAAAGCGGCGGATAAACGCCGCGGCGTCCCAAGGAGGATAAGAGCGCTATGACATATGACCCTCATTTCAGGTCACCTGCACGCGGTGAGGATCTGGAAACGAAGGAACCGGCCATTCCAGTAGTGGCTGAAAGCTCGTCACCGACAGTTTCCGGTCCGCTCCACACTTCGGATGCGCCGCGTGTTGATCAGGCACTGAATTCCGTCCTCGAACATCGTAACGACCCTTATGTTGAGCCGAAGGAGACACTGTCGGCACTGCGAGAAGAAGCCGATAGTCTTCGGTATCGCGCATCGGATGAAGTACGCTTTCGAATTCGCAGGAACCCCTGGCAGGCAGTTGGGATCGCGGTCTTCGTCGGATTTCTGTTCGGGATCACGCGATAGGCCCACGCTTGCGGGGGCGGCCCCGACTGGACCTCAAGCCTGTCGGCGTTCCTGGTACGGTGGCGTACGGGAACCGTTCACTCGCATCGGACATTTCCCACTGTCACCGATGCGGCGGGCAGTGCGCGCCACTGGCAACATCTCAACAACGATGGAGGACGACATGGCAAACGCCAAAACTCTCGACGACCTTTTTTTGGACACGCTCAAAGATATCTACTTCGCCGAAAAACAGATCCTGAAGGCACTGCCGAAGATGGCGCGTGCGTCGCAGTCCGAGGAAGGCAAGGAAGGTTTTCTTCAGCATCGCGAGGAAACACAGGGCCAGATCGAGCGCCTCGAACAGGTATTTGAGCTCCTCGGCAAGTCGGCGCGCGGCAAGACCTGCGAGGCCATCCAGGGCATTATCGCCGAAGGCGAAGAGATCATCGAGGAATTCAAGGGTTCGCCCGCGCTTGATGCCGGTCTCATCTCGTCTGCTCAGGCCGTCGAACATTACGAAATTGCGCGTTACGGCACCCTCATTGAGTGGGCCAAGCAGCTCGGGCTGAAGGACGCCGTGCCGCTCCTCGAGCAGAACCTGTCGGAAGAGGTGGCAACCGACAAAAAGTTGACGGCACTGGCAAAAGCTTCCGCCAACGACAAGGGCAAGAAAGCTGCCTGATCAACCGGAATGACGAGAGGCCGCCCGCAAGGCGGCCTTTTTCTGTTTCATAAACCTGAGGACGGGCAAATGGCCAAGAAAACACAATCATCAACCGATCACGTCGCCATCCACGATCAGACACTTTCGAGAGGTGCAGGCGGCGAGCTTCATCAGACAGCAGAAGATGGCTTCGATGTGCTGACGACATCACAGGGCGGTCCGGTCGCCGACGATCAGAACACCTTGCGTGTGGGTCCTCGTGGCCCGGCATTGATGGAAGACTTCCACTTCAGAGAGAAGATTTTTCATTTCGACCATGAGCGCATTCCCGAGCGGGTGGTCCATGCGCGCGGCTATGGGGCGCACGGTTATTTCGAGACATACGAATCTCTCGCCAAATATACCCGTGCCGACGTATTCCAGCGGGCTGGTGAAAAGACGCCAGTCTTCGTTCGCTTCTCGACTGTCGCCGGCAACAAGGGTTCGGCAGACCTTGCGCGCGACGTCCGCGGCTTTGCCGTCAAGATGTACACCAAGGAAGGCAACTGGGACCTGGTCGGTAACAACATTCCGGTCTTCTTCATCCAGGACGCGATCAAGTTTCCTGATCTCATCCATGCGGCCAAGCAAGAGCCGGACCGAGCGTTCCCGCAGGCTCAGACGGCGCACGACAACTTCTGGGACTTCATCAGTCTCACGCCCGAGAGCATGAACATGGTCATGTGGATCATGTCGGACCGGACCATCCCAAGATCGCTGCGTTACATGGAAGGTTTTGGCGTCCATACTTTCCGGTTCATCAACGACAAGGATCAATCCACCTTCGTCAAATTTCACTGGAAACCGAAGCTCGGCCTGCAGTCTGTTGCCTGGAACGAGGCCGTGAAAATCAATGGTGCGGATCCCGACTTCCACCGTCGCGATCTATGGCAAGCCATCCAGTCTGGCAACTTCCCGGAATGGGAGCTCGGGGTCCAGCTCTTCGATCAGGATTTTGCTGATAGTTTCGATTTCGACGTCCTAGACCCCACGAAGATCATTCCTGAGGAGGTAGTGCCAGTAAAACCTATTGGCCGACTGGTGCTGGACCGGATGCCGGACAACTTCTTCGCCGAAACCGAGCAGGTCGCGTTCATGACACAGAATGTGCCGCCGGGAATTGGCTTTAGTAACGATCCTCTGCTGCAGGGCCGCAACTTCTCTTATCTCGACACCCAACTGAAGCGGCTGGGTGGCCCGAACTTCACCCATCTGCCAATTAATGCCCCGAAGTGTCCCTTCGCGCATTTCCAGCAGGACGGCCATATGGCAATGCGCAATCCGGTTGGTCGGGTGAACTATGAACCGAACTCTTTCGGTGAGGGTCCGCGGGAGAGCAAGTCTCGCGGCTACCGTCATTTCCCGGCGGAAGAATCCGGCACCAAGGTCCAGCTTCGTCCCGAAAGCTTCGCGGACCACTATAGTCAGGCGCGGCAATTCTTCATCAGCCAGACACCTCCGGAACAGCGTCACATCATCATGGCGCTCACCTTCGAGCTCAGCAAGGTCGAGACAGTTGCGATCCGCGAGCGCATGGTTTCTCATCTGATCAACATTGATGAGACACTCGCGTCCGAGGTCGCCCACCGGTTGGGAATGGCCTCCATGTCGAAGGCAGCGCCAGCAGCCGTAGCAACACGACAGGATCTCGAGCCGTCACCCGCGCTCAGTATTATCGAACGTGGGCCGAAGCGTTTCGAAGGGCGCAAGCTTGGCATACTCGTTACCGACGGTGTCGATGCGAAACTGTTGAAGGCTCTTACGAGCGCCATCTTGAAGGAAAAGGGCCTGGTCGAGCTTATCGCACCAAAGGTTGGCGGCGTGACGACCTCCGACGGGAGCTACATCGAGGCGCAGCACATGATCGACGGTGGCCCCTCGGTGCTTTTCGATGCTGTTGCGCTCCTTCCCTCCGATGCAGGTGTGGAAGATCTGCTGAAGGAGGCGACAGCACGGGATTTCGTAGCGGACGCGTTCCAGCATTGCAAGTTCATCGGCTACAGCGATGTCGCCCTGCCATTGCTTGAGAAAGCCGGTATTGCAAAGGACATTGACGAAGGTCTTCTGGAACTCTCCGGCGGCACGACTTTGGCAAGTTTTGTCGAAGAGCTTGGCAAGCTTCGCGTCTGGGGGCGCGAGCCGTCAGTAAAGCTCGGCTCGGCGTCGGCAACTGCAGCTTAAACACAATCATCGGCGCGGGTGATAGGCTCGCGCCGATGTCTTTGACGTCGACATCGCTTCAGGGATAGCCGCCAGTTTCACCATAAGACTTCCGGCGTCACACTTCTCTAGCGATCACCTCTTATGCGAGCCACGCTTCACGGGAGAAATCCGTGGCCGCGTTGGTACGGCATCGTACCCTTGACCCACTTTTCTCTTTCGTCAGGAACCCACCTAGAGAAGCTGACGTTCTCCGCCCGCTGTTCCTTTTGGAGGTGTCGCGCCGAGGTATTAATCACCCTTCGCGGCTCTGACGGGATCAGCAGTTCGAGAATGACAGCAACTGGGTGGCGAGGATCTCTTCGCTTTCCCGCAGCGAGGTGAAAATGGACGAAAATCGTGAGGAATGGATTGCCCGTCGGGCTTACGAACTGTGGGAGCAGGCTGGACAGCCTGAGGGTCAAGAGCATGAGCATTGGTCCCAGGCCAGCGCCGAATGGGATGCTCGACCGAACGCAGTCGAGCCTGATCGCCCATCTTGGGACGACGAAGAGTAATTCAAAACTAGGCGTGTAGGCGGGTGATCGACCTCACCCGCCTTGCATGTGCATTTATACTTAAGCTGAATATTTCAACCTTGGTGCAACCGAAGCACGTCGCGAAACTTGACGGTATCCACGACAGCGCCGCTCTCGTCGGTCAGCTCAAAGGATTGCCCATCGATCTCTTCTCCATTCAGCACGCGCTGGGACAAAAGCTCGCGAGCCGAGCGCACGGCTTCCGTATGTGCGGTTTGGACGTCCTGAAACTCGGCACCTTCCGGATCCCTGGACAATCGATCTCCTTCGCGAATATGGAAATAAAGTCGGATCATTTATCACTCCCTTGTAGCACCTGCATAACTTGACAGAGGCTCATAGGTTTCCCGCGAACCTGTTGTTTTTATGGATATCCCTGTTTGTCGCACTAGGTAGCTGGATAGATGCAAGTAAGGCACCGGAGCTGATCATGAGCTGGACGACGAATAGGATCCTATCGATGCTCCCGGACAGTGTCGTCACACGGCTGAGGCCTCATCTTGAGCGAGTCGAGTTGCAGCAGGGCGAGCACTTGTTTGAAGCCGATCAACAGCTACGCCACGTGTTCTTTTTCGAAGGGGGACTGTCGTCGGAAATCGCTGGCGGTAAGGGTAGTAAGACGATCGAAGTCGGCTGCGTGGGCCTGGAGGGTTTTTCGAGTGTTCCGGCCGTACTCGGTGTAGACAGCACGCCGCACTTCGCCTTCATGCAATGTGGAGGTCCCGCATTGAGGATCGAAGTCGAGGCTCTTCGCTCCGCGATGGACGCGTGTGCTTCGCTGCGCCAGCTTCTTACACGCTATGCCCACGTGTTCCTGATACAAGTCGCCACAACCGCTCTCGCCGATGGTCGTTATGGTGTCGAGAAGAGGCTTGCCCGCTGGATCCTGATGGGCCGTGACCGCATCGGATACGAGTTGCCGCTCACACACGACTTTCTGGCACTTATGCTTGGTGTCCGCCGCCCAAGTGTCACGGACGCACTACATCGTCTGGAAGGCAAACATGCGATCAGGGCCGAGCGCGGTCTCATTCTCATCAAGGACATCGAAAAACTGAAAGAGCTTGCCAGTCCAATCTATGGCATCGCAGAGAAGGAATACGAGCAACATATCCGGCACGACTGGCGCTTTTAGCCCGGCCCCAGAACAGGAGCCGAGCTCAACGTCGCGATCGATTAACCGTGGGGACGAATCACGACTTTTACGCATCCATCGGCTTTGTCTCGAAACGTCTTGTAGGCTTCTGGCCCTTCTTCGAGGCCGATGCGATGGGTGATGAGAAAAGACGGGTCGATCTTACCCTCGATTATTAGATCCATCAGCGGCTCGAGGTATTTCTGAACGTGAGTTTGGCCAGTCTTGAGCGTCAGTCCCTTTCCGACAACTGCCCCGAGCGGCGCTGGCACGGCCGGACCGATGAAGACACCAGGAAGGGATATTGTTCCACCCGGACGGCATGCCAGGATGGCTTGACTCAGAGCGTAGGGTCGCTCGGTTGCCGACAGCTTCGTCTGCATCGTCTCCATCAAACCGCCGGCACCATGGCTCTCCAGTCCAACGGCTTCGATCACCGCATCAGGTCCCTGCCCCCCGGTCATGTCAACGATACGTTGCTGCAGGTCTTCATCCGCATAGTCCAGCGTCTCCGCGCCCGCCCCTCGCGCAAGCGCCAAGCGTTCTGGCACAGTGTCGATTGCAATCACCCGTTCAGCGCCGAGCAGGAACGCTGACTTGATCGCGAACAATCCAACTGGCCCACAACCGAACACGGCAACCGTCTGTCCCGGCTGGATGTTGCAGTTTTCGGCAGCCATGTAACCCGTCGGGAAAATATCGGACAGAAACAGCACCTGCTCGTCGCTCAAACCGTCCGGCACCTTGATCGGGCCGACGTCGGCATAGGGTACGCGCAGATATTCGGCTTGGCCGCCCGGAAAACGGCCGTACATTTCGGAGTAGCCAAACAAGCCGGCAGTCGGATAGCCGATCTGTTTCGCTTGCATGGCGCCGTTCGGATTGGATCGCTCGCAGAGCGAAAACTGGCCCCACTTGCACTGTCGGCATTCACCGCATGAGATGGTGAAGGGAACGACCACGCGGTCTCCAATTTTCAGCTTGGAGTTTCCGCGGCCAACCTCAACGACCTCCCCCATGGTTTCGTGGCCCATGACATCGCCATGGTGCATGCCTGGCACGAAGCCGCCGTAGAGATGCAGATCCGAGCCGCAAATAGCGCAACTTGTAACCCTAATGATCGCATCGCGGTCATCCTCGATGGCGGGATCGTCTACCTGCTCGCAGCGAATGTCACCGCTTCCATGCCAAGTCAGCGCTTTCATATCTGTTCCTTCCGATTGATCAACGGCGGCCGCAATCGGTGTGAGCGGCACGAAAAAACAACGGCCGCTTGGAGGCGGCCGCTGGAAGGAGATTATTTATCGAGATCCTGTGCCATCTGGTAATGGTGCTCGAGGGCCGGCAGTGTCTTGGCAGCCCACGCCTTGAGGTCGGCATTCTCGCCCTCTTCGGCGTAACGCTTGAACAGGTCGACCGCATCCTCGTGCGCGTCAACCTGGTCATCGATATACTCCTCGCTGAATTCGTCACCGTCGAGCTTGGCAAGCTCGTCGATCTCTTCCTTGAAATCCTCGGTCAGCGTTGCAACGGGGTTGCCCTGCACCTTGCCGGAAGCGAGAAGCGCCTTGAGCTCTGCGGTGGTTTTCTCGTGATCGGTGACCATCTGCTGGGCAAACGCCTTCGTCGCGTCATTTCCCTTTTGCAGAGCAAGTTTGCTCGACTCGATCTCGAAAACGTCACTGGCGGAGGCCTCCATGATGAAGTCCTCGGTTTTTGGCGCGACACCGAGGGCGGAGTTCACGCCGGTCGACTCCGTTGCCGACTGCGCCAAAGCACCGCCAGCACAAAGGACGAGGCTTGCTGTGAGAAAAACATGTTTCATTTGCGTAATCCCTAGAACCGGGTCTTCCTGATTGAAGATCCTGAACAGAACGACGCCTTTCGATAGCAGTTCCGGGGGAAACGAGTGATAATCAGCTTCGTACGGCAACGTACGAAACGTCAGCGCCTAACTGTTTCGCTCTCATTGATCGGTCTGCAGCAAAGGCAGTACCACCTCGCGATAGGCAGCGAACGCGAGCTTGGCCTCGAGAAAATCTGCAACCGCAAACCAGCCAAGCTCGGAATGCTCGTGACCCAACAAGCGCGCAGTTCCGCCATCCCAGACAGGTACCCTGAAAATATGAAAGGGCGACTTTCGCTTCCGATCGTCGTCTTCATAGAGCGTGGCTACGTGATCAAAGGCGCGGGGCGTCAGGCCCACTTCTTCCTGGCATTCGCGAACCAGGGCGACATCGAGCCCCTCACCCTTTTCGACATGACCGCCGACCAGATCCCACTTGTTCGCAGACCATTTTCGATGGGCTGCGCGCCTCACAAGCAGCACACGTCCATGGTCGATAAACGCCGCACACACAATCTCTGCCATGAGCAATCCTTTCAAAGCTTACCGACTGGGAACCCGAAGGCGGCGGGCGGTGTTCCACGCTGGCAACGGCAGCAGTAGGGATTTGGATGAGTGAGACTGTGGGTACAATCAAAGAGATCTGGCGCTATCCCGTGTCCTCGAACGGTGGTGAGGGTCTGAACGCGGCTTCGGTCGGCGATGATGGGATCGAGGGAGATCGCACGCACCTCCTGGTCGATCTCGATACCGGAGAGGTCGCTTCACCGGAAACGACACCGCGTTGGCGCCCTGCCCTGATGCTTTCGGCATGTAGATGTGGCGATGAGGTGCTGGTCTCATCAAATACATGGAAAATGAAACCGATCGGCCCCAGCCTCGACGTTGCACTAAGCGAACTCATGGGATTTGGCTGCGGCGTTCGACCCAAAGACGCGCCTCTCGGACACGGAAGGCCTGAGGCAAGTAAACTTCAACCTCGGTATGATCTCGCGCCACTACATTTCCTGACGACCAAAAGCCTTACAGATCTGGCGACACTTATTCCAAGCAGCGAGGTAGACCGCCGACGTTTCAGGCCGAATGTCGTCTTCGAGACTGAAAGTCATGAAGAAGATTGGTTGGGTCTTGGCTGGGCCTGCGGCTCGGTCGAAGGAACCATTACCGAAAGGACCAAGCGGTGCGGCATGACCATGATCGCACAGCCGGGACTGCCTGAAGAACCGGAGATCCTGCGGACAATCGTCAGGGAGCGCGCTCGATGCCTTGGAGTTTATGCCTCCGTTGCAGGGGCTGGGAGACTATCGGTCGGCGACAGGTTGGTGCTTTCCTGACCAAGCGTCTGAACCGCCCCGGCTTTTCCGGAGACCGTTTGGCTTAAGTTATGCGGCCATGGCTGGTGCGTCCAGCATGGCGTAGTATCGCTCTTCGGCCTCGGCTGGCGGTATGTTGCCGATGGGCTCCAGAAGGCGGCGGTTGTTGAACCAATCGACCCATTCGAGCGTGGCGAACTCCACGGCTTCGAAGTTGCGCCATGGTCCTCGCCGATGGATGACCTCGGCCTTGTAAAGACCGTTGATCGTTTCGGCGAGAGCATTGTCGTAACTATCACCAACGCTTCCGACCGACGGCTCGATGCCTGCCTCCGCCAGCCGTTCGGAATAACGAATGGACACATATTGCGAGCCGCGGTCGGAATGATGAACCAGCCCGCCACGTTTGACGGGCCGCCGATCATGAAGCGCCTGGTCGAGGGCATCGAGCACAAAGCCCGCATGGGCCGTTCGGCTTGCCCGCCAACCGACGATACGGCGGGCGAAGGCATCAATGACGAACGCCACGTAAACGAAGCCCTGCCAGGTCGCGACATAGGTGAAATCGGATAACCACAGCATGTTCGGCGCGGGAGCGAAGAACTGTCGGTTCACCCGGTCTAGCGGACACGGGGCAGACTTGTCCGACATGGTTGTTTTGACTGGCTTGCCGCGAATGACGCCTTGAAGCCCCATCATTCTCATAAGCCGAGCGACGGTGCAGCGGGCAATATCGTAACCCTCTCGCTGCAACTGCCGCCAGACTTTGCGCACGCCATAGACCTGGAAGTTCTCGTTGAACACCCGGCGTATCTCGACTTTCATGGCAATATCATTCCGTTCGCGGGCTGACAGGCGGTCCACGTCCGTGCGTTTGGCAACGACCTCATAGTAGGTGGACGGGGCAATCGGCAGCAGCCTGCAAATCGGCTCGACCCCGAGCACCGAGCGGTGTGCATCGATGAAGGAAATCATCGCTTCAGTGGGCGGTCGAGCTCCGCCTGGGCAAAATACGCCGAGGCTTTGCGTAAAATCTCATTCGCCTGACGAAGCTCCCGGTTCTCCCGCTCCAAAGCCTTCATCTTCTCCGCCACGTCACTCGGCAAACCTGCACGCTTGCCGCTGTCGACCTCGGCCTTCTTCACCCATTCATTGAGCGTATGCGCCGAGCAGCCGATCTTGGCCGCTATGGAAGATACAGCCGCCCACCGGGAAGGATGTTCGGCTTCATGATCGGCCACCATTCGAACGGCCCGGGCGCGGACTTCAGGAGAAAATTTGTTCGTCGTCTTGCTTGTCATAGACCCTACTTCTCACGAGTTGGGGTCTCCGGCAAAGCCGGGGCGGTTCAGTCGTGATCAGAGGATTGCCTGCAAACTCTGTCGCCGTAATGATCGCCTTCGAGACGATCTCCCCCATATCGCGTGCACTTGTTATCCCTTGGATGAAAGGAAGCTTGTGCAGCAAGAAAGGGACGGAAACACAGTAGAGGTTCCTTGAGACAGGCTGATCGATGATCGGCCGAAACGCGTGGTCGACTTCGATCCCACCGGTACGCCTCAGACTTGCGGACATCTCTGCTGATGTTTCCGTCGCCGCTTCCTTGACAAGGCCCGGACGTTTCAAGCTTGGGAACGGTAGATCGGAGGCGGAGGCCGCATGCTGTCCTGTCGCGTCGATAAATGCCGCGTAGTGCGTCTCACGCTCTCCGACCGTGATCGTCACACCGGGTTTGTTCTCCGGATGCTCGATTTTGTAGTCTTCTCCAAGCGCTACGACATCGAGCGTTCCGGCATTGTGAAGGGCAAGCAGACGCTCCACGGATTCATGCGGAACCGTGGCATAGTCATCGACAAAAACCGTCTTGAAATGCTTATGGAAGCGCTTCAGATCCTCGGCATCCAAATGTGGAACGGCGCGCGCAATCACCTCGTGCATGCGAAGGATCGTGTACCGCCACTGAACCGTGATCTTCTCCGCCTTGTTCTTCTTCGCCTCGGCGAGATTTCGGGCCGCTGCGATGAATTGGTCCATTGCTTCCCGTGTGCGAAAGTAACGCTCAGCGATGTCCTCTATCGTTGCAAGCCCCAGGCCGATCGATGAGGCGTAGTCCGGGTCGGCAGCGCCGAGTTCGGCTTTGAACAACTCGAACACGTTGTCTAATAGCCCTGCCGGTCCCCGCGAGATAGCAGCATCGACGGCCTCCGGCGTGCAAAACCGGAGAGGTTCGTAGGGTATCGGGCAGAAGAAGTCGGCTTCCGGCAAGAGCCCTTTCCGAGACATCATTGTCATGTGAAGCCCATTGGTCGTGGGCTGATAAGCAAGCTGCCCTTGCTCATCAAGCAGGAAGATTCCGTGAGCGGTGGCAACGGTTACAGCAGCATCGATGCCGCTCAGGGACGTTCCAAGAATGCCGACCTCAACCGGCCCGATGCGCTTGATGGCGCTGGCGGGCCAAGGCGAGATAAAGTAGCCGGGCCTCACCTCGGTGTTTTCCGGCCAATCATGACCAGTCGCCATGACGACATGGTCGAAGTTTTCCGTGCTTTTCGGTTCATCGCCTTGGCGTGCGACCAGCGCGATGTGATATTTTTCCAGGCGGATATCGGTTATCTTGGTGTTCGCCCGAATTGCCACGGCATGGCCGCGGGCCTTCGCCCGATCCACCAGCTTCCAGAACTGAGCTGCCAGAAACTCACCGAGCACGACGCGTGGATAAAATTCGCGCTCACCGATCCGTGCCCGTTCAAGGCCTAGCTGCTGCAGGTCCGCATCAGAATGTCCACTCAACCACTCGATGAGGGTATCGACGATGCGAGGGATTTCGATGCTCGCGATGTTGGCAAGCATAGCCTTATCATTGACCGCCGGATGATAGGGCGTGCCCTTCCCGGGATCTGGTAGCTCTTCGAAGACAGTGATCATCAGCGGTTGCTGAGAGGCTACGAGGCCCTTGAAGGTGTAGATGCCGGTGGGACCGGAACCAATGATGGCGATACGTGTCATGAGGCTCGACGAGCTTGTTGTGATGGAAGGCCGGACAAAACGGCCCAGCGTCTGACAGGTTCCAGATCAGGCCGTAACCGTGCGCTATCGTACAGCCGTTGAAGATTCACTCGGCCGAGGGTCGCCTCGTAACTCAAATTCCTTAGCGATCAACGGCGCCGAGTCGAGCCGACGAAAATGCGTCGCAAACTCATCAGGAACCTTCTCCCAATGTGATGGTTCTCCTGATGTCACACGAACCAAGACATCACCTTCACTCAGACACGGCGGGCCGAATCTTCGTGCGCCTCCTAAGGGGCGCGTCTCAACCTGCCGCCCGCCTGATCGCCTATCGCAAACGGAGAATAAGCATGACCCTGGAAGGCAAGAAGATCGCAATCCTGCTGGCGCCCCGTGGCACTGAGGAGCCGGAATTTGTTGAGCCGAAACGCGCTGTAGAGGCCGCTGGCGCATCGGTTACTGTCATCGGCTTTGAAGCGGGCGAGGTCCAGACCGTCAATAACGACCTTGATCCGGGTTCACGCTTCTCCGTCGATAAGGCGGTAGCTGAAGTCGCGGCGTCCGACTTCGACGGCCTGGTCATCCCTGGCGGCAGTGTTGGAGCCGACACACTGCGCGGCAATGAGCAAATCGTGTCCTTTGTGCATGACTTCTTCGCCCAGCGGAAACCAGTTGGCGTCATCTGCCATGGCCCGTGGATCCTCGTGGAGGCCGACGTGGTGAAAGGGCGCACGCTGACATCCTACCCGACTGTGTCGACTGACATCCGTAACGCCGGGGGAACCTGGGTCGATCAGGAAGTGGTAACCGACAAGGGACTGGTCACCAGTCGCAACCCGAACGACTTGCCGGCCTTCTGCGCGAAGATCGTCGAGGAATTCGCCGAGGGCCGCCATCCAGCACAGGCGCGCAGCGCATAATCTTAACACTTGCGGGCGCCGCCAGGCGTCCGCTCTCCTCATTTCCTTTGGGTCAAGGAGTGAAAATGACCAACTATCCGACACCGCCATTCGACACACCACGCCAGGATATGCCCGGGACGACGGAAGCGATGTCCCCTCTGCCCGATCATGGCGAGGAGAGCTATCGAGGCTCCGGCCGTCTGTCAGGAAAGAAGGCCGTGATTACCGGAGGTGACAGTGGCATCGGGCGTGCCGTTGCAATTGCCTTCGCCCGCGAGGGTGCCGATATCCTGATTTCATACTTGGATGAAGACGAGGATGCTGAGGAAACAAAATCCTGGGTCGAAAAGGCTGGCCGCAAGGCGATCTTGCTGCCCGGCGACATTCAGTACGCCCCGCACTGCAACGAGATCATCGACACAGCGGTCTCGCAGCTTGGCGGGATAGATATCCTTGTCAACAATGCCGCTCACCAGGCGAGCTTCAGCGATATAGGGGATATTTCAGACGAAGAGTGGGAAGTGACGTTCCGCACCAATATCCATGCAATGTTCTACCTGACGAAGGCCGCCGTGCCGCACATGAAACCGGGCAGCTCCATCATCAATACCACCTCGATCAATGCAGACAGTCCAAGCCCACATCTGCTCGCATATGCCACAACGAAGGGCGCCATCCAAAATTTCACAGCAGGTCTTGCTCAGATGCTCGCCGAGAAGGGCATTAGAGCCAATTCGGTCGCACCTGGACCGATCTGGACGCCGCTCATTCCATCCACAATGCCCGATAAGAATCTCAAGAATTTCGGCAAGCAGGTACCAATGCAGCGCCCCGGCCAACCCGCCGAACTCGCAACCGCCTACGTCATGCTGGCCGATCCGCTGTCGAGCTACGTGTCGGGAGCAACGATCGCAGTCACGGGCGGCAAGCCGATCATTTGATCTGCGGAGAACTTAACCAAAGGAGAAAGCAAATGGCAAAGCCACAGGATGATGCGAAGGGCCAATACGCGCCTTCGCAGGCAGATCCTCACGCGACTGGCGTCCACAGTGCGAAGCCGACGGTCGTAACGGGTTCAGAAGACGCGACCGTCAATCGGACGCCGCCGGGGCAAAAGAAAGAAAAGGATTTCGATTTGAACTACGACCCTAGAGAAACTAGCGGCAGATCGAACTCTTCAAAATGAGCTATGCGTCAATGTCGGCGGACACTTACGGTTCTGGCTAAGTACTTGCCCTTTCGGCCTGTTAAGACGCGAGTATTTCGGCCGCCAGGTCTCACGCGCTGGCGATCGTCGACCCAGCCGACTGAACGAGGATGTTCCTGCTCTCACGCGGAGCTTCTGGACCGAATATTTGGTCGCTAGTCGGCCGCCTTGGGAAGAGCAAACGCTGCAGTGCGGGGTGATGTCGGACATCTGACTGTCCCTCTGTTTCCCGACCGCGAGACATCACGAAACGTCGCTCGATTCCCTGCTCGGCCCGGAACAGAAGCGACTTTGTCATAGTTCCGTTCACAGACAGGAGGGTGCGATGAACCTTGTACACACACGCGTAGTTCACGAAGGTGCCGGCAACTGGGTTGTCGACTTCATCGGCGACGATGGTGAAGCTGTTTCGGTGAAGGTCAATGACGACGCAGTCACGAGCGAAGACGTCGTCGTCGAGCACGCCCGACAAATTCTGGTCGAATTGACTGGCTTCGGCACTCGTGGAGCAGGAGCAGGCGTCAATAGTTACGACGCGCTGAGTAATGGCAATTTTGATATTGGCGAGCCGTCAGTTGACCGGCGCCACTGAACGTGCTGGCGGCGAGCATGGCGTAATTGCTCTCTTTTATATCATTTGCCTAATATTCGCGCGGTGACGGGAACTTACCCGGTAGTGCGACGTTTCTTGCGGCGAATCTATAGGGAGTTCAACACATGTCTGGTCCAAACGCACGATGGAATGAACCTGTCGAGCTCACCTCCCCGTCGGGCTCACTCAAGGTAAGCGGTCCTTTTGAGGCACTCGCGCACATGACTGAGAACTGGCCGGCCCAGCAAGGGCTTGATTTCGTCCGCGCCCGCAGTGCCTGCCGCGGCGCGATTGCGGGTCACAGGACCGTCGATGAAGCGCGTATCGCCTTCGAAGCAGCGGCCAACGAAGCCCGCAGGCAGTTCGACCTCCGCCGACATTAGCCGGCGAAAGAGCATCGGGCCATAGAGCCCAATGGTTTACCGTTTGGATCGATTGCTCCGGAACGCGTCGAGCCCATCAAAAGTGTTTCGATCTACGGGGTCCTATCAAGGAACCTCTCAGGGTTGATCCGGTCTCTATCGGAACAGGTCCCAACACGACGGGGTTCCCGATTTACAGAGATCCATCTGAGGACGCCAGCTCCGTGAAGATTTTCGGCATCGCCTGCGCCGGCACGCTCATCTCATTCCTTCTGGTCGATGCCATCTGGCTCGGGCTTGTCGCCAATAACTTCTACCGAAATCAGCTCGGCGACACGATGCTTCCATCTCCGAATTTTGCAGTCGCCGCGGTCTTTTACCTATTCTTCGCCGCAGCGATTGTCATTCTCGCTGTTAGACCTGCCTTGGATTCCGGTTCGATCTGGATGGCAGTCGGCTACGGCGCGGTTCTAGGTCTGGCAGCCTACGGCACCTATGACGTGACGAACCTATCGACGCTCAAAGGGTGGCCGATCACTCTGACCCTTGTCGATCTTGCTTGGGGCACGGTCTTGACGGCAGCGGCAAGCGCCTGCGGATATGCAGCGGTCCGATCCTTCGGATAGACCGCCATGATCTACTTCACGGGAGACACGCATTTCAGCGATCCGCGTGTCCTGCGCATTGACCGGCGCCCGTTTTCCGACATGGCCGCGCACGACGCGGCACTCATCTCTGACTGGAACGATATTGTGGGAGAGGATGACGACATTTGGCATCATGGAGATTTCATGTCGGTCAGGGCCGGACCCTGCGCCGATCTCCTCGCCAAATTGAACGGGCGCAAACATCTGATCATGGGCAACAACGATCCGGAGGAGACGACCGGCTCATATGGCTGGGCTAGCGTCCAGCATTATGCAGAACTCCGTGAAGCCGGACACCATCTTATTTTGTCTCACTACGCCTTCCGGACTTGGAACCAGATGGGGAAAGGATCGATAAACCTCCACGGCCACTCGCACGAAAGATTGAAACCAATCCCAAGGCAATTCAGGCACCAAACTCTACGGCCTCACGCGCTGGCGCTAGATCGGAACTTGGTTCAAGCCAATCAGCTTTGTGAAACGAGGAACTAGAGTGTTTCTGGACCACGTCGATCGGGAGGATCACATGCCGGAACAGAGAGACGAATGGATCACGAAGCGCGCCTATGAGCTGTGGGAACAAGCCGGGCGACCTGACGGACAGGACCTCAGGCTTTTGGAGCAAGCGAGCACCGAATGGGAAGCGCGCGAGATACCCGACAACCCGGCCGAAAGTTCCCCGGCTGTCTGGGACAAAGAGAATTAGTAATCCCGGCCGTACTCTTCAATTATAGCTATCTCATAAGCGCAGCGCAGCCGTTTCTGTTTCATTTCTCCTTAGCCAAAGCGGCTGGAAAGACGAAAGGAAGTCACTTCCGTGCCGCTATGACACACGCGCATGCCTATTTTCTAATATACGGCATACTCATTCTCACGTTGCTGCAGTATAGGGACGCAACCTTATCTCTCGATTGGAAAACTCTTGCTCCCAGGACTTTCGGCTACGGAAAGCGTGCGCCTCTTCGAACGCATCAGTGCGACCGCGATCGCCAACCAGGCAATCTTGAAGTGTTCTTTTGCGGGAATGCCTCTGACAGTAGACAACGTTATTCTGTTCGTCGGAGATTTCGTCGAGCCGGACGAGGCTGCAGCGACCGGTCTGTTCGAGGCAATTATGGGAGCGATCCAGGAAGTGATCGATTGCAAGGGCATGATGTCACGCGTGGCTGCAGCTAATGACATCATTTGACGTCCCTGAGGGGACAAGCGATGTCTGTCTGCCGCCGTTGAAGCCTTCCCACGTCAGCAGGTGGCAGGATGGTCTGGCTCATACATCGAAACCCTTAACAAGCAAGGCGATACTTTATATCGTTCGGTGAGCTACTGAGCTACGCCAGCGCCTGTAACCCTCAGCGTGTCTGTCTAGGCTCGTCTACGAAGAGTTAATGCACCGACGTCCTCGGCCAGTACGAGGCTTGCCGGCGGATCTACACTGTCGTCACCGGCAACGATCGCCGAAATGTAAGTTAGAGCGTTCTTCATACCGTTCATTGTGTAGGGTTTTTCAATCGCTCCCAATGCGCCTGCGAAATCCTCCGGGATTTTCTTGATGTTGCCCGAAACAAACACGTAGGGAATGCCGGCCGCTGCAAGCGCGCGTCCCACGTCAATGCCCGTCGGCCCATCCATCAGGTGAATATCGACGAAGGCGAAATCCGGCCGGTTCGCCTCCAATTCCCTGCGCGCCTGTTCACTGCTCATCGCGAGAGCGGTCACGTGATGGCCAGCCATTTCGACTTCGCTTTCAAGCTCCATGGCGAGAAGCATCTCGTCTTCAACTATCATGACCTTCAATGTGCATGCTCCTGATGCCCGTCAACGAGGAGTGTGACCTCCACCGTCGTCCGTTTATTTTCGGTTCTGCGTTCGATCGTAGCGCCGAGCTGTTGTGCCGAGGCATCGAGCAACATCTTGCCAAGCTCCGCGCTTGCCGGATCGACGTCCACTGGCTCCGACGTATCCTCAACCCTGATGAGGAAATGGCCGTTGGTACGATGGACGACCACATGGATGTCGCCACCTCCGTCGTGAAGTCCACGACGGACAGCGTCACCGACCAGTTCGTTGACGATCAGAGACAAAGGCGTGGCCTTCACTGCGGGAACATGAACCGGCTTCAGATCAAGCGTCAGTCGGATGTCCTTGCGACCAGTAGCTCCCACGAGGTCGGTCACAAGCTCCTGCGTGAACTCAGATATATCGAATTTCGAGACGTCATCGAGGGTGAAGAGCTTGCGCTGGACGGTGCTCAGGGCCTCGATCCGATTGAGGACCGACATCAGCGCCTGCTTCTGGCCGCTGTCCTTCGTCACCCTCGCCTGCATTTTGACGATGGATGCCATTGTCAAAAGATTATTCTTGACCCGGTGGTCGACCTCGTGGACGAGCAGCGATCGGGCGGCCAGGCCAGCCCGCAGCTCTGCCGTATGCTTTGCGACTTCCTCTTCGGCTTTGTGGCGTGCGGCAGCAAGATCGGCTTCCCGGCTTTTGACATTCGTGAAATCGAGCTGCGACGCAAAGAAGTAAATGATTTTTCCGTTGTCATCCCGAACCGGGCTGATGAACACGGCGTTCCAGAAGGTCGATCCATCCTTTCGATAGTTGAGAATATCAACAGCAACATCCTCTCCTTTCGAAACCGCCTGCCTGATCCTCGTGACAGTTTCAGAATTCGTCTTGGGTCCCTGGAGAAGACGACAGTTGCGGCCGACGACCTCTTCGTCTGAATAGCCGGTAAGCTTCCTGAATGCAGCATTGCAGAAAATGATCGGATTGTCGTGCTGATTGGGGTCGGTCACGATCATGGGCATGCGCGTTGCCTTGAACGCTGCTGCGAATGGATCTTCGCTGACATGTCCGGATACGAGCCTATCGCCTGCGTCGCGTGCGTCTGTCTGATGCTGGTCCCTGTCCGACATCCATGGTCCTGAAGTTACTTTAGAAGTGCCACAATGGCGGATCAGCCATTTCGTTCCTTGGCGCGTGCAAGTAGGGCATGCCGATCAGTTCGGCAACTGGTTGAGCCCAGCCACGCGAATTGCGCTCCGAAGGCATGCGTATCTGATAGAAGATCCGAGTGCCGATCGGCTCATGGAGAACACATCCGGTCGACCTCAAGTTAATCGTGAGCGCCGAATAGTTCGGGTGAACAGAAGATTTGCCGGACGATTGTCTTTTCGGGCGTATTTCCCATGTAAATAGACAGCGGGTCTGTCATCTCTGCCCGATCTTCGTATTCGCCGCTAATTCTGGGGTTTTTATCCACTTGCCGAACAGGTCCAAACGCATTCGCGCCGTCCGCAACGCCGGGCTGTTCGAGCCCCATCATCAAGCAGAATTTAACGACATCGTTGAGACAGTGAAGACAGCGCTACGCTGTCCCGTTGCGATTGTGTCGATCCTCGACGAAGACAGGCAAGTGTTCGCGGCACATGTCGGCCTGCCCGCACCATGGGCGGAGCGAGGCGAAACCCCCTTGACCCATTCGTTCTGCCAGCACGTGGTCGACGACAAGAAACCGTTCATCGTCGGTGATGCGACCATGCACGAGCGGGTTCGCGAAAACCTGGCTATCCGGGACCTGGGGGTCATCTCCTATATGGGTGTGCCGGTCACGCTCCCTGATGGCACGATTATCGGGGCAATAGCGGCGATCGATGGACAGCCGAGAGACTGGTCGCACTCTGAACTCGGCCTGCTCGCGCAGTTCGCCAAGATCGCCAGCAATCACATCGCGACCCTCGTGTCGGATCGACGCTGGAGCAATCTGTTTCAGCAGCTTGAGGAAGGGATTATTCGCGGCAGTGTCATCCGCGATCACACTGGCAAGGTAATTGACTGGCGCTATGATGAGGTGAACCCAGCCTTGGGAGCCCACATTAACATTCCTTCGGAGAATACAGTCGGCAAGACAATCCGCGAAGTTATCCCAGGAGTTGAAGATGAATGGGTCAGGGATGTTGAAGAGGTGGTTGCCACCGGCGAGACCAAACGGTTTACCCGGTCCGTCGGCGTTCTTGGTCGGTGGTTCGATGGCTATATCCAGGCAACGGGCGAAGACACATTCATTATCATGCTTCTCGACATCACCGAGCGCATGTCTGCAGTCGCATCCCTACAGCGAAGTGAAGAACAGCTGCGCCTGCTCATCCAGGCCGCTAAGGACTATGCCATCCTGACGCTTGATCTCGATGGGCGGATTTCGAGTTGGTATGGCGGAGCTGAAGAAACGTTTGGACGCAGCGAAGCCGACATGACCGGCCGCCCGTTTCGCGACATATTCACGCCCGAAGACCAGGCGGCCGGCATTCCCGACTCTGAATTGGCCATCGCCGCGGAAACCGGCGTTGCAATTGACCGACGTTGGCATATCCGCGCCGACGGCACGCGTGTCTATCTCGACGGCACTGTCCGACCGCTGGTGACTGAAAGTGGTTCCGTTCGCGGCTACATCAAGATTGCCCGGAATGCGACATTGGAAAAGCAGGCTCAGGACCGGCAGCTCGCATTCCTGGAATTCGGCGACCGGATCAGGGAGCTGGAGACAGTAACCGACGTCGCCTTTGCTGCATCCGAGATCATGGTGCGCAATCTGGAGGGCGCCACCCGCGCCGGCTACGGTGTCGTTGATGCCGTGGCAGAGACCGTTCAGATGTTGCCAGGCTGGTGTGCCCCTGGCATCGATCCGATTGCCGGTCTCCATCATTTCCGGGACTATGGCAGCTTCATCGATGACCTGAAGCGCGGCGACAACATCATCATTCCGGATGTCACGATCGATCCTCGCACGGCGGCCTCCGCTAATCTTTTCCGCCAGATCTCACTCGCAACGTTGGTCAACATCCCGATTATCGAGCACGGCGTTTTTGTCGGCGTCATGTTCGTCCACTACGACAACCCGCATGAGTTTACGCCAGAGGAGCGTGATTTCGTACGAACGATTGCTGATCGGACACGTGAAGCTGCCTCCCGTATCCGCGCCGAGGAAGATCAGCAGGTCCTCAACCACGAAATCAGTCATCGCCTGAAAAACACCATGGCCATGGTTCAGGCGATCGCGACACAAACGCTGCGGCCAATCACCGACCGCGGGCCGGTAGAAGCTTTCACCAATCGACTGCATGCCTTGTCCAAAGCCCATGAGGTGCTTCTAGGCCAGGATTGGACATCGGCGCGCATGATCCAGGTGATGGACACCGTTCTTCACCAGATGGCGCTGCCCGAGCGATATGAGATCGCCGGCCCCGATCTTGAGCTCGGCCCGAGAACGGCATTGTCACTGGCCTTGCTGATGCATGAGCTCGGCACGAACGCACTGAAGTATGGGGCATGGTCCAATGAATCGGGCTACGTCTCAATAAAGTGGCGCACAGAGGCAGGGAACGGCGAGGACACGCTGGCCCTGGTTTGGGAGGAGCGTGATGGCCCGCCCGTCGCCGCACCTGCGGGTAAGGGCTTCGGCTCGAAACTCATCCGTCTCGGCCTTATGGGAACAGGTGGCGTCGACATCAGTTACGAGCCCACGGGGTTGAAAGTGGAAATGCGAGGGCTGGTTTCCCAGCTGCGGCAGTCATGATGAGCGCAATGCCTAAATCTCTGACACCACCCGCTGTTCTCGTAGTTGAGGATGAACCACTGCTGCGGCTCGCGGCTATCGATCTGATCGAGATGGCCGGATACGAGGCTATACCCGCAGCCGACGCGACAGAGGCTGTCAAGATACTCGAAGCCCGCAACGATATCCGCGTTGTCATGACCGACGTCGACATGCCGCGCGGGGTGGATGGGATGCGGCTTGCCGCCATCATCCGGGATCGCTGGCCACCGATCAAGATCATTATCGTGTCTGGCCATGTCGACGACCCGGGCGATCTCATTCCGGCCGAGACCATCTTCTTCTCGAAGCCTTACCGCGAGGAACAGATCATCGAGACAATTCACAGTATGATGGGCGCTTGATCAGCTGCTCGCTCGCCTGCGGGCTCTGGGTAGGTCGTTGGCCGCAGCAATATCGGCTAGCGCCTTGTGGCGATCCATGGCCTGAACCAGGTCAGGCAAGGTATTGTATCCCTCACGGAAAAGATTGAGGCAGATTTCGGCGGCGATCACTGCGTCGGGATCGTCTTTGGTCAGGCCGAACCGAGTTCTCCAAGACTGCAGCGCAATGTCGATGATTTCCAACTCGACCGGCCCGAACGTGGTTTCTAAAAATGATGGCATTCCAGTCTTCCTTCACAGCGCTGAGCGATGTGATGGGATCCGGCACAAATTCAAGATGCCTCTTCGTTTTTGCGCATCAGTCGATCATTCCGCTGCGCCGCCGAGCTGACGCTCGCCTCGTCAGGAACAATCCTTGACTCCTAATGTTTTGGACGGCCACCCAAATAGAACCGGAGGAAACAATGGCTACTGCAGAACAAGTACGCGAGCATATGGAAGTGATCGCCGCCGACGGCGCGCATGTCGGGACGGTCGATCATATGGACGGCACATCACGTATCAAGTTGACGAGGACCGACTCCGAGGATGGCAAGCACCACCTGATCCCGCTCGACTGGGTCGATCACGTGGATGAACATGTACACCTCTCAAAGTCGGCCGACGACGTCCGCAGTCAGTGGCAGACGCTAAACTGATTTCAACGGGCCGCCATTTGCGCGGCGGCCCTCTTTTTCCCGCAATCCTACCGACCGGGTGCTCACACGGCTCCCAATTCACCTATGATGCGCTAGTTATCTGCGAACGTCTCAACCCGCGATGAACTCGCCAAAGCAGGTGGAGTGACCCGAACGATGCGCGAAAGGCCGGGCGATCTCTCGCACCGGCCTTACCAAAGTCCCATCGACCCGCGCCAGTACATCCGTGGCTCGCGGATCATGATGCGCACTGATTACTTTTTCAGCTTGTCATAATCGAACTTCGGAGCAGCCGAGAGGCTATCCTTGTTCGTATCGACATAAGCCTTCCAGGTGCCGTTGTCGTCTGCCAGCGCCATCGAAGCCGGATCGATCACGACATAGCTTGCGCCGATACCCAGAAAACCGCCAACGCTCGCAACGATACCGATTACGGACTTGCCGCCACCGATGACGACGTCGGAGATTTCGCCGATCTCCTCGTTCTCCTTGTTGTAGATGTTGAGCCCTACAAGCTTCGACGTCACGAGATCGGTATCCTTGATCTCAACAGTCTTGAGCGGCATTGTGGCCGCCTTGCCCATCGTAATTCCCGGGCCAACCATAGTGGCGTCGGCACCCGAAGCAGCGGCCTCCGGCGCAGCGGGCTGCGCTGCCGGGGCTGCGGGTTGCTGCGCGTAGACTGCAGACGTCATGGTACCGAGGGCGAGAGTGGCGGCGATGAGCGTTTTCATTGGGTGTTTCCTCGCTATTTATTGTTCTCACGGAGTTCCGTGGCGGTCTGAAACTCCACGCCGCCGAAATAGTTCCGTCTTTGCTAAGCAATTGGTTGAAAAGAAAAACCCCGCCGTAGCGGGGTCCTCTGAATTACCAGGTTTGGCGTCCATACCAGTCATCGACGTCCTTTGTGGCGCGGTCCTTTTCATAGCCGTACCGCTCCTGGATTTTACCCTCGAGCTGGTCGCGCTTGCCGTTGATGACATCGAGATCATCGTCCGTGAGTTTGCCCCACTGTTCCTTGATCTTGCCCTTGGCCTGCTTCCAGTTACCTTCAACACGGTTCCAGTCCATGATGTTTCCTCCTTTGTTTTCAGTCCAACGAGAAAACAAGAAGGTATCGGCTTTTGTTCCGCCCCTTAGTCAGCCTTTACTTTGATATGTGCCAAGGGCGCGGAGAGGTTCCATACGATCTGGCTACTGTCTGCAGCCCAAGTCGCCTCTGCCGACAGTGCTGACGGCACGATGCGCAGCAGCGCCAGGGAGCCAAACCCGTTTTCCTGCTCCAAAATATCGTTGGGATCATGCGAGGGCTCCGACCATGTCAATTCGAACATCTGATCGTGGCCATTCCCTGCATGAACGACCCTCCATGTAACAGAAACATCCCCGTCTGCAGTCGCGCCGAACCGTATGGAATTCATGATGAGTTCGTGCAGCGCCATTCCAAGATTGAGGACGGCGTTTGCGCCGAGCGCTATTTCAGGTCCGCTGGCCTTGACCGTTCGGATACTCGTGAACGGTTTGATCTGATGCTCGACGAGGTCTGCAAGACTGACGCCGGCCCAATCCACATGGGATAGTAGATCATGGGAGTGAGATAGGGCCATGATACGCTCGCGAATCCTGGCTTCAAACTCACCGACCGAAATTGATCGGGCCGCTGTCTGCTTAATCACCGAAAGTATGACCGCATACTGATTTTTGACGCGATGATTGATCTCTCGCATCAGCAGCTGAAGCCGCCGTTCGCTTTCCTTCGTTTGAGAAATATCTCTGGCTATACTCGATGCGCCAACGAGATCTCCACTTTGGCTCTTGATGGGCGATATCGTGATGGAAATCGGAATGCGCATTCCGTTTTGGTGACGACGAAAAGTCTCGAAGGTTTCAATCCGTTCACCGAGCTTGAGGCGGCGCTGGATTTCGAGTTCCTCTTCACGTTTGTCAGCTGGGACAATGAGGAAAATGGACTGACCGATCGCTTCGTGTTCGGTATACCCGAACATTCGCTCAGCGGCCCCATTCCAGCTGACAATAATGCCTGAGAGGTCGCGGCTGACGATGGCGTCGAACGACGACTCTACGATGGCGGCGAGGCGTTCCTCGGTGTGCTTTTCCATTCTGATCGATGAAGACTGTTTTAGCGTTCGTGCATGATCTAGAGGAACTCGTGCTAAATCAAGCCAGTCAGTTGAAAACCTAAGAGATCACTCGTTGGTCGGCGAAAAATTCGATCTAAATGACAGGTCCTCTTCCCTCTGTCATTTGAGCGATAAGGACAGACTAGGTGCGCTCTACGCCCTGACAAGGCTTTGCAGCGGCATTCTTACACGTAGAGACACGCCGTCGTTAGTCCATTGCCGTGCGATGTTGCCGTTTAAGCCTTGTAGCGCTGCCTTTTCCAAGGTGGAGCCAAAGCCTTCGCGATCGGGTGCGCCTTGATCGCGGAGCACTCCTGCCTCCGTCCACTGTATTTCGAGATGCTCGTCTTCAGCAGTGACGTTGATGGTGAGCTTCCCGTCGGGCACGCAGAGAGCCCCGTATTTCGCCGCATTGGTGGTCAGCTCGTGCAGTAAAAGCGCAAGCGAGGTTAGTGCAGCACCGGTCAGTGGCGCGTCCGCTCCGGTGATTTCGATTCGGGATGCTAATTCGTGATCGTGTGGTGCAACGATTGCCCTCAAAAGAGCAGTTACGGTCGTCGCAATCTGCCCTCCACTGGCGTCGCTGGCAAGATCGGGCATCGTCAATTCGTGAGCGCGTGAGAGCGCGTGGAGCCGGGAGCGTAAATCGGCCTCCAGTTCCGCCACGCTTTTGGCGGGCCTGGCGCTCAAGGATATGAGACCCGCGGTCAGGCTGAACAGGTTCTTGATGCGATGGTTGATTTCTTTGAGGAGGATATCCTTGTGGCCAGCGGCCTCTATGAGAGCCTGCGACTGTTGAGCGAGTTCGTCGCGCTGGGCTGCCAGCTTTTGGCGTTGCCGATAGAGCTCATAAAACACATCGACTTTACTGCGCAAAACATCCGGCTCGATCGGCTTCTGAATGAAGTCGACTGCACCCGCTTCATAGCCACGAAACCGGCGCTGAGCGTCGGTGCTTCCAGCCGTTACGAAAATGATTGGGATCCGGCGGGTGCGCTCATTGCCGCGCATCAGCTCGGCCAGATCGAACCCGTTAAGCCCCGGCATCTGGACATCGACCAGCGCCAACGCAACATCGTTATGCAGCAATATCTCAAGCGCCTCGTCACCAGAGCGTGCTTTCAGCAAAAGGAGGTCGTCACGCCGTAAGAGCGCTTCTAGGGAGAGGAGGTTTTCCTCCAGATCATCGACAAGCAGAAAAGGCACAGGGTCCATTAAATTCTCAAACCTTTTTCAAACATTCTGCGATTTCCGCAAGTGTCATGGCGTCGGCGTCAGGGTTCATCTTTTCTGCGGCTTCTGGCATAGCTGCCGCGAAGGCCGTGTCTGGATTCTGCACCAATCCGACGCCACCTGCTGCCATGATAGTCTTCAGGCCATTTGCTCCATCGCTGTTGGCGCCGGAAAGGACAATCCCGATGAGCCTCTCCTGGTAGGCATCTGCGGCGGTTTCAAACAGAACGTCGATGGATGGACGGGAGAAAAATACCTGTTCATCGCTCGAAAGCGCGACTGTCTTATCAACTTCAACGAGCAGGTGATAGTCGGGCGGTGCAAAGTAGATAGTGCCGGCGAGCAAAGGCTCCTTATCTTCGGCTTCCTTCACCGCCATCCGGCACTTGGCGGCGAACAGATCGGCGAGTGCGCTTGGTCGATCCGGAGGAATATGCACGACGATCAGAATAGGTACCGGGAAGCTTGCCGGCAAATACGGAAGGATGGCAGAAAGCGCCTCAAGCGCGCCAGCCGATGCCCCGATGACGACCGCTTGAAAGCTGCTCATCCTTGGCCCTTCTTCTGGAAGATCTTCTCCTCACGCGAGAACTCCTCGAAGGAGCCTGCATGCCGTGAGAACCGCAGGCTTTCCTTAGACCCAAGTCCGAGAAAACCCTTCCTGACCATCGAGGCGTCAAAAAGCCCAATCGCACGGTCCTGCAAGTCTCGATCGAAATAAATAAGCACATTGCGGCAGGAGATCAGGTGCATCTCAGCAAAGACTGCGTCCGTCACCAGGCTATGGTCCGAGAACACGACGTTGCGCCGCAGGCTCTTATCGAAAGAGGCCCGGCCATAGGCCGCCTGATAATATTCAGACAGAGATGATTTCCCGCCGGACTTTCGATGGTTCTCGGTAAAGAGTTGGACACGGTCCAAAGCATAAATACCAGCTTCCGCCGTGGCCAGCGCCTCGGCATTGATGTCCGTCGCATAAAAGAGCGTGCGCTCCTCCAGACCTTCCTCCCGGAAAAGAATGACCATGGAATAGAGCTCTTCGCCGCCGCTGCATCCCGCGATCCAAACCTTCAAGGAGGGGTAGGTTCGCAGATGGGGAATAACGCTTTCACGCAGTGTCCTGAAATAGCTCGGATCCCGGAACATCTCGCTGACCTGAACAGTCAGGTACCCCAGAAGTCGCGGCAGCATGGACGCATCGTGCAGGACACTTTCCTGCATCGCCGAAATGGTTGAAAAGCCAAGCCCCTGCTGTGCCTGCCGCAACCGGCGCTTGATCGAGGCCATCGCATAGTTGCGGAAGTCGTAGTGATAGGTGAGAAATAGCGCCTCCAACAGCAGCCTGATCTCGATATCCTCGACTTTCTCGGATGGTTCCGCTCTAGTCATTTCGGCATCCACACCCGCACTAGGGACAACAGCTTCTCTACGTCGAGCGGCTTGGCCATGTAGTCGTTGGCTCCCGCCTCAATGCAGCGTTGCTGGTCGTCGGGCATCGCCTTCGCCGTCAGCGTCAGGATCGGCAACTTCTTCCACGCCGGGTTATTGCGGATCTCTCGCGTTGCGGTCAGACCGTCCATGACCGGCATCATTACGTCCATCAACACGAGATCGACCATGGGAGCATCAGGCTGGGAGGCCTTCTCCAAAGCAGTGATTGCTTCTTGACCGTTGCGGGCAATCGTGACGATCGCGCCTCGAGGCTCGAGGATGTTGGTCAAAGCATACACGTTGCGGACATCATCTTCCACGACGAGAATACGGCGGCCCTCGAGAATGGAATCGCGGTTACGCGCCTTGCGGATCATCTTCTGCTGCTCGTCCGGTAGCTCTGCGATAACCTGGTGCAAAAAGAGGCTCACCTCATCTAGCAGGCGCTCTGGCGACTTGGCGCCTTTGATGATGATGGACTTTGAATAGCGCCTCAGTCGCTGCTCGTCGTCTTGGGAAAGCTCACGGCCCGTGTAAACGATCACCGGAGGAAAAGCGTAGGCGCTTTCCTGGCTCAGAGTTTCAAGCAGCGAATACCCTGAAGCGTCGGGCAGCGCGAGATCGAGCACCATGCAATCGAATGTCTGGTCCTTGAGCAGCTCCAGGCACTCGGCCGCCGTTCCCGCCGTCACCGTCTCCACGCCACGCGAACCCAGAAGTCTCGCGACGGCATCGCTTTGTACAGGATCGTCCTCGACGATGAGAATGCGACGCACATTCTGGGACAGCTTGTCTTCTAGCTTTTCGAGCACTTCCACCAGTTGCTCTCGCATGACGGGCTTGACAACATAGCCGACAGCGCCCAGCGAGAAGGCGGTCTCCGTATGATCTTCAGCCGAGATCATGTGGATCGGAATGTGTCGGGTCTCGACATCGTGCTTCAGGCGATCAAGGACCGCAAGGCCCGACTGGTCGGGAAGACCGACGTCCAGGATGACGGCGCTAGGCTTATATTCCTTTGCAAGCCGCAGTGCTTCTTCAGCTGTGCCGGCGACCAGAGACTGGAAGCCCATTTCTCGTGAGAGGTCTCTGACGATCGCCGCGAAGGACGCGTCGTCTTCGATGACGAGAAGAACTCTCTTGGTGCTGCTCAAAGTGGCGCGATCGTCTTCGACGGTAAGCGCCGGTCGAGCAGGTTGGTGACGTTCTGGTCCGACCGGAGGCTGCGTTCCAACTGTCACCGCGGCCACACGAGGTGTCGCATCCCTCGGCACGACAAAAGACGGGTCATAGGCCTCTGGCACAGTGACCGTGAACGTGCTGCCTTCTCCTGGCCGGCTGGTAAGATCGATGGAGCCGCCGAGTAGCCGCACAAGCTGGCGTGAAATGGATAGACCCAAGCCTGTCCCGCCATATCGTCTGCTGATTGTGCCGTCGGCTTGGTGGAATGCCTCGAAAATCCGTTGTTGCTGATCGGCTGCAATCCCGATGCCCGTGTCTGTCACGGCAAAGGAGATGCGTCCCGCGCCCGCGGGCCTAATCGACAATGTCACACGTCCCGAACCAGTAAACTTGATGGCGTTCGAAAGCAGGTTTTTCAGCACCTGTTCCAATCGGAGCGGATCCGTCTCGATCGCGACCGGAATATCCGCAGCGAGTTCAACGGCGAAATCGAGATTTTTATCAGTCACCAGCGGTTGGAACATCTGGCGAAGGTTATTGGCAACGCGTTCCACGACTACGGCCTCCGGCCTGATTTCGACATGGCCTGCCTCGATCTTGGAGAGGTCGAGGATGTCGTTGATCAGGTTGAGGAGGTCATTGCCGGAGGACTGGATCGTCTGGGCATACTTGACTTGGTCGGCCGTCAGGTTCTCATCAGGATTGTCGGCCAGCAGCTTGGCCAGGATCAGCGATGAATTGAGCGGCGTTCTCAGTTCATGCGACATGTTGGCGAGGAAATCGGATTTGTACTGGCTCGCCTGCTCCAGTTCTCTAGCTTTGAGCTCGACCGAGGCGTTTACGCGTTCGAGATTATCGCGCTGCGCTTCCAGTTCCTGCGTCTGCTGTTCGAGCTGCGAGTTTGTCTGCTCGAGCTCTGCCTGTTGTTGTTCCAGGCGTGTCTGAGATTCTTTCAGCGCACGCCCCTGCTCTTCGAGCTCTTCGTTGGACACCCGCAGTTCTTCGCTCTGCGTCTGAAGCTCTTCGGACTGGCGCTGGGTTTCTTCTAGTAGGTTCTGCAATTCGCTTCGATAAGTGGCAGAACGCACGGCAATCGCAACTGCTTCGGACGCCCGCGCGAGGAAGGTCTCGACAAGCGGGTCGATGGCGCGCAGAAAGCCGATTTCAATCACCGAATTGACGTCGCCATCGAGGACGCCGGGAAAGATCGCGATGTGACCGGGTTTGTGTTGGCCGAGCGCGGAGCCGAAAGAAAGATAGCCGTCAGGCACCTCACCGAACACCATCGGCCGACCTTCCGCCGCTGCCTGACCCAAAAGTCCCTCGCGCTGACGGAAGCGGGCGGGTAGAGCCGTCGCGTCAGGCACACCGTAAGCCGCCACACGCTGAAACACGTCGCTGGTCCCGACGAATGCTGCCCCCGCGACACCGCCGACATATCGCACCAGGAACTCCAAGATGCTGTTGCCCAATTGCTCGATCGGCTGGTCGCCCATCATAGCGGCAGCGAGCTCGACCTGGCCGGATTGCAGCCACTCTTCGCGCCGGCGAGCAATAGTCGCGCGCCGGATCAGGAAGCCGATAGCAAGGGTTAGCATAACACCAAGCAGGCCAGATAACATCGTGCTTGCGAGTGCGGTCTGCTGGGCGCTCTTCATTTCGGCAATCCGCTGGACACGGGCCTCGCCCTCCCGTTGCGCCATAGCTGCAATCTGCGCCCGGATCGCGTCCATCTCTTCCTTGCCACGGTCGGTATTCACGACTGCCATTGCGGCATCCAGCCCCTGGCTGCGTCTCAGGTCAATCGTTTGCTGCAACTCATCGAGCTTGGCAGCGACGCGCCGTTTTAATGTCGCGAGCCGCTGCCCCTGCCCAGAATTGTCAGCCGTTAGTCGGTCTATGTCGTCGAACTTGGCGGGGATCGCCTGCAGCGCGGCGTTATATGGCCCGAGATAGCTATCGTTGAAGGTTAAAAGAAAGCCGCGTTGGCCTGTCTCAGCATCCTGAACCCGCGACAGCAACTCGTCGAGCGCCACAATTGCAACGTGAGTTCGGACGATACGTTGATTGCCATCATCCAAAGCCTGAAGATTATAGAACGACACCAGCCCGCTTATCACGAAAAAGACGAGAGTTCCGACCAATCCGAGAGCTACGCCGTAATCGAGCCCGAGAAAGCCATTTGAAAAGTGGGATGCGGATTTTTTGTTCATGGAGATCTCGAGCGAATAAAACTGGCGGAAGTCTATGCGTCATAGGCAATGCTGATGGAATTGTCGAACATTGGTCTCGTCACAGCCAGGGCCCTCTTGTCTTTCCGGTCCGGCCGAGGAGATGGCAGCGCTCATACATCGAACGAAAGTTTAGCTCACCTGTAAATGCGCGGCAGACTAGAGACCGGAAGCGTGGCAAAATACTCAAGGTCTTGATGGGAGTCGAACCCTTGGCGGGTTGGGGTCTATTAGCTAGGTGAATGCTCTCGTTACGCAAATCTGCTTTCCAAACCTGACGGGCGCCTCGCCTTTCGCTTAGCGCGCATGGTCCCCGAATTTTCTCCGATTTTACCCTCCTCAAGCGGGAGCTCGGCTTCCGCCAGATCGTTGATGGAAAAGCGGTTGAGATAGGTTTGAACGGCATCGTCGACACCACGCATGACCTCTATGAGAGCTTTCGCCTTCAGCTGCTCTCCGCGTGAATTTCCCGCATTCGATGCGACGGGATTTTGGTCTTCCATCCGACAGATCACGTCATGTAGGGAAATCTCTTTCGCCGACCGTGTAAGTTCCAGACCTCCGTTTCGCCCACGGGTGGCTGTCAACAGCCCGGCATTGACCAGCTTCAAGGCAACATGAGCGGCAAAATCGGACGTGGTCTCGGCAGCTTTTGCTGCATCTGCGGTCTTCAGCCGCCAGTCATTCGATCGTGCACAGGCGACTAGAATTGCAATCGCGACTTCAGTTTCCCGTTTCAACTTCACCTGTTTGTCCTCCACGATTTTGATCGGCGTGTTCGGCGTAGCACCTCAATAGCGAAGCTGCTGTCTTCCGCATTCTCACGGTGCATTTACCCTGCTCTGTGCCACATGCAGTGCGCGATATCGCCCCCCGGCCTTGTGCAGGAGATCCTCATGCCGTCCTTCCTCCACGATACGCCCGTCTTCGACAACGACGATCCGATCCGCGTTGGTGATGGTTGCCAGGCGGTGGGCGATGACAAGCGTGGTGCGCCCATGCGCGAGGTCCGCGAGCGACTGCTGGATGGCGCGCTCCGTCTCGCTGTCGAGCGCAGATGTTGCCTCATCGAGGATCAGGATGGGTGGGTTCCTCAAGAAGATACGGGCGATCGCCAGCCTCTGCTTTTGCCCGCCGGACAGTTTGACGCCGCGCTCGCCGACTACAGTGTCGAGACCATCGGGCAAGGCAGCGATCACATCGTCAAGCCGCGCACGACGCGCGGCCTCGATGATCTCGCTCTCGCCGGCGTTGAGACGGCCATAGGCGATATTCTCCCGGATCGTTCCAGCAAACAGAAAAACGTCCTGCTGAACGATGCCTATATTGGAGCGAAGGCTGTTGAGGGTGATATCCCTGATGTCCACGCCGTCGATGCTGATGGCACCGATCGTCACCTCGTAGAAGCGAGGCAAGAGAGCGCAGATCGTCGTCTTGCCGGCGCCAGAGGGACCAACGAAGGCGATAGTTTCGCCGGGCTCGATCGAGAGGTTTATGCCTTCGAGGATTGGCAGGCCGGCGCGATAGCTGAACGTGACGTCGTGATAGGCGATGCGACCGCTCAATCGCGGAATATCAACCGCATCCCCTCGATCGCTGATATCTGGCTGCCGGTCGAGGAAGTCCGTATAGCGTTGGAAGCCGGCGATCCCTTTCGGATAGGTCTCTATGATCGAGTTGATCTTGTCGATCGGGCGGAAAAAGACGCCGACCAGAAGCAGGAAGCCGACAAATCCGCCGGCCGTCAGCTCGCCTGACGTCACATACCAGGCGCCTGCCAGCATCACCACGATCTGGACGAAGCGCATCGACAGATAGGAGAGCGACATGGAGGCCGCCATAACCCGGTAGGCCTCGAGCTTGGTGTTGAGATAATTGCTGTTGTTCCTGGCAAACAGCACCCGCTCGTGCTCCTCGTTGGCAAAGGCCTGAACGACGCGGATGCCACCGATATTCTCTGCAATGCGCGCATTGAACTCCCCCACTCTTCCATAGAGCGCATGCCAGGTCGCCGTCATCCGCTTTCCGTAGATTGCCGTGACCACAGCCGTCAGTGGAACGATCAGGCCCGTCAGAATAGCGAGCGGCACATGAACCGAGAGCATCAGCAGGAAAGCACCGATCAGCGTCATCACGGCAATGAACAGATCTTCGGGTCCGTGATGGGCAACCTCGCCGATCTCCTCGAGATCCTTGGTCAGCCGCGCGACCAGATGCCCGGTCTTGTGCTCGTCGAAAAAGCCGAAGGAGAGCTTTTGCAGATGATCGAACGCTTTGCGGCGCATCTCGGTTTCGATCTTCAGGCCGAGCATGTGCCCCCAATAGGTGACCACCACCTGAAGACCGGCATTGAGCAGATAGATGATGAACAGGCCGGCAACGGCGAGTGCGATCAATCCCAACTGGTTGCTTGGCAAAAGCCGGTCGATGAACAGGGTCACGGCCACCGGAAAAGCAAGCTCCAGCACGCCGGCCAGGACCGCGCTGCCAAAATCGAGCGCGAACAGGCCGCGATGTGGGCGGTAATAGATGGCAAAGCGTTTGATCAGATCAGTCATGGCGGGGCTCTTTCAGGCGGCGACCTTTTGGCACGATCATCGGCGTACCGCTGACCGGGTCGGGTATGACCATTGCGGGCAGGTTGAACACGGTTTCAACCAGATCCGAAGTGACGATCTCTGCAGGTTTGCCGCTGGCAACGATCGCGCCATCCTTCATCGCGATGAGATGCGAGGCATAGCGGCAGGCGTGATTGAGGTCGTGCAGGACGGCGACGATGGTGCGACCCTCGTCATTGAGATCGGCTAGAAGATCGAGCAACTCGATCTGATGGGCGATATCCAGAAACGTCGTCGGCTCGTCGAGAAGCAGGATCGGCGTTTCCTGCGCTAGTACCATTGCCACCCAGACCCGCTGGCGCTGACCGCCGGAAAGTTCATCGACGAAGCGGCCGGAGAGATCGGTGACACCGGTCGCCGCCATAGCCCTGGCGACTGCCGCCTCATCGGCGCTCGACCATTGCCGCAGAAAGGATTGATGGGGATAGCGACCGCGCGCAACGAGATCAGCAACCGTGATCCCATCGGGTGCAATGGCACTCTGCGGTAAAAGCCCAAGACGGCGGGCCACGTCCTTGGCCGCCATGTGATGGATATCATGGCCATCGAGGATTACCTGTCCGTCGGACGGTCGAATCAGGCGGGACAGGGCCTTGAGCAAGGTCGACTTGCCACAGGCATTCGGTCCGACGATAGCGGTAAAAGCGCCATCGGGGATCGACACCGACAGATTTTTGGAGATCGTCCGCTGGTCGTATCGCAGTGTGACCGCATCAGCCTGCAATCGGTCCGCGATGGATAGGGAGCCTATACCGGTCATTTGCGACCCTCGCGCAAGAGGAGAAACAGAAAATAGAGCCCGCCGATGCTGACGGTCATCACACCGACCGGCAGCTGGACACCAAATGCATGCTGGGCAGTCCAATCGGCGATGAGGAGCAGAAACCCTCCCATCAGGGCCGACGTGCCAAGCATGGGGCCTGTTGACCTTGCGAGCCGGCGGGCGATCTGAGGGGCGACCAGCGCGATGAAGGAGATCGGCCCGGCCGCGGCCGTGACGATCGCCGTCAGTGCAACGCCCAGTGTCATCAGGATCAGCCGCGCCCGGCTGACATCGACGCCCGAGGCACGGGCCACGTCATCGCCCATCTCCAATTGATGCAGCGGCCGGCCGAAGAGCAGTGTCGCAGGCACGAGGATCACAACCGCAATCATGACCGGGATCAGTTGTTCGATCCCAAGTCCGTTGAGTGAGCCTGCCCCCCATATCGCGGCCGACATCGCCACCTGCAGATCCGCCTCACGGATCATCCAGGCATTGAACGCCCCGAGCATGGCTGCAACGCCAATTCCGACTATGATCAACCGAAACCCCTGAACACCCCGTCGCCAGGCCAGCAGGTAGACCAGCGAAGCGGTTGCGATGCCGCCCACCAGAGCTCCAGCCGCCGTCTCGTAATACCCACCGGAAAAGAGAAGGATGACGATCAGCGCACCGGTATAGGATCCGGCCGAGAAGCCGATGATGTCGGGGGAACCCAGCGGATTGCGTGTCAAAGACTGGAAGATTGCACCGCTCATGCCAAGGCAGGCACCGAGCAGAAAGGCGAGCGCAACCCTTGGCAGGCGCCATTCGACCACGACCATCCGGATCACGTTGCCATTGCCGGCATCCTGGCCAGCCAAGGAGCCTTGAAAGCCTTCGAATGGATCGGTGACAGCTTCAGCCAGAACCTCGAGCGCGCCAGCGAAAGAAATCGGATAGGTGCCGCTGGTCAGCGAGAACGCCCCGATACCAAATGCTGCGAATGCCAGAAGGACACATAGGCCGCATACCCATGGATCGGCCTGCATCGAGACCCGCTCACCGAGAACACGAAGGGTTTTGCGGTGGAAGCCGTGAATGGCGTGGTTGGCGGTTTCCTGCGTCATAGGCCGGTCGCCTTGCTGCGGCGAGCCAGCAGGATAAGAACGGGAGCTCCGACAAAGGCCGTGACAATGCCGGCTTCAAGTTCGCCCGGATAAAGCACAAGCCGACCGAGGATATCGGCAGAGAGTAGGAGTATGGGCGAGAACAGCATGGTCAGCCCGATGATCCATCGCTGGTCCGGCCCGACCAGCCAACGAACCACATGCGGCACCATCAGCCCGACAAAGGCGATCGGACCCGCGGCGGCCGTTGCAGCACCGGAGAGAAGCGTGACCGCGATGATGACGAGGATGCGCGCCCGCAGCATGTTGGCGCCGAGCGTGGATGCCAGATCGTCGCCAAGCGCTACGGCATTCAGTGGCCTTGCTGCGGCAAAGGCCACCACCAGTCCCACCAGAATGAATGGGGTGACCGTCTCCACCACGGCCATGCCTCGACCGGCAATCGAGCCGATCGACCAGATACGCAGTGCATCGAAGGCTTGCGGGTTGAGAAGCGTGATCGAAGAGCCGAAACCGGATAGCACGGCGGCAATGGCGACGCCGGACAGAACGAGGCGGACGGGCGTGGCACCATCCCTACCCGCAGCACCGATCCCGTAGACGACCGCCGTGACGACCATAGCACCGGCGAGCGATGCCCAGATATAGCCAGAGATCATCGAGACGCCGAAGATGCCGACTGCCACCGTGACGAAGAAGGCGGCACCCGCATTCACTCCCAGCACGCCCGGATCGGCCAGCGGATTGCGCGTCATCGCCTGGATCAGCGCGCCGGAGACGCCCAAAGCCGCGCCGCACAACAGGCCAAGCAGCGTGCGAGGCAAGCGGTAATCGAGGATGATGGTCTGCTCGAGCGACGTCTGATGATACCCGAAAAGAGTTTCTGTGACCGTTCGCAACGCAATCGGTCTGGCGCCAACCATGAAGCTGAGCGCACAGGCAAGCACAATCAAAACAAAGCCAACCGCCAGTAAATGGACCCGGGTCTGGGAAAATTCCGGGCGAGCTGCGCGTGATGTCGCGCTTGTGCCAGCCGGTTGCTGCACGCTACCCATCAGCGGGCCTGACCGTCTATCCAGTAGCCAACGGACACGATCCTGCTCTTATCAATGCCGGCAGCATCTCGAAAGTGCTTGCGGCAGTCAGAGACGGCAGTCGCTTCACCAGCAATCCAAATGTAGCCATTACCTTCAGGTAGCTCGATGGCGCGGGCCATATCAACGAGGCAGGTGGACTTTTCAGGCGTTCCAAAACTCTCTTGCCAGCAAAGGCAAAGATCAGCCTCGGTCTGGATTCGCTGTCGGTCACGTTCACCAGGAATTTCGATATTCGCCAGTATACGGCAGCCTTTTGGGCACTCTTCAATGATACGGGACGCAGCCGGCAATCCTGTCACGTCACACAGGAGCAACGTCCAGTCGCGATCCTCCGGCGGATCATATTTGCCCCCCGCCGGGCCGATACCAATCTTGACCCCGGTGACCGCATTCATCGCCCAGGTCGAGGCCACGCCACCCTCGTGCGCAACGAAGTCGATGGTGACGGTGCCGTTGGAAGTGTCCCAGGCGCGGATGGAATAGGGACGGCTCTCGCTCGACAACTGTCCTTCGGGTGTCGCCCATCCTGACCCGGTGAACACCGGCAGCGTCACTTGACCGGTCTCTGCATGCGGGAAAACCAGTCTGACCCACTCGTCGGCTTTCCGCGATGATGAAAAGCTCCGTACGTCATCTCCACCGATCACGATTCGGATCATCGACGGGGTCACATGGTGGTGGCTGATCACCTCACCGAGGAGATATCGAGGTCCGCTCATCCGCGCTCACTTTCAAAGATATCGGCAATTCGTTGGAAAAATGAGCCAAAGGCATAGGGGATCGACAAGACGCTCAGTGCCGAAGAAGCCCAGACCAGTTCAGGGTCATCGAGGTAGACGCACTTACCGGTTCGAATGGCAGTGACCTGCTGGAGAAGATTGCTGGCCTCGACGCTCTGCTGGATTTCGCTGCCATAGCCGAAGACGAAGATATCAGCCTCCAACTCATCAACCCGCTCCAGACTGATCGACGTGCGCCATTTTCCAGGGTTCGCGGCCGTCAACCGCTCGACAGCTGGTGCTATTTTGAGACCCAGCTGCTGGAGAATTTGCATGCGGGGGTCGGTGGCGAGGTAAAGGCCCAGATTGCCGTCGCCGGCGGAATAGGTCGCGAACATAAATGTTTTGCCCGAAGCCGATGGATATCGAGACTTTAGCTCCGCAAGGAAACGCTCGGTCGCGGCAACGCTGGCATCTGCCGCATCGGTGCGTCCGAGCACCTTCCCAACGAATGCGGTCTGCACACGCCATGGCGCCCGTCCCACCATAGACTGATGGACCACTGTCGGTGCGATCCGGCTCAATCTCTCATAGGCTATTGCACTGAAGTTGGAATAGGCGGCGAGAACGATGATCAGGTCCGGCTGAAGCACGGCGATCTGCTCAAAATCAAGCATTTCCGATTGAAGCAGCACCGGCATCTCCGCTCCCAGAAGTGGCTCATTCCATGGAAAGATGCCGCTGTCGAAAAGCCCACGCCGCTCCATTGCAGCCGGGATCAAGCCTAATGCCAGGACGATATCCTCTGAGTTCCATCCAAGTGTAGCAAGCCGGCGCGGCCGAGCTGTCACTACCGTCGTTCCAAGCGCATGCCTTACCGTCCGCGGGAAGCCTTCCGCGGATGCCCCAGCGAGCGCAGGAGCGAAGCCGTTCACGAGAACACCAGCGATCCCAAAGCAAACTGCTCGACGATTGATGCCGGCGGGGCCGTCACGTTGGATTTCAATCTCTGCCGACTGCATGCAAACTCCTCGCGATCTAGCCGGCCCGAGGGCCGGCTAGGTGCCGCGTCAAAACTTGTGGGTCAGCTTCACGGTGAAGTTGCGCGGATCTCCGTAGTTTCGCGTGTTGTAGAAGTTGATCTGAGAATAGTACTTCTCGTCAAAGACGTTGTTCACGTTCAACTGAAGTGCGGTTTGCTCCGTGAAATCGTAGCGGGCCATCAGGTTGACGACGGCGTAGCCATCCTGCTCTGCCTTGCGTTGGACAAATGCACCGCTCTCGTCGGCTCCCCAAACGGTGTAGTCTATCCCGCTTTGCCAGCGGACCCCGCCGCCGACGGTCAGTTTTTCGAGCGCACCGCTTTGGAACCGGTAGGTGGTGAAGAGATTAAATGTCTGGCGCGGGATCTGAGTGCTGAGCTCGTCACCGTCCGGTCCCTTCAGGCTGAAGAGCGAGTAGCCGGTCTTGACGTTCCATCCGGGTAGAATTTCGCCTCCGACTTCGAACTCGAAGCCTTTGCTGGTCGTGCCATCGACACCGTAATAGGCCTGCTCAAGCGAACCCGGCACGACATTGTCGTTATCGGCCTCTGCGACATTGTCCTGTTTCGTATAGAAGAATGACAGCGATGCGGTCAGGCGGTCGTCCAGGAAGGACCCCTTGATACCCGTCTCATAGCTCGTGCCCTGAATAGGATCGAGATATTTGCCGTTCCGGTCGAGATATTCCTGTGGCTGGAACACATCGGTGTAGCTGGCATAGACGGAGAAATTGTTGGTGAGATCGTAGACGATGCCGGCATAGGGCGAAACGACGTTAAAAATATCCGTCGCCTCGTTATCGTAGTTCGTATATCGCGCGCCCATAATGAGCTTCAGGTCGTCGGTGACCGAGAAACGAGCCGCACTGTAAAGGCCGACTTGGCGGACCCGATTGTCGAGCTCAGGCTCCTTCTCTCCCCATACCGGCTCCGGATAGTCGCCGGTCCAATCCAGCAGGCTTCCCATGTAGTCGGCACGTGACAGCGGCAAGCGGACAGTTCCGTAGTTTTCCTGCCAGGTTGATGAGCCACCAACCATGAACTCGTGCGTGCGTCCGAAGAGATCGAACTCGCCATCGAGCTTGGCATGAATGGAATTCTGCTCCCGATATCCCTCGTACCAGTTGGAATACACCTTGGTGCTCGATGTGGTCCACGTCGTGGGATCGATCAGACCACCGATCGACATGCCCATCTTGGCATCATAGGTCTGCTTGCTATGCGTATAGCCCACCTGGCCCTTCCAGCCATTGTCGAACTCGTGGTCGAGTGTGAAGAACTGGGTCTGGGTATCGCTGGACCAGCTCGACCACTTCGGAGAGCCATTGTAAGATTCTGGCCAATCGATTTCTTCACCTGTCTTGAACCACCCGGTCGGCAGCGCGCCGCCCCAGGTCGAGCCTTTCGGGCGATTTCTCTGATAGTCGGCGCCGACACGCAGGGTCGTATCCTCGGTCAGGTCGGCTTCGACCGTCCCGTAGAGAATGCCCGACTTCTTGCTGTAATGGTCAAGGAAGGATTCTCCATATTCACCGGCTCCGACAAGACGGCCACGAACCGTTCCACTGTCGTTGAGCGCGGAGGAGACGTCAAATGTGCTACGATAGTTATCCCATGATCCCGCAGAGGCACTGACTTCGCCGGTCAGTTCCTTGGAAGTCGCTCGCTTGCGAACCAGATTGACTGATGCGGAGGGGTTTCCAGCACCGTTCATCAGGCCGGTGGCGCCCCGAACAACCTCGATGCGATCATAAATGATGGAATCGAGCGCGGACTCACCGGCGGCATAGGGTGATGAAAACGTCGTCGGAACACCGTCATACTGATAGCTGTCGACGGAAAAACCGCGATAGTTGAATGACGAGCGCTCGGTATCGTAGGCGCTCTCGGCAACGCCGGTCGTATTGCGCAAGACATCCGTAAGCGACGTCGAGTTCTGATCGTCGATCTGCTGGCGGGTGACGACGGACACGGACTGCGGTGTCTCCTTGATCGAGAGAGGCAGGCCAGTCGCGCTGCTCATCTGACTGGTCGTATATGAGCTCGTGCCCTCCGTCGTTGCCCCTTGAGCCTTGAGCACGATGGGCTCAAGTGCCGTCGCTCCACCTGGCCCGACTTGGGCACTTCCGGCCGGAGCAACGATAAGTGCCACGGATTTGGCACCAGCCATCCGGATGGAAACCCCCGTTCCCGAGAGAAGAGTGCGAAGAGCTTGTTCCGCAGTCATCTGGCCGATAGCGGCTGCCGATCGCTTACCCGCGACCGCCTCGGAGGTGAAGGATACATCCCAGTCGCTGGCACGCATGAATGCAGAAAGGGCCGACGAAAGAGATTGTGCCGGGATGTTGAAGCTAGAGGTCTGGACAGACTGCTGTGCATGGGCCTGATGGGATGCGGAAACCATCGCGGTCCCAAGCACCGTGGATGCAATCAGAATGTGGAAAATTCGGTGAGACGTTTGGCGCTTGCCCCCCGTCTTCGCTGCGGATTGCTGACCACCCATGAAACTATGCCCCGGCATTTCATATCCCTCTCGACAAAACTCAAGCGACCGAAATTCCCCGTCGGAAATCGGCCTCTGATACAGGGACACGCGGCGAAGGCGGATCTCACAAAAAAAGTTGAATTTTTATCGAAGGATTAAGATGCCGCCCGGAAGTCGGGTTACAGACGCCCCAACAGTGGTCGCCAAGGACCGGATCGCAAGCTCGGGATCGTCGAGACGGTAGCGCCCGTTGACCTTCACATCATCAAACGCCGAGCCGGTTCGCACCACCGCGTGACCATAGTATCGCTGAAGATCGTGCAGGACGGATTTGAATGATTGATCCTGAAACACGACCTGACCCTTCAGCCACGCAAACGCCACCGCTCCATCGATAGACCGCACCGTTGAAATGTCGGAGGCTGACGCCGTGATAGCTTGCCCTGGCTCCAAGTCGACCTTCTCGCTTGGATCGCCCAGACTGGTCACCTCGACATGACCGCGCTCGAGTGCAACAGCATCCTCGTCGTCATCTCGATGGACCGAAAATGCGGTCCCTTTGACCTCGACCTGAGAGAACGCGGCTGTGACGTCGAATGGACGCGAAGGGTTATGCACGACATCGAAATAGGCCTCGCCTTTCAGAAGCCGCACGGACCGTTTGGTCCCTTCGAAATCGACGGCGATGGCGGTATCAGTGTTCAGAATAACCTTTGATCCATCAGGCAAGGCGACTTCCCGCTGCACGCCGGCGTCCGTGATGTAATCCGCTTCCCACTGGATTCTCAGGGCGGGATACTGCTGAACGCCGATTGCCAGAAGGATGGCTGCTGCCGCTGCGCCAAGCCAGGGCAGGATGGCGCGCCGAGGCCGCCGCAACGGGACGACGTTTGCAGGTTCCGGAACCTCGGCACCAGAAATCTGCTCGGCAATATTCCGGGCGACTTCCTCTGCCTCTGGAAGCTCCCACGCTTCACCAACCGCTTCGAATGCCTTCTGATGTGACGGATCTGCGACCCGCCACGCCTCGAAACGTGCCGCCAGATCGCGATTACCCGGCTCGCCCTGCAGCCTGAAGAACCAGTCGAGAGCAGCGTCCATCACCGGGTCGGGATGGATGAACGCTTGTTCGCCAACAGAGTTTGATCGATCGTGTCCCACTCAGTTCCATCCCATCACGGGTTCGGCGACGACGGTGGCCTTATACAGGAGACAGTCAACGCCAGGAAATCTCACAAAAATTCTTCCTATCCGCATCAGGCCGTCATCCTCGGTCAATTTTAGCTAGTGCGTCCATGCAGTGGGCATGAGCCATCTTCAAGTCATTGAAAACCGTATTGGGCGACACGCCGAGATGCTCCGCGATCCTCGGGTATGGCCATTTCTCGATCTTGCTCAAAACCCAGACCTTCTGTGCCCGCTCGGGAAGCCGAGACACTGCCTCCTCCAACAGACGGAGGCGCTGACGGTGGATGATCTCGGCTTCCTGAGATGGAGTTGGCGAAGCGATCGTTTCGACATCCGTCTCAGAGACATCGTCTCGCTCCACGGAGCCGCGGATCTGGCGACTTCGCTTGTGGTTCAGGGCGAGATTTCGGGCGGTTTGAAAGAGAAATGCCTCGATGTGCTCGACAGTACCGCCTTCGACTGCCCGACTGACACGCACATAGGCCTCTTGCGCGACATCCTCTGCGGCCTGATGATCTCCGACGATCCTAACAACCGTTCCGATCAGCGCCTTTCGGTTGCTCAGAAATATGTCGGTGAAGCTCGCGCTCACGCGGCAACCTCTCTGGGCGGTTCAAGCGGTCATGTGGCGCCAACGAGTAAGATGTGGCTCGAACCTATCTTGCCCCATCAGCATTCGGCTTCGTTATCGCGAGATCGTCGATATATCAATACTAGAGTTGTTCACTCATATTATTAGCCCGATGGATTTGCCGAGATGGTCGGCATGGAGCTCGACGTTACGCTCTTGAACGGACACGAACCCTAGACCACTCATTGTGAGCAAGGTGGGACCGGGACGAAGGAGTTGCAGAATCGCATGACCACACCTATGTTTTGAATGCCCCTGGAATTGGCCAGCGGGTCGGACCGTTGAGACTGTCAAGTTGAAAGTTGCTTCCAGGCAGGACCAGATCGATGATCTGCGCCAGCAAGAAGGTGATGATGAACGAGACATCGAGCATAGCTCGGACCTCCATGGTTATATAATACCGCCTCGCGTTAACAGACCCGTGTCGGAATCGCATTCGATCCATTCGATTGAGGTACAGGCAGATGGCGGCGTGCGTTCGGGAAGTGTCCGGCTATAGCAGCTGGGATCCAGGGTCAGGGTCAACTTCCCGAACTCTGCGGAGCCGCAACGCTTGAACGATTCTTCTTGGTTTTCTCCTCGCGGATATCGGCATTTTGATCGGCAAGTTGGGCTATCCTATGCCAAAGCTGTTTCCCAGCCGAAATCCGTGGAGCAACACTCGTTTTCGCCGCTCATTCACTATGTAAAGTCAGAAAAGCGCTACAAAGCTAAGGACCACAAAACAAAGGCCAAAGATCGCTCGATCATGTACGCGTCCCACCGCGACGCCTGTATCCTCTCGTACTATGCGTGGCTGTTGAATAAGCGACTTGAAGAAACCTATGCAGCGAAGACTATCGGCGAGAGCGTCATAGCTTATAGGTCGCTTGGCAAAGGAAACTATCATTTTGCGTCAGACGTCTATCGGTACGCTCTTTCCAACGCGCCAGTTGCCATACTTGCGTACGACGTCACCAAGTTCTTCGACACGCTTGATCACCGCCGGCTAAAGACCCGCCTTCGTAACCTTCTTGGCCATCAGAATTTGCCGGACGACTGGTTCAAGATCTATCGATTTATGACAAAGTTTCGCTTCGTCCATCTTGATGATCTTCGCACACGCCCCGAATTCCTGCTTAGCCTCCAGAAAAAGACACGAGACCCGATTGCCACCATCGCGGAGGTTAAGCGAGCGGGCATTCCCATTCACGAGAATCCGAACTTCTTTGGCATACCCCAAGGGACCCCGATCAGCGCGGCTTTTTCCAATCTTTATATGCTAGATTTCGATGTCGAGATGAGTGCTTATTGCCGGTCAATCGGAGCCCTTTATCGGCGATATTCGGACGATATCCTCGTCGTGTGCAAACTCGCCCATGCTCGAGATGTCGAGATTAAGATTGAAGTTCTCCTCGAAGCAGACGCTTTGCAAATCAGCCGAGACAAGACGGAAGTCTCTGAGTTCGACCCAGCGAACGCCGCGCTCGCTTCCAGGCGAGCCGCGCAATACCTCGGATTTACGTTTCATGGCGACGGCGCCGCAATCCGCCCAAGCTCCCTGTCTAGGCAATGGCGTAAGATGCGCAAAGGTGTACGCCGGACCCGTGAGGTTGCGACCAAGGCGATCGCTCAGGGTAAAGCGTCCAAGGTCTACACCAAGAAGCTGCGCAAGCGTTTCACATCAGTCGCTGCCCGAAATTTTTCATCTTACGCCCGCCGTAGTGCCAGTCTTTTCGATAATGGTGACCTGATTTTGCGGCAGTTACGCCGGTTTGAACGCGAAGTGGAGCGAGAACTCCTACGGCTGAAGGATTTGTGATTTTGCCGTATCAAAGGCCAAACTTTCCAACATCCGAAGAACCAAGCGCTCTGCGTTGATTATTCTACGCATTTAGACTCGCTCGATCATCTTCAGTGCCAGATACGATATGGCCCCAGGTTTTCTGAAATTTTCCCACAGAAGGACTCAAGTGTGGGTCATGCTGGCGTTACCGGCCTTGCACAATTCACGGTTGGCCGCTAGCAAAAGATAGGTTCGTGGGCTGCCACTTGAAGTGAACATAAGCGGAACATATATTAGGCTTCGTCATGGCTCGGGCATCAAACTACTACTTCCAAGTCTTCGGCGCGGGGCTCTTGGGTGGGGGGATAGTATCTTCCCTTTATCTAAAAGGCCTTCATTTTGAGAACTCTGAGATGGCGGAAAATGGCGGAGTGACCATGAGCTACGCTGACATGGCAGCGTTGATGCTGGGCGCTGTGGGCGTACTTGTGACCGTTCTGGGCGTGTTCATGGCGATCCTGGCACTCTGGGGATACTCGCAATTCAAAGTGGCAGCTTCCAACGCGGCACTAGACCATGTGAAAAGCGAGCTGGAAGAAGGTCAGCTACGAGATGAGCTGAATAAGCTACTCGTTCAAGAAGTTATCAAACAAATGGACGACGGCAAGCTGAGGAGAATTCTTGAGGAGCGCGCAGACCGGTTCCTGATATCTGGTCCTAGTATACGCGCTAACGAAGATGATAACGACAACCCCATGGGGGACGAAGAAAAAGAATATGGCGCTTAGCACTAAGGAGACGGGCATATGAGCAGTCGAGAATGGAACGGCTTGCCCGCCGACGTTCGGGCAACTATCCAACAATTCCAAACCAGCTATCCCATAAAACTCTCCGCTCTTGCGCAGGCGCTTGGTGTCCCTGTTAAGGCGTCAACGCTTCCTCCGGGTATTTCCGGAGAGATCAGGCCCGATATCGAGAATCCTGGGCGGTACATAATTAAGGTCAACCGGCACGATCCCCCTAGTAGACAGAGGTTCACTGTAGCCCACGAACTGGGGCATTTCTTGCTTCACCGCGATCAAATTGGGAATGGCATATCTGACGATGTGCTTTATCGCTCGACTTTGTCTGATCGCAGAGAAGCAGAAGCGAATCGGATCGCGGCAGATATATTGATGCCAGAACCGTTAGTTGAAGGTGCTCTTAAAACGGCTGAGGTAATAAGGGCGGATGAGCCTGTCGCTTACCTTGCAAAACGCTTCGGAGTATCTGAGGCTGCAATGAAAATTCGACTCGGGATCGAATAGGCGCGACGGGAGAGGCTATGTTTCCAAGAGAGTTATCAGAGGTCGATTATGTTCCTCTGCTGTCTGTTCGTCCTGCCGAAATTCGGGCTCTCAAAGAGCTTCCCGAAAAAACGAAAGATAGACTTCTTCCTTTTATGTTTTTGCGGCCCTGGACCACAGCCCAGCAACTTGACAACGCACTTGTGCGCATTGAGGAAGCTTATGGCGCCCGGCCGGTCATCATTGATGCTGGTTCAAATGAGCCGATAGAAGGTCAGCCACGTCCCGTCCATCAACAGCTCGCTGAATTAAGGAACCCGACGGACGGCTATCGTAACTGGTTCGAATTCCTTGAAGCTCGAGAGCATTATATACCATCGTTACAGCTGGCGAATCTCGTAGAGCTCCCAACCCAGCTTGCTCGGCTGGCGACCCTCGAAAGAGGCTTAGTCATTAGATTGCCTCAGCAAGCTTTTGGCCAATCGGTGAATATCGCTCAATCGGTCTCCCAACACTTCAGCGAAGACGAGGTTTGCTTCGTAATCGATTACGAGCAAGCCAGCTCTGAGCTGCTAACTCGAGCAGCGGCGGCAAACGGTATCTCGATTGCAATCATGGGAGTGATGCCCAATGCCGCGATAGCTTTGTCGGCCACCTCGTTTCCTAGTGATTTCGTCGGCCGAGTGTCCCAAGAGATTTACGAAAGGCAATTTCACCGTCTTGTCTCTGATCTGCATCCGGAACGGGCGTTCATTTACAGCGATCGAGGAAGTGCACGTGCTGAACGCCAACTGGGTGGAGGGGGCACGCCAGCTCCACGGGTTGATCTCGCCGTTGCTTCGCAATGGGAGTTTTACCGAGAAGAAGATCAGGGCGACCGCGATCAAGCATATTTCGACGCAGCTACCCGAGCGACAGAGTCTTCAGCATGGGATCCGCTCTTGAAAGTTTGGGGGACGCAAATGATAGAACGAACGGCGAATGAAGACGATGACGCAATCGTTTCACCTGCTCGATCAACTGCGGTACGGATAAACCTTCATCTGCACGAGCAGTCGTATTACGGTGCGCCTCCGAGCGAGAAGTATGACACCGATGAGGATTGGACTGATTTTTAATCAGAAACCGCAAATACTTCGTCAGCGACTTTGGCCCATTCTTTCCAAAATTGCTCGTTCTGACGCTTATGAATTCGAATGTTTTTTCGCTGCTGTTCAAATCGGCTCAATCGAGTGAGATGTCTAGGCATTACCTCGACGCCTGTAACATTCTTGAAAAATCGTCGACTTGATATCTCAAAACGCCCGTTGAATGATTGAACAACGGCCGCGCGGACTGCCTCCACGTCAATTTCTTCAAGCTTAGAATACAGCGCGGCACGAGTAATTCTCGATCCTCTCTCCACGCCGACCAGCTTTGCAAGATCTGACTTCTGCAGAAGGTCGGCCAACGCAGTCTTGGAAGCAATTGGTGCTTCTTGAGCCTCGCGAATAAGCCGCACCTGGCCAAAAGGAGAAACGGACCAGAGATCTGCTCTCTCGCAATGGCCATGAACTATTCGTGAGAGATGTCGCTCAGCTACAACGACAATTATCCGGTCGAATACCTTCGAGTAAGCCGAATGCTGCCCTTCCAGTCGCTTAAGGTTGTCGAAATCACTTTTCACTTCGACACCGATAAAATCAGTTCCATTGAAAAGAGCAATGTCGGCCCTTCGTTCAGGTCCCAACTTGAATTCATTGGAAATGAATGACTTCCTATCGGCAACCTTCTCAGACAGGAGCTTGGTGAGCACAATAGCTTTCAGGTCCGCCTCGTCATACTTGACGGCCCCTTGGGCATCAATCCGTTGTGCGTTACTCATAGCAGGCTCCCCGAAGCATCCAAACCAACTTAGTTGCGCGGATCTCTTGGCTCAATTGGTATTTTTTGCCTCGAAACTGATAGTTTACATCACCCCCCAGGCCCGAAACCTCCCCCTCCCCGTCATCTCCCTGAGGCCGAGTTCCAAAACGATCCGCCGCGCCGCCTGCGGCGTGACCTCGAGCGTTTTCGCCACCATCCCGGCTGACACAAGCGGACGCGCCATCACCAGTTCGACCAGTTCCGGCAGTTTTGAAGACGTTCGCCGCCCCTCAAGCTTCCGCTCGAACAGAGTGCGGGCCAGCACCAGCCGGTCATGCTCTTTCATGCCGATCTCGGCGGCCGCCAAAAGCCCGTGGGCGATGGCGAGCAGCCGCGTTTCACGGTCGCGATGCCGGCGCCGATCAACCGGAATGGTTTTGAGGCCGAGATTGATGGCGGCGAGATGGGCGCCGGTGGTGATGCCAGCTTCCCGCAGGATCGAAGCGGCCAACAGTCTGCCGAGCCATGGGGCATGCTTAAGCACGGAAAGCTCGTTCCAGGCATCGAGGGCGATGATCGCCTGGAGCACCGCTGGCAAGTCTTGCGCCTGCCGCAGCACGCCGCGCCATTCGTCGAGCCGGGCATTTTCGTCCCAGTCGAGATCATAGATCATCGGGTCCTTTTCGGAACGACTGGCCGTCGCACGGCCGACGGCATGGCCGGGACGCGTTGCGTTTTCGATCGCGGCTGACGATCGGGCCAGCGTCGCATCGATGGCGGCATAGTCGACGCCGGGCAGATCTTCGGCGTCATCACGATCATGCCACTCCCCTTCGACATCCACCTGGACTGTGAGCCTGGTAACGCCGGCCGGCCCAGCAGTTTCGACGCCACCTCCACCGGTGTCAGACGACTGTCGCAGGGTTCGGATACCGTCGGCGGATAGAGCCCAGTCGGGTGACTGCGCCGAAATCCGTCGGCGGGTGCGAAGGACGTCGCGGGCAATGGTGAGTTCGTGGGTTGGGGTGCGGGTATCGCGAAACGCGTCGTGAAGAACGAGGTCTTCGAGATGCACCAATTCGCCGTCGATCCAGAGGGAGGCACAAGCGTCAGCAAAGTGCATACGCTTGAGAAAGCCGGATCCGATGAGCGAGCGGGCAATGCGCTCGTCGAGACGGGTCAGGGCGACGGCCGCGTCAAAAGCAGTACCCATCAAGTTTGATATGCTGATTTTCGCGAGATCGTAAGCCATTGATTTTATGGTAAACGATCTTTTAAAGGAACTCTATATGAATATTATGGTTCCTCACATGGTATGATTGATGGTTGGCGTTCTAACCATCGATAAGTACTCCTTATCGGAAGTGATCAGACCAACCGCTTGACCAACTTCGTTGGGCCGCCTAATCTCGTGCCAAAGCATACGCCGAGACCCGCGCCGATGACGAAAACCGTGAAAATTTCCGAAGCGAAAACGCATCTGTCCGACCTGCTGGCCCGCGTCGAGGCCGGCGAGGATTTTGTCATCGCCCGCGGCAACGATCCGATCGCTCATGTGACCCGTATCGCCAAGGAAAACGACCTGCAGCTGCTGCTCGCCGAAGTCCGCGCCGCCCGGCTCAAGGCCACCGTGTCCACCCATGAGGAAATCCTCTCCTGGCGCGACGAAGGCCGCCGCTAATGTTTGTCATCGATGCCTCGATGGCGGCCGCCTGGCTGCTGCCGGAAGAGTTTTCGGATGCGGCTGAGGCCGTGATTGCCACGATCGACGCCCCTTGCCCTGTGCCCTCGTTGTTCTTCTTCGAGATCCGCAACATTCTGGCGATGTCCGAGCGCCGCGGCCGGATTGCGGCCGGTGCCGCCCTTGTTAACATGGAGCGGGTGCGCCGGCTGCCGCTCGACGATGCCGGCATTGGCGGCGATAGTTATGTTCTGCTGCTGGCGGCTAATCATGGGCTCAGTGCGTACGACGCGGCCTATCTGGCGCTTGCCCTCAATCGCAGCGCGCCGCTCGCAACGCTCGACCGCAAACTGGCCGCTGCCGCGCGTAAAGAGGGTGTTACCGTTCTTGGACCATTCGCCCATGGCGACTAAGCGAACAGCCACCGACGTGGTGGATCGTCGAGCCTATGAACTCGACACGATCGCTGCCGTCCTACCGATGGAGCGCCGCGACGAGCTCGCCGAGCTGCTCACAGATCAGGATGTCGAAACCCTGCGCCATCTGGTCAACGAGGGCATGGGCGAAAACACCCTTCGCGCCCTCACCTCCGATCTGGCGTATCTGCAGGCGTGGTCCTTGGCGGCGACCGGACGCTCTCTGCCGTGGCCGGCGCCCGAAGCGCTGCTGCTAAAGTTTGTCGCGCACCATCTCTGGGACCCGCAAAAACGGGAGACCGATCCGGAGCATGGGATGCCGATAGAGGTGGAGCAAAACCTCCGCGGCCAGGGTTTTCTCAAAGTGGCCGGGCCGCATGCGCCGGACACGGTTCGCCGGCGGCTGGCAAGCTGGTCGACCCTGACGAAATGGCGTGGCCTAAGCGGAGCCTTCACCTCCCCTGCCCTCAAGTCGGCAATCCGCCTTGCCGTGCGGGCAACGCCCCGGCCGCGTAAACGCAAGAGCGCCAAGGCGGTCACCGGTGATGTGCTGGCCAAAATGCTGGCGACCTGTGCGAGCGGCAGCCTGCGCGATCTCCGCGACCGGGCGATCCTGATGGTGGCGTTTGCCTCCGGCGGCCGGCGGCGCAGCGAGATCGCCGGATTGCGTCGGGAGCAGCTGACCACCGAGCCGCCGATCGTCGTCGCGGACCGCCCTCCCCTCCCCTCTCTTGCCATTCATCTCGGACGGACGAAAACATCCGGTGCCGATCACGACGAGGTCGTCTATCTCATTGGCCGGCCGGTTGAGGCGCTGAATGCCTGGATTGAGGCAGCACGGATCGACAAAGGCTCCGTGTTCCGAAAGGTCGATCGCTGGGGCAACGTGTCGAAGCGGACGCTCGATCCGAAATCGGTCAATGATATCGTCAAGCAGCGGGCGGCGCTGGCGGGGTTGGAGCCGGGAGAGTTTTCGGCGCACGGGCTGCGGTCGGGGTATCTGACCGAGGCCGCCAATCGTGGTATTCCGCTGCCCGAGGCGATGGAGCAGTCACGGCATCGCTCGGTGCAACAGGCGTCGAGCTACTATAACAGCGCGACGAGACGCAGCGGACGGGCGGCAAGGCTCTTATAACGTCGCTAAATTCGTAGAACGTCGCATTATTGACTGTTTGGCGACAAAGCGAGACTGGCAGGAAATCATCCCGATTGTTGCCTGCCCTGCTTTGCACGTTAGGATTTCCAGCCTCCGCCAATGCAGCGCACCAATCCCAGGCGCTCGATTGCCGCATAGATGTTTTAAACTATTCGACGGGCGCACTCTGGGTCTTGATGGGCTGTCCAATACTCATAAAAGCACTGTCGCTGTCGTCTTTCAGTTGCACGCCGCTTGCTCCGGATCGAAATGCCTGCCCAACAAGCCAGGCAAGTTTAAATGCGGCGGCCTCGTAGCTGAGCCCCCCATCCCTTATGTTCGATACGCAGTTGCGATTGGCGTCCGTCCGATCTGATCTCGGCCCCAAGGTGATATACGCGCCAAGGCTATCGGCCGCCGAAAGTCCAGGTCTTTCTCCGACAAGAATGATCGATAGCCGCGCTTTGCAGAGCGTGCCGATTTCGTCTGCAATGGCGACACGCGCCTGTCTGGCGAACACAAGTGGCCCCAGCGACAGGCGCATCGATCGCAAACGTGCCACCAGCGGCGCGAGCAAGGCGGAGGCGCCTTGCTGAACTGCTTTTGACGAGAGGCCGTCGGCGACCACGATGACAACATCACTGTCATCGGCTTCCAGTTTAGACAGAGTCATGCGCGACGCTCCAGAAAGACGCCGCCCGAGATCCGGTCTGCGAAGATAGATTTGCCGGTCGCCGCAAGCGCTCTCGACAACCATTTGCTCAAGCTCCAGCCCGACGCAGGCCTGCCGAACACTGTCGAAATCCAACGGAGCATGCACCGCATCGCGCGCGCGCGCATGATCCAGGGCAAAGTCGAGCACTGCCCGTGTCGGCAGGCTGCCCCCTACCCTTCCGAGCCCCAGGCGGGCCGCGGTCGCATCGGCCGGGATTGGCACCGTATCGCGCGTTACAAAATCGACCGCCGAAGCGGATTGCACTCCAATCGCATCTGCGCTCATGCCGATAGCCTCATTGCGCCGACGTTCAGCGGGTGATTTTTTTGCAATGGTCTGAGCCTGCCGTCAGCCGATGCAATGTCCATTTTGAGCAACCATTCCGCGAATTCCGGGGATCTGCGTGCACCCAGAAGATCGCGGACATAAAGCTGGTCGTGGAAAGAGGTCGACTGATAATTCAGCATGATGTCGTCGGCGCCGGGCACGGTAATGATGAAATTCACCCCGGCCGATGTCAGAAGCGTCAAAAGCACATCCATGTCATCCTGATCCGCTTCAGCGTGATTGGTGTAGCAGATGTCGCAACCCATCGGCAGGCCCAGCAGCTTGCCGCAGAAATGGTCTTCAAGGCCGGCCCGGATGATCTGCTTTCCGTCATAAAGGTATTCGGGACCGATGAAGCCGACCACCGTGTTGACCAGAAGCGGCGCGAAAGGGCGGCATGTCGCATAGGCGCGCGCCTCGCATGTCTGCTGATCGACGCCGTGATGTGCATCAGCTGAAAGGCAGGAACCTTGTCCGGTTTCGAAATACATCACGTTCTGGCCGACCGTCCCCCGTTTTGCAGAAAGGCCGGCCTCATAGGCCTCGTGGAGTGTTGCAAGCGAAATGCCGAAACTGGCATTGGCGGCTTGCGTGCCGGCGACCGACTGAAACACCAGATCGACCGGAACATTGTTTTCGATCAGCTTGATCGACGTGGTCGCATGCGTCAGCACACAGGATTGCGTCGGGATCTCGTAGCGCGTGATCAACTCATCCAGAAGGTGAATGATTTGTGCGACCGCTGCCGGCGAATCCGATGCCGGATTGATACCGATGACCGCATCGCCGCATCCATAGGTCAGGCCTTCGATGGTCGAGGCGAGAATCCCGCGCGGATCGTCGGTCGGATGGTTGGGCTGTAGGCGGGTCGCCATCGTACCGGCAAGCCCGATCGTGTTGCGAAACCGCGTGGTCACCTGTATTTTTGCGGAGACCTTGAGCAAATCCTGGTTACGCATCAGCTTCGAGACGGCTGCGACCATTTCCGGCGTCAGCCCGGGCGCAAGGCGTGCCAGCCGATCGCCCGTCGCATGATCCGAAAGAAGCCAGTCCCGGAATTCACCGACGCAAAGGTGCGAAACCGGCGCGAAGGCGACCGCATCATGCGTGTCGACGATCAGTCTGGTAACCTCATCCTGTTCATAGGGAATGAGAAGATCAGCAATAAAGGTCTTCAGTGGAACGTCGGCCAGGCAAATACGGGCCGCAACCATTTCCTCGCTGCTTCCGGCGGCGATACCCGCGAGGACGTCTCCGGACCTCGGCGGAGTGGCTTTTGCCATCAACGTCTTCAGGTCCTCGAATACCCACATCTTGTTCGCCAGTGTCGTTCGGTAGGTCACGATTGCTCCCCGTGCATCTATGCGGCGATCATACCGCTCACCATGCGGGCCGTGCGCGGCGCAAGCGTCAGTCCGATATGGCCATGACCGAAGGCAAGGATAACGTCCTTGCCGCCCTTGGACGGGCGGATGACCGGTACAGAATCCGGCATGGACGGGCGAAAGCCCATCCAACTCCGGCTCGGAGCGCCGAGATCGGGGAACACGCGCCGTGCGTTTGAGAGAAGAACATCCAGCCGTCTCTGGTTTTCCGGAGCCGTCAGCCCCCCAAGCTCGACCGTGCCGGCAACACGTAGACGCCCCGCCATGGGGCAAAAATAGAAACCGTGATGCGTCGGGCAGACGGGGCGTTTGACCGGCATTTCATCCATGTCGAATTCGAGGTGATAGCCGCGCTCGGTATCGAGTTGGACCCGGTCGCCGGTCTGGGCTGCAAGCCGCCCTGAATGCGCCCCTGCTGCGATGACGACCGTCCTGGCCGCAACGACCGTGGTATTGCCCGTCACCCGCACGCTACCACTTTCGCGCACGATCTTTGAGGCTGTGTCCTTTACGAAGAGCACCCCTGCAGCAAGCGCTGCCTGTTCCAGCCGCTTCATCACCATTCCCGGATCGGTAAAGTTGATGGCTTTCGGAAAGAACAGTCCCCCGCCGTCGATCCGCGGCAGGTTTGGCTCCATCCGGCTGACCTCATCCGGTGACATCAGCTCTTGATCGATGCCCACACTACGGCGCAGAGCAATATCGGATTGCGCCGCCTTGAATGCCTGCTCCGTCTGATAGAGGTAAAGGCAGCCTTTGGCGCTCAACAAGGCGGATGCATCGATTTGTGCCGCAAGGTCTAGCCATTCCGATGAAGTGTCGGAAAGCAGTTCCGAGAGTTTTCGCGTGTTGTCATGGAACCGGTGCGGCAAGGATTCGTAGGCAAACCGCATCAGCCATGGAAACAGGGTTGGCAGGGCCGCCTTGCGGATAGAAAGAGGACTGTCGGCGTTGAGAAGCAGCGATGCTATGTTTCTTAAGACTGATGGCGTCCCGACCGGAAGAACGGCATAGTCTGCAACCGTTCCAGCATTACCGTAAGATGCTCCGGATCCAGGCTCATTCGGCTCGATGAGGGCAACTTCACGGCCTTCCGTCTGCAACTGCAGCGCTATAGCCAACCCAATTACACCGCCGCCAATGACAGCAATATCCGTATTCAATTTTTGCATGAGACTTCAGTTGTTCTGATGGAGGCAAGCCGGAAGATCGTGTCCAGGAAAGCCTGGCACTACATCTCGTCGGCATGTTACGCTGTGGGCTAACTTGATAACTCTCAGCCTGGGTTTGCATAGCGAGCAACATACGCTGCGGTACGCGGTTCCTTCGGGCGCTCCAAAACGTCGATTGCAGTGCCTTGCTCGATGATCCGTCCACCGTCAATGAAGACAACCCAGTCGGAAACATCCTTCGCGAACGGCAATTCATGTGTGACGATAATCATCGTCATGCCGTCGGCGGCCAGTTCCCGCATGACACGCAACACCTCACCAGTCGATTCAGGATCCAGAGCCGACGTTGGTTCATCGAAGAGAAGCACTGATGGACCCAATGCGAGCGCTCGCGCGATAGCGACACGCTGTTGCTCACCGCCAGACATCTGGTCAGGATAGGCCATTGCCCGTTTTGCCAGCCCAACACGGGTCAAGAGTTTCACGGCCGTCTTGACCGCCTCAGCTTCTGAAATTCCAGCGGCATGCATTTGCGCCAGTACAATATTTTCGACTGCTGTAAGGTGTGGGAATAGGTTGAAGCGCTGAAACACCATGCCAACCTTCTGGCGCAGCTTGGCTAGATCTCGACAAACGACTTTGTCGCCCGAAAATATGGTCTCGTCGCCAATCGTGATTGAGCCGTGATCCGGTTGCTCAAGAAGGTTCACGCACCGCATCAGCGTAGTCTTGCCGCCACCGCTCTGGCCGATGATGGTAACAATTTTGCCCTTCGGCACATCGAGATCAACGCGATCCAGCACCAGCCGCCCATCGAAGGACTTGCGCAGGCCCGAGATCTTTATTTCAGGCCGATCGACAGCGATTCCAGCGTCTTTCACGACTTCAAGTTTCATCGATGCCATGGCTCAGCTTCTCCCCTCGGCCAGAAGTGTCTTGGCGAGTGTGAGGCGGCGCCTCCTGCCGATTGAAAGCGGGATCCCCGCGTGAATTTTGCGCTCCAGGAACAGCAATGACTGAGAAACAGGATAACAGATGGCAAAATACACTGCAGAGATCACGAGGTAGACCTCAAGTGACCGGAATGTCTCGGATGCGATCAGCTGTGCATTTGTCATCAGCTCAGCAGCCGATATCGTTACGAGCAACGATGTCGATTTGATCAGGTCCACGAACATCGTATTCGTTCCGGGAAGTGCGAGGCGGACCGCTTGCGGAAGAACGACATGGGAGAATGTCTTTCCCCTGCTGAGGCCAAGCGCCTCCGATGCCTCCTGTTGGCCGCGATGAACGCCGGAGATCGCCGCACGGAATATCTCGGAGAGATAGGCAGCGTAAAACAGGACAAGGCTGAGCACACCAGCTTCAAAGACCTGCAGCTTAACTCCGACCGACGGGAGACCGAAATAGGTCAGGAAGATGATCGCCAAGAGCGGAATGTTCTTGAAAATTTCGGTATAGAACGCCGCAATGAAGCGGATCAGCTTCGACCGGTTGAGCCGCATAAGCGCAATAGCCAGCCCCAACGCTGTGGCTCCGATAAAACTTCCTATTGTGTAGCCGAGGGTCCGTAACAGACCCTCGCCAATGTTTCCCAGATAGTCGTTCCATGGCACTTGGAACAGGTTTTCAAATGCTGTGAACAAGGCCACGGCTCCTTATAGGATTACAGTTTACTGGATTGACGGAGCGACCCAGTCGGCAGGACGATCAACGCCTTGACGTTGTGCCGCCATGTCGGCTGACGGCGTCAGGAACTGCTTTGGATCACCACCCCACTTGGTTACGAGGGCGGCCAGCGAACCATCCTTGTACATGGCGTCGATCTGGGCAGAGATGGCCTTTTCCAGCTTTACAGCCTGCTTCGGCATATAGAACGACGTCATATACGGCTCGAAGTATTTGTAGTCCGGGTGCGCCTTGATTTGCTCGGCCGTCGGCGCGGCCATGTACTGGATCTTGACCTTCATGTCTGGCCGCTGCTGCTGCTGGTAGGTAATAAGCAGCGGATCGAGGAAACCGGCATCCAGGCGACCCGATGCAATATCAGCGAACACGCTATCTGCGGACGGGAAATTGCGCGCGGTGGCATTCGGAACCTGAGCGATCGATTTCGCCCAAACATACCCAGTGACAGTGCCGAGGCTTTTCCCTTCGAGGCTCGTCACGTCGGGGAGATTGGTCGACTCGAGGACCGCCATCGCCGGCGGCGAGTAATACGGCGGATCGGTAAACAGGCCGGCTTTCTGGCGCGCTGCGGACCAGGCGATCCCGCCGATGGTTATGTCGGCGCGCTGCGATTGGACCGAGCCGAGCATGCCGGCAAAGTCGGTCACGCTGTATTCGATCTTGAGGCCAAGCTTGTCAGCAACGGCCGACAGGATGTCGCTGTCGAGACCTACGAGCTTGCCGTCCTTTGCCGCGGTGTAGGGCATGTAAGGCTGAATCGTAACGGTCAGAGTGCCTGGCTTGATAAGTTCGAAATCTTCCGCCTGCGCAGTGGTGACGCCACCCATGGCAAGAGCAATCAGACCAAGGCCAGCAAATGCAGAAAGTCCGCGTGCGACAGACTTCCCAAAAATTCCAGTGTTCATTAGCAGCATTCCCTCTTATATATTGCTGATATATTGACGATATCCATATATTGCCTTCTGTCAAGCACGATCATGTAATGCCCATAAAATGAGCAATTTTGCTCTATTTGATGAAAAACTGGATGGGTCCTGAAGGAAATGAACAATATGCTGGCACTCCACGCCGATTACATTGAATCGGAGCCAACAATTGCTGATCGCACGTACGTTCAGCTACGCGAGGAAATTATCACGACAGCGCTTCCGCCTGGTACAATACTGCGGGAAACTGAACTTATGGATCGCCTCGACGCTGGTCGAACACCTGTTCGCGAAGCAATTCAGCGGCTGCAGCGAGATGGCTTTGTGGTCGTCAGCGGACGGCGCGGAACCTTCGTTAGCACAATCGATCTCAGCGATCTGACGGCCGTGTACGAGGCGCGGGCGCGTATCGAATCCTACGCCACCCGCCTGGCTACAGAGCGGTTGCGAGAATATGAGCGCCAAGAAGCCCGGGCGCTTATAGACGAATTGAAGGCGACCGTCGGTCCTATGGAGCTCGACGATATTCTGGCACTGGATCGTCGGGTTCACCGCTTCATATATCGGGCTGCAAAGAACCGATATTTGCAGGAGACCCTTGAACATTACCACAATCTCTCGCTGCGCATTCTCTATGTCTCAATGAAGCGATTTCCGGTTCTCGTCCCTCGTCTGGAGGATGTTCTGCGAGAACAGATCATAATGCTAGAGGCTGTTTGCAGCGGGGATGGGGGACGTGCAGAACAGGTCTCCATGCATCACGTTCAAAGCTTCGAAATCGAGGTTCAGAAAGTACTGTGACGCCAGCTTTTGGCTGGGACACATTGCCAAGTGTTTCAGTAAACGCATACGTCCCTGCGCGCCCATGCTGCATCACTCTGATTTAACAAGGTGCAGCCGCCGGTGGCGGAGAGCTTAATTTGCGACGTTTGCGAATTTGCAAAGGTGAAGTCTGCGGCAGTCGAATTTATCGCATTGCGGTCAATCTGGAGGAGTCCGGTGATTTGGGGAGATAATAAACTATATAGAAAGAGCGGGAACGCTTCCATTGAATGAAGCCGATCGACAATCGAGAATTGTTACAACACACGCTGTTTGTGCCGTTCAGGCTGCCTTCCGGAGATCGGAAAATGATGCCAAAAAGATTATTCGCTGCGTGGCGCCGCCCGGTGCCGCTGGGCTTTTGCCAGATCGACGAACCGCCGTTTGACCTCGGCAAACAGTGCCGGCGGCAGTGGTCCAAAGTAGCCGGTGTCGCTGTCGACCGGCCGCATGTCCGGACCCGGCCAGACAAACCGGTTGCTTTCCGTCAGCACGATCCACGAGCGCTCGTCGTCAAGCCCCAGGCGCCGCTTGGTCGCCGGCGGGATTTCGATCGCCTCGTCCGGATTGTTGGGCGGGCTATGAGTGATCGGCAAGACACGCACGGCCGGTGTACCGTCGTCGAGATGCGCAACGATCGCCAGCACCAGCGCCGGGCGATCCTTGTCGCCCTCCTCGCGACCTTCGACGAACTGCCAGTGCCAGAGATACGAGTAACGAAACACCCAGCCAACTTTTGGCTCAGTCGGCAGCATGTTTGCCCGTCAGCAGTTCGGCATTGAGATGATCGAGCGATCCGTCCATCTCCGAAGTTTCTATCGCGGCCAGCTCGTCGTCGCCGAGCGTGCTCGTCAGCTCGACGCGCCGGTCGCGCTTTGTCAGCCGCAGATAATCCTCATAGGCGATCAGCACCGTGCGTGGCCGGCCGTTCTTGGTAATAATCACCGGATCGCGGACGGCGGCATCCTGGTAAGCGCCAAAGTTTTTGGAGACTGCTGCAGCCGTAACTGTGGACGTCATGTCAAAACTCCTTTTTACGGAATATACGGAAATTACGGAAGTTTTGCAACGGGAGCCTGCCCTCGGCATATGCGTCGCTGGGTCGTCTCACGTCGGGCGCCGAGGTTTTTACGGATCAGATGTGTAGCGGTCATGTTGGGTTAGGTGAAGAGAATGCAGATTTTTGTTGATGTGGACGAGGCCGCTGAACGGCTTGAGGAACTGATTGAACTGGCGGCTCGTGGTGATGAGGTCCTGATCTGCCGCTCGGGAAAGCCAGTCGCGGAGCTGACTGCGATTCCAAGACCCGCTGGCACTCTGGATGACGTCTGGGCACTGGCAGAAGAAGGGCGAGCGAACGTACCAGCCGGTGCCACCTCAAACCACGACGATTTCTACGACGAACACGGATTGCCGAAATGAGCGCTGTCGATCGTCGCGCCAACGAGCTGGATACGATTGCTGCCGTCCTGCCGATGGAGCGCCGCGACGAGCTCGCCGAACTGCTCACCGATCAGGACGTCGAAACCCTGCGCCATCTGGTCAACGAAGGCATGGGCGCGAATACGCTTCGCGCCCTGACCTCCGATCTCGCCTATCTTCAGGCGTGGTCGCTGGCGGCAACCGGACGCTCTCTGCCCTGGCCGGCACCCGAGGCGCTGCTGCTGAAGTTTGTGGCGCACCATCTTTGGGACTCGGCAAGGCGCGAGACCGACCCGGATCACGGGATGCCGGCCGAGGTGGATCAGAACCTTCGGAACCAGGGCTTATTGAAAACGGTCGGCCCGCATGCGCCTGACACGGTGCGCCGACGGCTGGCGACCTGGTCGACCCTGACGAAGTGGCGAGGCCTTTCCGGCGTCTTTTCCTCCCCTGCCCTCAAGTCGGCCATTCGTCTTGCCGTGCGCGCCACACCGCGGCCACGAAAGCGAAAGAGTGCCAAGGCGGTCACCGGCGATGTCCTGGCCAAGATGTTGGCGACCTGTGCAAGCGGCAGCCTGCGTGATCTCCGTGACCGGGCAATCCTGATGGTGGCGTTTGCCTCTGGTGGCCGCCGGCGCAGCGAGATTGCCGGGTTGCGCTGCGAGCAGCTGACTGTCGAGCCGCCGATCGTCGTCGCGGACGGCCCTCCCCTCCCCTCTCTTGCCATTCATCTCGGACGGACGAAAACATCCGGTGCAGATCAGGACGAAGTGGTCTATCTCACCGGCCGGCCGGTCGAGGCGCTGAATGCCTGGCTGACGGCGGCGAAGATCGAGGCAGGCTTCGCGTTCCGCAAGGTGGATCGTTGGGGGAATGTGTCGAAGCGGACGCTCGATCCGAAATCGGTTAACGATATCGTCAAGCAGCGGGCAGCGATGGCGGGGCTCGATCCGGGGGAGTTTTCGGCGCACGGGCTGAGGTCTGGATATCTGACCGAAGCGGCCAACCGCGGCATACCTCTGCCCGAAGCAATGGAGCAGTCACGGCATCGGTCGGTTCAACAGGCGTCGAGTTACTACAACAACGCGACCCGGCACAGTGGACGCGCTGCAAGGATGCTGTGAAGAGCCACCACTGCTTCGATTTAACAGAAGTTGCATTCGCTATCAGCCTCCCATTAGTACCCATGGCGATTTAGCCGTCGCCCATTTGTGGGGTCCTTTACATTGCGCTATATCTTCGATCTCCCGCTCCCCATCTAAATATCATTTGAGACGCCATGTCATTCCTTATGCCGCTGTCAAAGCGTCAAAGGCTGCGTTGTGACTGATTGGAAAGGGCATCAGGAGCTTTTGCATCATGGTACTTAACTCTCCTCGTCATCCGGGACGGTATCGCCTTCGGCGCGGCCCCTGCGCCAATAGGCGACAGGTAGCACTTGCTTCTTGTCGAGCTTTAATTCGTCCCGCCAGTATCTGCGAATCGCTTTGAAGGCAGTGTATTCGACACCGGCGGCAGCATGGATCATAGTTCCGGCAGGCGGCATCTCGACGGCATAGATCTCATCGACGAGCAGCGAGGTCGTGCCTGCCTCTGCTCCATTGCGGTACAGCCAGCGCAGTTCAATATCCGTGTTGTGGTGGATCGATTGACGCTCGCTCTCGTCCGAAACCTCGATGATTGCAACACCTCTGGTGCCGACAGGCAAGGATTCGAGCGTGCGCGCTATGGCTGGCAGCGCTGTCTCGTCGCCGACGAGCAAATACCAGTCAGCCTTAGGCACGGGTTGGCCGATCGGGCCACGAATGCCGACAATGTCGCCCGGCCGTGTGTTCAAGGCCCAGCGAGAGGCAATACCGAGGTCGCCGTGCAGTGCAAAATCCACATCGATGGTACCTGCGCCAAGATCGACGCGCCGCGCTGTCAGGGTGCGCACCTTCGGTCGCTTGTCCTCTGCCGGCCAGATCGGCAACCCATCCTCGCCAGGAACGGGCCATTCCGGCCTGTCGACGCCTTCCGGCGGCACCAGCAGTTTGAAATGCTGACCGTGCGTTGCGTAGCGTTCATCGAGGTTGTGGCCCGATAGCGTGATACGGCGCATATGCGGCGTCACATCGGCAATCCGCGCGACTGTCATCTCTCGGAAATTAGGGAAGGAAGTAGCGCCGGTGCCATGCCCGATCCACTTCAACCGTGGTCGTCCACCATCCGAATACTCAATCAACAGAGCTGCCGCGACCGATTTCATATGAGAAAGAGCCACATCGTCGCCCGCGACTACTTCTATTGCCACCGCATTCGGACGGGCCTGCATGATGATTTGACTGTAGAAGAAGGTCGCCGAAGCACCATCTGTGACAGGTGATATTTCGGCATCGTTTGCCGCGAAATGCTCGATCAGCCGCCTGACGAGGCGTTCAGGCTCGCCAACCGCGATTTCAAGCTTCGACCGACGAGACCACGCAGCGTTTGGAGGGTCAGCTAGCATGGGGTAGCTCCGGAGATGTTGCAGGACCGTCCACCATCACGTGCAGGCGGCCGCGCGAGCAGTGCTCGAGGCGGGCCGTCACGCCATAGACAGTGGAAAGAATGGATGGCGACAGCGCCTCTTCGACCGGTCCCTCGGCGGCGACGGTTCCGCGGTCGAGAACGACAACGTGATCGGCCCAACTTGCCGCAAGTGTCAGGTCGTGCAGTACCACGACGACGATGCGGCCTTCGCGAGCCAGTTCGCGCACGATCGTCATCACGTCGAGTTGGTGACGCAGATCGAGCGCGCTGGTTGGCTCGTCGAGGAGAAGGAGTTGTGGAGCGCGAGCGATCGCCTGGGCAAGGCTGGCAAGCTGCCGCTGTCCTCCCGAAAGGCGGCCGATACCCTCCATCGCCAGGTTGAGGATGCCGAGACGGTCCAGCACGTTGACGGCACGATGGTGCGCCGTCATCTCGCTACCGTCGAAATCCGAGAGCCGCGTTGCCCTCAAAGCCCCGATCACACCCTCGAGGACGGTCAGCTCCGCATTCTGCGGTAGCGTCTGCGGCATATAGGAGACGTATTGTGCTCTCTGGGCGAGGCCGAGCGCATTGAGGTCGCGATCGCCGAGCCGGACGGAACCGATCGCGGGGACCAATCCTGCCAGACTGCGGAGCAAGGTCGATTTGCCGGCTGCATTGGGGCCGACCAGCGCGGTCACCTTGCCGGGTTCGAGCGGCGCAAGGCTCAATCCCGCCAGCACGGGGCGGTTGCGGTAACCTGCTGAAAGGCCGGAGATAATGAGTGTGGGAATGTCATTCATCGGAAACCCTCCCGACGACGGAATATCAGCGAGAAGAAGACCGGCAGACCGACGAGCGACGTGACGATCCCGATCGGTACGATGACGCCCGGCGCGATGGTCTTGCTTGCGATATCTGCCAACGACATGACGACCGCTCCCGTCAGCGCGCTAGCCGGAAGGAAGAAACGGTGATCTTCACCGATCACGAGCCGGGCAATATGGGGGCCGACAAGGCCGATGAAGCCGATCGTGCCGACGAAGGCGACGGACGTTGCGGCCAACAGGCTGATTCTGAAAAGCGAGAAGAATCGGAGCCGCGTCACGTTCACGCCGAAGGAACGGGCTCGATCCTCGCCAAGGCGAAGCGCCGTCAGCTTCCATGCCGCGCCAAGCGAGAACGGCATCGTCAAGACGGTAACAAAGCCAAGGGTGGCGATGGATTCCCAGTTGGCGCGTGCCAGGCTGCCCATGCCCCAGAAGACAAGTTGCTGGAGCGCATCGGCCGAAGCGACGAACTGGATCAGCGCCACCAGCGCGTTGAAGGTAAACACCAGCGCAATGCCGAGCATGACAAGACTGTCGACACTGGCGCTGCGCATTCCCGTCAGGCTTTGCAGAAGCAACACCGAGGCAAAGGCAAAGACGAAAGCGTTCCCGGTGACGATCCAGCTTTCGGGAACGCCGGGGATAGCGATACCGAGCACGATGGCGAGTGCGGCACCCAGCGAGGCAGCGGACGAAACTCCGAGCGTGAAGGGGCTGGCCAGCGGATTGTTGAGAAGGGTCTGCATCTCCGCTCCAGCGAGCGATAAAGCGACACCAACCAGCACCGCCATGATCGCGGCGGGCATGCGCACATCCCAGACAATGACGGACGCCGAGCGGGGCACTTCCCCCGGCCACAGGATTGCGCGGAGCGTATCGATTGTGCCGAGGCTCGACGGCCCCATTGCCAGGTCGATGAAGAAAGATACGATGAGAATTGCACCAAGCGCTACCACAATCACGACCCGTCGTCGGTTTTGCCGTCCATAGGCAGAGAGCACGGCCTCTCGGCGATCCGCGATAGCATCGCCCGGACTGACGATATCCTTCGTCATTGGTTTCCACCGGGCATTCGATCGATGGTCGGATCGAAACTTGTCCAGAACGGCCCCCTCAGCGGTGTCTTCAGGAAGCGACGGTTGATCTCGTCCAGCGTCGCCTGCGGATCGACATCAGCGAAAAGCTCGGGCTGAATCCACTTCGCCAGTGCCTCGAAGCTCAGGAAGCTCAGCGGTGATCTCATCAGATACGAATCGAGCGCATGGACACGACCGCTGCGCATCGCGGCAATTCCGCCAAGGCCCGGTTCCTGCCTCAGCGTCTTGAGCGCGGCCATGCCGTGCGCCAAGGTACGCGGCAAGCCGAACAGGGAACGGGCATCGGAAAAGACATCGATGACCACGAAGATATCCGGGTCACGTTCGATGATGGATTCGAGGCTCAATTGCACGGGCGCACCGTTCGTGACCCCGGCAATATTTTCCACGCCTGTCGCTCCAAAATAGTCCGTGACGTCATTGGCCGGCAATGCCAGGCAGCATGGGACCCCGGGGCCGCGCAACATCATGAGCAAGGTCGGCCGGACAAGCTCAGGCCTTGCCATGCGCTCGGTTATCGCCCGTACATGCTGATGGTAGAAGTCGATGAACTCGCTCGCCTTGTCTTGCGCTCCGAGAACGCGCCCGAGGATCTCGAAGCTTCGATCGGTATTTCTGAATGGATTTTCGTCGAAATCGACATAGACGATCGGTATGCCTGCCTTGGATAATACGGTCTCTAGCTTCTGCGACCAGACAGGGGATAGGGGTGCTGCGATGACGACATCCGGCCTCAATTCAAGCGTCTTTTCAATTGAAAAGCTCTGAGACCAGATGCTCCCGACGCGCGGCGTGTCGGACAGGTCCCGCTCCGCCTCAGGCAAGGTCTCGCCAGGATTTGCGCCTATCCCGACGACCCGCTTTGCCGCATCCACGTCAAGGATTGCGAGAGCGGGATACTGGAACGACGACGCCAGGAGAATACGTGTTGCCGGAGCCGGCATGGTGACCTCGCGATCCTTGATATCGGTCACGACTATGTCAGCGCGGGCGCTGCAAACGCCCGCCAGCAGTATCAACATGATGCAAAGAAGCGTTTTGGATAAACACATCCCGATCGCCGAGCGCACGAGCGATCCTGCTCTGGTTCGAGCCGCAAGGCGCATTTGAGGAAAACTGCTCCGCATCAGAACTTGAATTCCGTCGACAGGCGGAATGTCCTTGGTGCACCACGGTGGACGAGACCGGCTGCATAGGCTCCCGCCCAGTAGTCCTTGTCGAAGACATTATCGACATTGAAGCGGACGGTGACCGGCTTTTCGTTCAACGGGGATCTGAAGGTGTAGCGTCCGCCAAGATCCAACGTCGTCCAGGAAGGGATCGTGACGTCAGCACCAGCCGCGACCAGCACATCGCCGGTATGGGTCAGCCGGCTCGTCAGCGTCAGCCCTTCCACAAAGGGCGTATCCCATTCCCCTCCGATGACTGCCCGCACTTTTGGAGTCGTATCGTTTCTCTTGCCGTCGAGAATACCGCCGTCCGTCTTGGTCAGGCGCGGGTCTATGAGGGTCAACCCGCCCATCAGCCGAATGTCAGACGTCAGTTCACCATAGACGTTCAATTCGATGCCGCGATTGCGTTGTTCTCCGTCCTGGCTCAGTGTCGGCAACCCACCCAGGGGATCATCTATTGCAATCGAGTTGGGCATGGCGATCTGGAAGAGAGCCAAGGTGGTCATCACCTGACCCAAGTCAACCTTGACACCTGCCTCATACTGTTTGCTGACATAGGGTGAGAAAACCTCGCCGGCATTTGCATAGGCCGTGCTGACAGTTGCTCCCGGTCTGAGATCCTCAATGTAGTTGGCATAGAGCGAGACGTTTTCCCACGGTTTGACGACCAATCCGAAAGAAGGCGTCCAGGCATTTGCATCATAGCTTGACGTCTTCAGCCCCGTCGTGGTGCTAAAGTTGTCTATGCCCACTTCCTGATAACGAACACCGGCCAGGAATTGTATGCGGTCATCCAGTATCGATAATGCATCTGCGACGCCGATACTTGAAACCTCCACGTCGTAAGCTTTTTTGGGATCTCCGGGGTCTGCCGGAAAAATGATACTCGGAAATACCGGATCGTACATCGAACCGATTGTGTAAAAATCGCCTTCAGCCTCAGCCGTTTTATATGTGAGGTCGGAACGAGACAGATTGAGGCTCAGCGCGTGATTAACCGGCCCGGTGTCCAGCGTTGCGCGAACGCCGCCCTGCATGGTCAGGATATCTCGCGTATAGTGTTGTATTCCTGGCGCAATTCCGTATTGCCCGTCCCCATCGAGCAGCCAGGCATATTCGAAGCCCTTCAGGTCATAATCCGCGCGCTGCTTGCCTATGGCAGCGTAAGCAGTGACATTGTCGAGCAGATCGATTTCCCCGCGGATCATCCCCATGGTCGACTTGGTAGTTTGCTCCGATCCTGGAGGAAGGAGACTGACAGTCGAGCCCGGCGCACGGGGAAAGGTGGTGAGCGAGTCGGCGATATTGCGTGCGTAAAGATACGGACTGTTCGACTCCAGCTTCTGGTATTGGTGTGCGAAGTCCGCCGAAAGGCGAACACTTTCCCCGGCATAATCGAGGTTGATGGCCGCGGTGCCGAGGTTTGAGTGCTGGAAATCAATCGGAGCATGACCACCGTCGATGGATCCGTTAAATCGGATACCCAATTCGTCGCCGGCACCGAAGCGGCGGCCAACATCAAGATGTGTGCCGATTTGAGAGTTCGACTCGTAGCGGGTCGTAAGCTGCGTGACTGGTTCGCTTGTCGCCTGCTTCGTGACCAGATTGACCGAGCCCCCCACAGCGCCGCTGACGGCCGCCGATGAAAGCCCCATACCGTTCAGGAGTGCGCTTGGGCCTTTGAGGATCTCCACGCGCTCAATGTAATCGGTCGATGGGAAGAACAGGGGCGCCATCCCGGGCACGCCATTGAGGGTGCGGGTACCGTCGGTTCCATATCCCCCGAACCCCCTTATGACCTGATAGTCGTGGGGCGTACCATTTGAATTGCTGGCGACGACGGAAGGATCGTTGTTCAACACGTCCTGAACGGTCCTCGCCTGCTGATCCTGGATGAGCTTGCTGGTGTAGCTCGTCTGACTGAACGGCGTATCCATAACATCACGATTGCCGAGCAGCCCGAGTTGACCGCCCGTCGCCACCTGTCCACCAGCATAAGCCTCGGGCAGGTCGATGGTTGAGTTCGGATTGGCGCTCTTTATTACGATTGGCCGGAGGGTGTTTGCTTCGCCCGAGGCCGCATCCGGACCGCCCGATGACCGTGAAATCGTCACGGCATTCGGACCGGTGAAGCGATATGCGAGCCCGGTCCCGGATAGAAGCTGAGTGATGGCTGCCTGAGGCGACAGATTGCCGCTTGCACCCTGGCTGCGAAGTCCCTCAGTCAATGCGGCACTGTAAAGAACCTGGATGCCGCTTGTCGCGCCAAATCGCGTTAGGGCGGTGTCAAGGGAGCTGGCCGGGATCGAATAGCTGACATTCTGCTGGGCCTGTACGACGGTGGTGCCGATAGTAACGGCCCCAAAAGCAATCGAAGCCATCAGCCGCGCGATCAGCCGCCTGCGCCTGTATGATCCGCCACCATGAAATTCAAAAAACGAAACTCCGGTCTGCCCCATTATACGCCCCAATAGATACTCGGGGAGCCCCTCTGCTACCCCTCTATACCTATCAACGATGCGAAATCGCGCGCCCGCAAATTTTCCTGAAATTTCTTCGCGTGCACCCTTGAATTATTGAAGGAGCACAATGCCGCCAACCAGGTTGATCGGGCGCACCTGCAACGTATTTTCCAGATGCGCGAGAATTTCTTCCGGCCGGTCGAGATGGAACACGCCCGAAACTCGGCTTGCACTCAGGCTGCTTCTCGCGATCATGACCTTGCCGCGACGATGCCGATTGATGTCCGCGACCACATCTGCGAGCGGCCGGTTTTGAAAGACAAGAAGCCCGCGGCGCCATGAGGCGGCTGTTTCTGGGTCCAAGTCCCGCTTTTCGCCAAGGCCAGACACGGAATAGGATATTCCCTCCCCTTTCTGCAGAGCCGCCGTTCCCCGACACTCGACATCAACCGCGCCATCGATGCAGTCGATCAGAACGTCTTCAGCACCATGTTTGATGGAGACCGAGGCCTGCCTTACGGTCGAAATGCCCGCGGCAGCTGATATGACAAATGGACGGGGTTCCTCGGCGATATTGAAAACCGCCGCACCGGCGATGAGTTCGGCTTTGCGCATCTGCCCCGAGAAATTCGCATTGAGCACGGTTCCAGCATCCAGTGTGACAGTTGAGCCATCCGTTAGCTGCACTGTCTTCTGTTGCCCGACGGCCGTCGAGTAATCCGACGTCAACGCATCGATGGTTGGCAGGATTCCCAGTTCCGAAAGACCCAAACAGGCCGCAGCTGCGCCGGCAGCCACTCCTGCGCTCCCGGCAAAGAAGGTGCGTCGGCTCATGAACCCGGCCTGAGGCTCCGCGTAGTGAGACAACGCTGGCCCCATATTCTTCCAGAGCCGGGTCGCCTCCCTGAAGGCTTCCTCATGAATTGGGCTTCTTGCTCGCCAACGCATGAGCGCATCGCGATCATCCGTCGTCGCCTCCCCGGAAGTGAGCCGCACAATCCAGGCCATCGCCTCCTTTTTCAGCGCCTCAATGTCGTCGCTCAAGTCCGTCCCCTGTAATGCTCGGCCCCACGCAAAACCTGCGCCTGACAAGCCTCTATATCTATAGACGACGGGAGAACAACAAACCGAAATATTAGGTGCGATTTATTTTCGCTAGCCGATCGGTGCAATAATCGAGCGCCCTGCGGATCTCGAGCTCCACCGTCCTTACCGAGATATCGAACTCTTTCGCCAGGGCAGCATGGCTACGCTGTTCGAGCCGCGCTGCAAGCAGCAATCCGCGCTGCCGCTCCGGCAGATCCTCAATAATGTCCATGAGGCGGGACAACTGATTTCGATCTTCCAACTGGCGGTAAGGATCTGGTCGATCATCGGGAATTGATAGAGATGCCGCAATATCCTCACGGGTCAATTTCGTGCGTTTGGCGCGGCTATAGTCGATCCCAAGGTTGCGTACGATCCGCACCAGATAAGGCACAGGTGTGGCCGCCGCCGCCTGCCTGTTCCGCGATAGCCTGATCCACGCTTCCTGGTACATATCATCTGCGTCGTTGTGGGAGCCGCTGACCTTTTTAAGGTATCGCTTCAATGACGACTCGTTGTCCAGAAAGACACCCACCAGTTCATCATCATAGTTTGTCATAAGATGCCCCAGAGAAACCACCCGATGATGCTGAATAGCTTTTATGGAAATTGCCTTCAATTACTTGACTTTAAAAGTCGTCTTTTTGCGCTTGTCTGAAGCCTTATGTTGCCTCTCGGCCACAAGGACCGGATTGAAGGCCTGCTGAGCTTCGCCGCGCCGACTGGAAGCGGTCCCACGATTTCTACCTCTTATCGATGGTTGATTAACTTTGCCCAGCAAATCAGAATGTCGGCCGGCGTGGATAACCGCAATCATTTGGTTTTCCGACCTTTCAGGTTTCGGCGGGCATCGGCGCAATAGCGTGGATACAAGAGCCGCGCCGAGCAGCCCTCTCCTCTCGAGCGAGCGCGGATTTCTCTGCAATCTCCGCCTCGGTCAGCGCTTCTCACCTCCCTCCCCTCCCCTCGAACGCTCTAGTTTCCGGCATTTCCGCCACAGACGGTCGCCAGAGCGTGTTCCGCACTGGTTGCGGTGAGAGATCCCATCCACCATTGGACTTCAAGCCTGACATGGCTTTATTTGGACAATAAACCACGCTTGCAAAGGCACCTTTATTAACGCATTTTTTTGTCTGTATAGCGCTATCTGGATTCGCCCGAGAAAATCATGACAGAACGACAAGCTGCCAATCTGACGCCGGCCCCCAAACGTCTTATCGGTTATGCCCGCATCTCTACCGAAGATCAGGTCCGTGATGCGCAGATGGGCGAATTGCGCGCCGCTGGCTGCGAGCGCATTTTTCAGGAGCTCGGATCCGGCACTTCAAGGGCTCGGCCGGTATTGACCAGGCTGCTCGAAGACCTCGTTGCCGGCGACGTGCTTGTCGTAGTTCGGCTGGATCGCCTTGCCCACTCCGTCAGCCATCTGTTGCAGGTCATCGGGGACCTTGAAGAACGCGGGGTCCATTTTCGATCGGTCCGCGATCCCATCGACACGTCCACGCCACAGGGGATGTTTTCTCTCCAAGTTCTCAGAGCCGTCGCACAGCTAGAGCGGGCGCTCATTGCCGAGCGAACCAAGGCCGGGATCAAGGCGGCGAAGGCCCGTGGCAGGCTGCCGGGTAACCCCGGGCTGCGAGAGCGGCGACCGGAAGCGATCAAGGCAGTCTCGAAGGCGCGCGAAAAGCTCTACCTCGACGCGCTGATCTCGTCCGCCCAAACCTGGCTGCCCATGGTCCGGCAACTTCGGCCCCAGCATAGTTGGGACAATGTCGTACGGGTTCTCAATCGCCGCGGCCATGACTGGACGGTGGAACGCCTGCGCCGCGCGGTGCATCGGATGGTCCGCGAGAAGCTTGCCGACCCCGAGCTTCTGGCGCGGTCGCCACGGCGCGCCCCGGAAGACCACCTGATGAAACTCGTTGCGGCGATTGCCATTGCTGATCCCGGACTGTCGCTGCGCGATATTGCCGCCGAACTGAATCAGATGGGAGAGGGGCCGGCAGGAGGCGGGCGGAAATGGCAACCTTCCTCGGTTCGCCAGCTGCTGGATGAGGCGTATCGGTTTGGTCTCATCCGTCGTTGAACGCGCGGAACATCAACTTGTCGATTGGGCGGCATCTCACAGCAGCTTGGCATTGAGATGATCGTGCGACCCGTCCATCTCCGAAGCGTCGATCGCGGCGAGATCGTCTTCGCCGAGCGCGCTCGTCAGCTCGATGCAGCGGTCGCGCCTTGTCAGCCGCAAATAATCCTCATAGGCGTTCAGCACCGTGCGCGGGCGGCCGTTCTTAGTGATGATCACCGGATCACGGACGGCGGCATCCTGGTAGGCGCCAAATTTTTTGGAGACTGTAACAGCCTTGGCTGTGGAGGTCATGTCAAGAGTCCGTTTCATGAAATTTACGGAGATTACGGAGTTTTGCAACATCACGCGCACCCGATCGTCGCGACACCAAAGGGGGCTTGCCCGCCGCTGGACAGCTATCACCTGGATGTTTGGCGGCCATGTCTGGATGGAGAAAGAGAACGCGTATTTCCGTTGTTGTCGCTGAAGCCGCCGCGCCGTTTGAGAAACTGATCAAGCTTGCGCTCCGTGGTGCAGCGATCGTGATCCCCCGCTCTGGAAAGCCGGTCGCAGAGCTGGCAGCAATCCCGAAGTCTGCTTTCACTCTGGATGACATCTGGATGCTGGCAGCCGAAGGGCGAGCGGACGTACCAGGCGGTGCCATCTCCAGCCGCGACGAACATGGACTGCCAAGATGAACGCCGTCGATCGCCGCGACGAACTCGCCAAGCTATTGACCGATCAGGATGTCAAAATGCTTCGCTATCTGGCCGATGAAGGCATGGGCGAAAACACCCTTCGCGCCCTGACATCCGATCTAGCCTATCTGCAGGCCTGGTCCCTAGCGGATACAAAAAATCGCTGCCGTGACCGGCACCCCGAAGCGCTACTTCTGAAATTCGTCGCTCATCATCGGTGAGACTCGCAAAAACGGGAAAACGATCCGGAGCATGGGACGCCGGCCGAGATCGAGCAAAATCTTCGTGGCCAAGGCTTTCTGAAGGCGGTAGGCCCGCGTGCGCCGCACACGGTCAGCAGGCGGCTGGCAACATGATCGACACTGACAAAATGGCGAGGTTTCACTGGTGCCTTCGCCACCGCTGCTCTCAAGTCAGCTATCCGGCGCGCCGTCCGGGCCACGCCGCGGCCGCGTAAAAAGAAAGACGCCAGGGCGGTCATAGGCGATACACTGGCAAAAAATGCTGGCGACCTGCGCAAGTGGCAGCCTCCGCGATATTCACGACCGAGCGATCTTGATGGTCGCCTTTGTTTTGGGCGGGCCCTGGCGCAGCGAGATCGCCGGATTGCGTGAGTGCAGCTGACCGTCGAGCCCCCAATCGCCCGTCTAGGACGGGCTCCCCCCCTCGCTTGTCATTCATATTGGCGGACGAAAGTGTCCGATGCCGATCACGATGAGGTCGTTTATCTCATTGGCCGGTCGAGGCGTTGAATGCATGGATTGGGGCAGCACGGATCGATAAAGGCTCCGTGTTTCACAAGGTGGACCGCTAAGACAACGTGTCGAAGCGGAAGCTCTATCCGAAATCGGTCAATGGTATCGTCAAGCGGCGGGCGGCTATGGCCGGGCCAGAACCTCGGGAGAATTCGGGGCATGGGTTGCGGTCGGGGCATCTAACCGAAGCGGCCAATCGAGAGATTCCGCGGGCCGAGGCGATGAAGCAGTCGCTACGTAGATCAGTGCAACAAGCATCCAGCTATTACAACAACGCAACCCGACGAGGCGGACGCGATGCAAAGACGCTGTGAGCCACCACCGCCACCGAGCACCAGAGGCGGCAGCGAAACACGACATGATCGACAAGATTGACGTGCCGGGCGAGGGGAGGGCTTGCGCCGAGTTCGGATTCATGGGCTCGCTAGGAGGCTGATTGCATGCTGTGCCAATTGCCCCGGTTGGCCGCCGCCAAGGAAGACGTGAACACCTTCCGAGTGCAGTACGCGCCTGCTCGAATGGTGATGGCGCCTCAAGCTGTGATCGCCTCGCATATGGGGGCGAGCTTGTTCGGTCACAGCGTCCCCTATACTTCTCGTTCGATCAATGTGATTGATGCTCCAAGGTTGACTGACCCAGACCATTGCCGGGTAACCACTCGCCCGAGGATGGACTGCGTGCAGCGAATGGTTTTTCACAATTCTCAAGCTGCACGAATTCTCCTTGCGAGCCCAGTGAGGCGTTAGGTTCAGACTGAATTGGCATTCAGGCCCCCACGTTCGGGACCTAGTACCATGCCTCCCTCGGCCCTTGGTCACGCCATCACCAAGTGCGCTGTGGAAGTGTAAGCGGTTCGTGCATTGATCGATATACGCGGCACGCCATGCCCACCAAACTTATAAACTGACGGAAATGTCGCTTGCCGATGAAGGGCTCAAAAGCTCAGGAAACGCGAGACATTCGTAAGGTCGTTCAAAGGCTCAAGGTGGGAGGACACGGCGCCACAGCAGTCCAAGAGGCGTCCTCCCCAATTGTGGCGCGTCATCGGCGGATATTAGCCCGCTCTGCAGGGTCTCGACGAAGGCACGCACAATCTAGACCAGCGAAAAATTACATATTATCAGAGACATAAGCCTGTGGTCAGCTGACCACATCTTTCGATCGGAGGACCCCAGCGTTAAATTTATTCTTCAAATTTGCAATGAATGCAGGTCTGAGCTTGCCGAAACCATCCTGCGCGATTAGCGGCTTTGCGTCAGATGCCTGATTGAGCGTAAAGCAGCTTCCGATGGGCAAGGGAACAGCCGCGACTTTCTGCAATCAAAAACAGCTCCTGTGATCTGCCCACCACCTGCTCTATGTACCTTGGGCACGAGCTTTCCGCTAGAATACGTCGTCGGTCGCTTGATCACACTCCCTCCACCAAGTTGATAGTTACTTTGACCAAGTTCCATCCGAGCGGCATTCGAAAAATTTCGCGAGACGCGACAGAGCATATAGGCTCCGTTTGTTTCCAGGATTGTCGGCACACTTAACGATACCTGGCAAGCACTCGATGCTGCGGCCCTCACTGATGCCTCAATCGCTGCGCGCCGCCGTGGCGACGGAGAAAGTCTTGGGAAGCAGCTGAAGAGACAATAAGAATGCGGGATGGTGTCGACCGGAGGCAGCGCGATGGAGGGCAAAATGCAACGCCAAGCCATGATTCTACCATCAGGCTTGGTTGATATCGAGTAGACCGCGGCGAGGCAAATGACGCGCCTCCGACTCAGGCTAGAGGGTCCTCGAGCAGGGTCGTTAATAGGCGAGGGCAGGACCACGCCAGCAATCTTCGCAGCGTGAGCTAACGGAAGAAAGTTAGTCGGCAAGATTGACAATGGGTTGATATCATCCTATTCTGAAAGAATGACACAAGAACTGGACTTTCAAGCAAGATTGATGGTGGATCGGAGCTGCTTCGGTCTGAACATCCACAGGGCGGGCAGGGCGGTCGCGAAGAAGTTCGACGATGCCTTCCGGAGCGCCGGGGTGAACCACTGGCAGTTTGCACTGCTGATGACGGTCAACGTTCCGGGCGGAATGAGCGTGAGCGAATTGGCTCGATCGCTCGTCGTCGACAGAACGACGATCACAGCGAACGTCAAGCCGCTGGAGCGGATGGGACTGATCTCGATCAAGGTGGACGAGGACGACGCCCGTGCGCGCCGTATCGAGATCACTGAGAGCGGGATTGCCGTGCTCGAGGAAACGTATCCGGTCTGGCAGTCCGTCAACGAGGAGATCAGTTCCGCGGTGGCTTCCGACAAAGACGGTGTTCTTAATGCTCTGGCATCTATCACCGCAAGAAACGCATGATTTTGCCGGATAATATAGGTTGATGTCAACTTAAATGGAGATGGGTCGATGGCCCTCAAGAGGATCTACACATTCGATGAAAGGACGGGCCTCAGCCTTAAGCGCGTGACGCCAACTGAAGCCGTTCCTCACGACGAGGCCCTGGCTCCGGTCGGACTGACGAACTGGCAGCTCGCGTCCCTCTATGTCATCGAGCTCGAAGAGAGTGCGACGGACTCCGAGATCGGCTTTGCGCTCGTGATGGACCGTCCGACGGTCGCCGCAATACTCCGTCCGCTCGAGCAGCGGAAGGCAATAAGAAAGCTCCCGTCCCGCGGTGGACGGAGAGGTGCCGTCGCGCTGACTGACGACGGGCGGGAACTTTTAGGGCAGGGACTGAATATCTGGCGGGCCGCACATTCGCCTGCGGCTTCCCAGGCTATTGAAGAGCGCGCAACGGCGCCGCAGACATCAGACGAAATATCCGAAAATTTGGTCATAATAGGTTGATATCAACCTACATAGGAGAGAGTGAAATGAAGAATACGAAGCAAATCGGGGGAGGCAGTGTCCTGTCCTTCCTGAAAAAAGCGACCCTCGCATCAACCATCATGATCGCACTTCCGGCTTTCGCTGACGACGCGGGCGACCCGCGTTTGAAGGCGCCTGTGGTCAGGACTGCGCTCGCAAAAGAAATCGTCGCCGGGAAGCGTTCCTTCACCGGGATCGTCATGGCACGTGTCGAAAGCAACCTCGGCTTCCGGGTGAACGGAAAGATCGTCGAGCGCCTCGTCGACGTGGGTGAGACGGTCCAGAAGGGCCAGCCTCTGATGCGTCTCGACGACATCGACCTCGGCCTTGCCCTGCGCGCCAAAGAAAACGCCGTCACGTCGGCCAAGGCAGCGCTTGCACGCAGCGAAGCGGACGAGAAGCGGTTCGCAAGGCTGCTGGCGGTTGGCGCCGCTTCAAAGCAGCTCTACGATCAAGCCAAGCAGGCTTATGACACGAACGTCGCGCAACTCGACGCCGCTATTGCGGATGCGGACTTCGCGAAGAACGAGTCCTCGTATGCGGTGCTGGTCGCCGATTCCGACGGTGTGATCACCGAGACCCTCGCCGAACCGGGCCAGGTGGTTGCAGCAGGCCAGCCCGTCGTCAAGCTTGCCCATGGCGGCGAGCGCGAAGCCAGCGTCAACCTCCCCGAAACCGTCCGTCCGGCAATCGGCTCGACGGGAACCGCGACGATGTACGGCGAGGACGAGAACCCTATCGAGGTCCGCCTCCGTCAGCTCTCCAGTGCGGCCGACCCGGCCACCAGAACTTTTGAAGCCCGTTACGTGCTGCAGAACGCTGCCGATGTGCCGCTAGGATCAACCATCAAGGTCTCCATCGGTCTGCAGTCGAATGCCTCGGCGGAACCCGCCGTCGACGTGCCGATCGGTTCCGTCTTCGACCGTGGCTCCGGCACGGGCGTGTGGGTCGTGAAGGCCGACAAGGTCGCCTTCGAACCCGTCAAGGTTCTGAAGATCGGTGAAGAGAACGCAGTGGTCACTGGTATCGAGCGCGGCGCCGTCGTGGTGGCCGTAGGTGTCAATCTGCTCAACGACGGCATGGCTGTCCGCGTTGGCGACGAAAGGATTGCTTCGAAATGAGCGGCTTCAATCTCTCGGCCTTCGCCGTCAAGGAACGTGCGATCACGCTCTTCCTCATCATCGCCATCGCGATAGCGGGCGGTTTCGCCTTTCTGAAACTCGGCAGAGCGGAAGATCCGCTCTTCACCATCAAACAATTCACGGTCACCGCAGTGTGGCCGGGCGCCACAGCAAAGGAAATGCAGCAGCTCGTCGCCGAACCTCTCGAAAAGCGGCTTCAGGAACTGCGCTACTACGACCGCGTCGAGACCATCGCGCGGCCGGGCGCAATTTTCATGACCGTTAGCCTGCTCGACAGCATGCCGCCGGCGAGCGTTCCCGAGGAATTTTACCAGGCCCGCAAGAAGGTCGGCGACGAAGCCCTGAAGCTGCCGAGCGGCGTGCTCGGGCCCTATATCAACGATGAATATTCCGATGTCAGCTTTGCTCTGTATGCGTTGAAGGCACAGGGAATGCCTGCCCGTGAACTCGTTCGCCAGGCGGAAGATCTCCGTCAGGAGTTCCTGCATGTGCCGGGCGTCAAGAAGGTCAACATCCTCGGCGAGCAAGCCGAGAAGATCTTCGTCGAATTCTCCTATGCCCGCCTTGCTGGCCTTGGCATCAGCCCCCAGGCTGTGTTCCAGAGCCTTCAACTGCAGAACAATGTGGCGCCGGCTGGTTCGATCGACACCAACGGCCCGCAGGTCTACCTCCGCGTCGATGGTAGCTATGACGATGTCCAGAAGATCAAGGACACACCGATCGTCGTCGGCACCCGCAACATGAAGCTCTCGGACCTTGCCGCGGTCCGCCGCGGATACGAGGATCCGGCCACTTACCGCATTCGCCATCAGGGCGAGGATGCGCTGATGCTCAGCGTCGTCATGCAGGATGGTTGGAACGGTCTCAATCTCGGTGCCGCTCTCGAGCAGAAGGCTTCCGAACTGACCTCTTCGCTTCCGCTTGGTGTCAGCCTGCAAAAAGTCACGGACCAGGCAGTCAACATCTCAGAGGCTGTCGACGAGTTCATGCTCAAGTTCTTCGTCGCCCTCGGTGTGGTACTTCTCGTCAGCCTGATCAGCCTCGGCTGGAGAAGCGGCATTATCGTCGCCGCTGCGATCCCGCTGACGCTCGCCATCGTCTTCCTCGTCATGATGGCGACAGACCGCGCATTCGATCGCATCACTCTTGGAGCGCTGATCCTCTCGCTTGGGCTGCTTGTCGACGACGCCATCATTGCGATCGAGATCATGGTCGTGAAGATGGAGGAGGGAATGGATCGCATTCGTGCCGCCGCTATGCATGGAGCCATACCGCCGCACCGATGTTGTCGGGCACGCTTGTCACGATCATTGGGCTGATGCCCGTTGGTTTCGCGAAGTCGAGCTCGGGTGAATATGCCGGTAATATCTTCTGGATCGTCGGTTTTGCCCTGATCGCATCGTGGCTCGTCGCCGTCGCCTTCACGCCTTACCTGGGCGTCAAGCTGCTGCCGACCATCAAGCCCGTCGAAGGTGGTCATGAGGCGATCTACAACACTCCGAACTACCGTCGCCTGCGTGCCGTCGTGAAGTGGGCCGTCCATCGCAAGTTCCTGGTCGCATCCGTCGTATTCGTCATGTTCGTCGCCGCCGGCGCTGGCATGACCGTCGTCAAGAAGCAGTTCTTCCCGGCATCCGACCGTCCTGAGCTGCTGCTTGAAGTGCAGATGCCTGAGGGCACGAGCATTGAGGCGACTGAGCGCGCCGTGAAGAAGGTCGAGGACTATGTTCGCACTCAGCCCGAAGCCAAGATCGTCACGTCCTATGTCGGGCAGGGCGCTCCACGCTTCTTCTTCTCCTATGCGCCTGAGCTTCCCGATCCTTCCTTCGCAAAGATCGTCGTCCTGACGCCCGATGCAGAGGCACGCGAAGCTTTGAAGATCCGTCTTCGCGAGAAGGTTGCCGACGGTCTCGCCCCGGAAGGTCGTGTTCGCGTCACCCAGCTCGTTTTCGGCCCGTACTCGCAGTTCCCCGTCGCATATCGCGTCATGGGCCCTGATGAAACGAAGGTTCGCGACATCGCCGACCAGGTACTCGAAGTGATGCGTGCAAACCCGCATACCCGCACCGTCAACCGCGACTGGGGTGAACGCGTCGCCTCTGTGAAGTTCGTGTTCGATCAGGAGCGTCTCAAGCTGATTGGCCTCTCTCCGGTGCAGGCCGCCCAGCAGCTGCAGTTCCTCCTGACTGGCGTGAACGTCACGTCCGTCCGCGAAGACATCCGCAATGTTGCCGTCGTGGCTCGCAGCGATGGCGAAGAGCGCCTCGATCCTGCCCGTCTCGGTGACTTCACTCTCGTGGCACCTGATGGCAAGACGATCCCGCTCGATCAGATCGGCAAGATGGAAGTCACGACAGAGGATCCGATCCTGAAGCGCCGCGACCGCACTCCGACGATCACCGTCCGCAGCGACGTGGAAGAAGGTGTCCAGCCTCCGGACGTGGCAGCCGAAATCACGAAGTCGCTGCAGCCTCTGATGCAGTCGCTTCCGGCAGGCTACAAGATCCAGGTCGGCGCGGACGTCGAGGAATCCCTGAAGGCCAACGTGGCACTCGCCAAGGTCTTCCCGATCATGATCGTGCTGACAATGCTCGTCATCATGCTCGAGGTCCGGTCGTTCTCGGCAATGTTCATGGTGCTGCTGACGGCTCCGCTGGGCCTGCTCGGCGCCGTTCCGACGTTGCTCATCTTCCACCAGCCCTTCGGCTTCACGGCAATCCTTGCCCTGATCGGCCTCTCTGGCATCCTGATGCGCAACACGCTCATCCTGATGGAACAGATCAAGACGAATATGCATGAAGGCCTCGACACCTACCACGCTGTCGTCGAAGCCACGGTACAGCGTGCCCGCCCGGTCATCCTGACCGCGCTGGCTGCAGTCCTGGCGTTCATCCCGCTGACCTTCTCGGTCTTCTGGGGAGCGCTGGCCTACACGCTGATCGGCGGCACGGCCGTGGGCACAGTCATCATCCTGCTATTCCTTCCGGCACTCTATGCGATCTGGTACCGGGTCCGTACCCCCAATACGGAACCGGAAGTAAACCAGACCGTCGAAGTCGATGACCGGAAGGAACTGCTGGTTCAGGACGCTGCCTGAACCAGCCCCGGCGGCGCGAAGACTCGCTTTTTTTCTCGCCTTGTCGAGATCCGCGCCTCAGAATTGGTTACGCCCCGGCTAAACCGACATTTCGGTCAATCGCGGGCGTAGCTACCCCACCAATCTTGTCCTTTCCCCATTTGCCCGCATCAGTGCCATCAGCATCGGGCCGAGCGAGAATTCGCCGCGCCGCGCCTTCGATGTCAGATCGCGCAGATAACCGCCGGGCGAATTGATGTGTCCCGCCCGCTCCAGGATGCAAGCCATGGCAACCGCCGCATTTTCAGACCCCATGATCTCGCAGGCATCCTGATAGGCCGACGGGCTGACGCCCAGCATCGATCGAACGACAACGGCGGCCGCCATGAATTCGCGCCAATGGGAAATCGCGCCGCCCACCGCATAATCACCGATTTGCGGGCAGGCCCTCAGCACCATGCTGAGCGGAAATGCCTTCAGCGTCTCGCTCTGCAGCACCTTGGTTGGCTCAGGTTTCGCCTCCTGCTCTTTTTCAGAGCTGGGTTCAAGATCATGGATGGATTCGGGATTTGAATTCTGTATGTGACGCCCATTTTGGCCATCATTGCCGTCTGTTTTTTGTGTTTTTACCTGCATTTCCAATCGATTGACGATCTCTTCGCGCAGCATCGCCATTTCCTCGAGTATCGCTTCGACATTTTCACGGCTTGGCGCGCGTGGCAGGCGGGCGATCAGCGACACATAGATCTCTTCAATCTGGCCCCAATCTCCCTCGGCGCCCTCTTCCATGGCGGCCGTCAGCAGCTTGCGAATATCGCGACGGCACAGAGTGAGTGCTTCCTTGGCCCGCTTGAACCGGATCCGCTCGGCCGCCACCTGCTGGGCAAGGCCTGCCAGTTCCGCAGCACGCAGCAACAGTGGTTCAAGATCGAAACCGAACGCATCCTCGATCTCGCCGCCCTGTCCGCGATGGGCATAGCGCTTGCCGTTAGGGCTGTCGCGGCGATGGATCAGCCCCGCCTCGACCAGTGCTGCGAGGTGGCGCCGCAGCGTCGTGCCGGCAATGCCATGGGCACGCACGGAAAGCTGCGCGTTCGACGGAAACACCACCAGCTTGTCGTCTGATGACAATTCGTTGCTCGGATAGAAGGTCAGGAGCGCGTCGAGAACCGCAAGCGCTCGGTCTTGGAGACCAAGCAACTGGCGCGCTTCTGCGATATCGCGAAACACTTTCCATTTCTCGACGGGACGGCTTATCTGGCCGGCAGGCGTTTGAAGCTGCCCTTTGACCAGGGCAAGCGTCATCGGCCGCCGCCCGAAAGGCGTCGTGACTTGTCCAGTTCGCATCGTTCCCTTCACCTTTCTTCAGGCAAAGAAAAAGCGCTCACCAAAGCGGTGCCAAAATGACTTGACTGCGATTCGTGGAAATGCGATTCTCAAGTTGCTTAGACATCGAGAAGGGCTTCCGCGGACAACCGTTGGGGGCCTTTTTCTTTTCCGGCTTACTCTCCGTTGTTACTATTCTCTTTGGATCGGTATTCCTCATAGAGCACCGGCAGATATTTCATGACAAACGCCGCAAATTCCGGCGTTGCCTTCTTATCGATCGATATCTCAAGTTTGGATTTGCTCTGCGTGACCTGAGCCAAGCGATCACCGCCTGGCGTCGACAGAACCTCAGGAATGCCACGTGGTACACGCTGAGGCTTCAAACTCGCGAAAATCGACTTGAACCGCTGTGCGGACGCGAGATGTTGGACATCAGCTGACTGTGCGAACTCCACCACACGAAGAGGGGAGGGCACTTTTTCAAGCAGGTCAACCATTTGTTGCCAACTCGGCCTGCCGACCCCCGGCGCGGGTCCGATCGCCTCGATCAGTTCTGGCGGAAGCGCATCGACGAGCAGGAGCATTTTGGAGAGGTTGCTTTTGTCCACCGACATGGCAGCGATGACAACATCACGAGAGAATTGTTTGTTGAGCTGGTGGGCAAAACGAGCCTTCTCTATGTAGGTCAAGTCCTCTCGCTGGTTGTTTTCCTGCCCTTGGGCGACGACGAGTTGTTCATCACTGAGCTCCCGGACAACAGCCTTGACGGTGCGGCCAAGTTCTGCGACCACGCGAAGCCGTCGATGGCCGAAGGCCACCTGATATCGGCCTGGTCTGTCAGGATGGGGCCGAACAAGGATTGGCACCTGCTGGCCTTGCTCCTCGATCGAGTTCAGCAGCCCGGTAATGTCGTCCGACATGCGGTCTTGAACAAAGGAGGGTTCGACGACCGCAGTGTCCAAATCGACAACACTCTGCCCTTCCGAAAGGCGCCGCTCAATTTCTTCCGCTCGCCCCAAGCGATCATTTTGTTCGCGCAATGCATTGCCGATATTGGCAGTCAACTTCGTCGCTGGATCACGCTCCTTGCGAGCAACACCAAGCAACGGCATGGACCGGGGTCGGGCCGTACGACTATCGCTCGCTGATATCTCGCTCGCATCTGTGGCGACACCCAGGATATGTTTGCGGCTCATGCAGACCTTCCCCATGCTTTCTTGATCAGACCCTCGATTTCATTGTTGACAGCATTCATAGCCTCGAGGGCTCTGTCATAAGTCGAGCGCGTGAATTGCCCGCGCTCGACTTCAAACAGCGTCTGATTGGTCAGGCCGGCATCGGACACGGCCGTGGTCTTCAGCATCGGGAAATTGAGGACATTTTCACCGAAGATAGACCGCAGATAACCGACCATTTGGTTCTGGGGACCATCGCTCGGTTCAAAGCGCGTAACGAGATATCGCATCCAGTTGAAGTTGAACCGTGCGCCAGCATTCTCGATCTCTCGCAAAAGATTCGATGTCATCGCCAGAAACTGGTTCATCGACATGACGTCAAGCATCTGCGGGTGAACGGTCACCAGAATGGATGTGGCCGCAGTCAACGCAGAAAGCGTAAGGTATCCGAGTTGCGGCGGGCAGTCGATGACGACCACGTCGTAATTATCAGCAATGTCCTCGATCACCTGGCTGATGCGCCCATAGAAAAGCGTGTCCCCTTCCTTGCGCTTCATCAAGGCACGAGGTGTATCATGCTCGAATTCCATCAGCTCAAGATTGCCGGGAATCAGGTGAAGATCGGGAATGTAAGTCCCGCGAACTACCTGTTCGATAGGAACCTTTTCGTCATCATATCGGATTGCTCCGTACAATGTCTCATTGGGGCCGACATCCGTCTCGGGCTGACTGCCGAAAAGGGCCGATAAACTTGCCTGAGGGTCAAGATCGATCGCCAGAACCCGATAGCCGCGCATCGCGAGATACTGGGCAAGATGAGCCGCGGTAGTGGTTTTTCCTGAACCACCTTTGAAGTTCATCACGGAAATGACCTGGAGCTGCTCACCATCCCGGCGATGCGGCAGATAGCGCCGATTACCCCGGCCGACCTGATCGAGATGCTTGCGAATCTCATGGATATCTTCGATCGAGAACATACGCCGTCCACCGGGACTGACACTCACGTTAAGCTCTGGCATCTCGGTTGCCGTTTGGCGAAGATAGGACTCACCAATACCTAAGAGCTTCGCGGCTTCTGACGGACCAAAGGATCGAATCCCTTTCTCGGCAGTTGGCGGAAAAACCTTGAGGTGATGCGCCTGCAACTGCGTCGACAAAGCCTCGGCATGCCGCTCCATCAAAGCGGTCAGTCCTTCGGCTGTTGGGACAATTTTTGCGGCGGTCTTCGCCAT